>CAVHWE010000250.1:0-3851 GCA_963639495.1 bacterium | reverse complement strand
GTCTCCTGTGGTGTCAAATCGAAATCGACGTATTCTTTAAGCCATTTGTATGAAACGTTCATTATAATGATTTTTTATTTTATTTCTATTTTGAAAAACCCTAAGAAACATCATTCGGGCTATGCATGTTCTAAAACTCTGCAAAAATACAAAAAAAAATGCATATAAACAAATAACATTCGCCATTTTTGCACTATTTAAAATAAATACATGCAAAAATGGCGAATGCCTTGGTTTTTATTCGAAAACTTCGTCGATACTGCCAGCTCCTACTTCCTCTGAGTCATCCTGTTCGGCTGCCTTACGGGAACAAGGATTGTAGTCTTCCGGCAAATCGAACTTGATAGCAGGACTGATACCCAGCGACGGGTCGGCATAAACCTTCTTCATGAATATCGCCCAGATAGGCAAAGCCATGGTAGCGCCCTGACCCATACTCATGGAATCGAAGTGGATATCACGCTCCTCACCACCTACCCAGCAGCCACTTACGAGTTGTGGAGTAAAGCCGATAAACCAACCATCGCTGTTGTTATTGGTAGTACCGGTCTTGGCGCCAATCTGTCCTTCCAGGTTATAACGGTAGCGCAGTCTTCCTGCCGTACCATTATCCACAACGCCCATCAGCATGGTAAGCATCTTCATGGCATTATCGGCACTGATCACCTCGTTCATACGTGGCTGGAAGGTAGCAATCGTATTACCTTCATTATCCTCGATACGGCTCACAAACATTGGAGCAGTACGGATGCCGTGGTTGGCAAATACGGTATAAGCGCTCACCATCTCGCTGACACTTACCTCACACGGTCCCAGACAGAGACTCATGGATGCATGGATATCAGGATTGTTGATGCCGAAGTCGCGCAACATCTGTACGAACTGCTGCGGATTGAGCTTACTCATCAGATAAGCACTCACCCAGTTGCTACTCTGCGCCAATCCCCAACTCAGCGGTACCATCTGTCCGGCACGTGAATGGTTGGCATTGCGAGGTGTCCACGGACGGCCAGCTACCATATAGGTCTGCTGACGGTTAGGCGCCAGATCGCAAGGCTGGAAGCCGTTAGACATCGCCAGACTGTAAAGGAATGGCTTGATGGTAGAACCCACCTGCCGGCGTCCCAGACTCACCATATCATACATGAAATGAGTATAATCCAATCCACCCACATACGCTTTCACAGCACCCGTCTTAGGATCCATGCTCATAAAACCGCTACGCAGAAAACTCTTGTAATAACGGATAGAATCGAGCGGACTCATCAGCGTATCAATATCACCATGATAGGTAAATACGGTCATCTCCTGCTTCTTGCGGAATGCCGCCTTGATTTCATCCTCAGAATATCCCGCAGCCTTCATCGTACGGTAACGTTCACTCTGGGTGATACTGCGGTTCAGGATATTCTTAATCTGTGCCGGTGTCAGTTTATCGCTGTACGGCGCACTCGGCTTGCGGGCTATCTCCGCACTGAAGCGAGGCTGCAGATAGCGGGCTACATGCTGATACATAGCCTCTTCTGCATACTGCTGTATACGGCTATCGATAGTAGTAAATACCTTCAAACCGTCACTATATACATTGTATGGCGAACCATCCTTCTTATAGTTTTTGTTACACCATCCATAGAGCGGATCAGTCTCCCACTGGGTAGAATCCACCACAAACTGGGCACGGTTCCAGGATGGATAATCACTACGCTCCGGACGCTTAGCCATCATATACTGGCGAAGGAACTCACGCAGATAAGTAGCCGAACCATCCTTATGGTCGGTACGGTGGAAATTGAGTGTCAGCGGCTCAGCAGCACACTGGCTATACTCGCTCCGGCTCAGATACCCCGCCTTCACCATCTGCGAAAGAACCACATTTCTGCGCTCCCTCGCTCTCTCCGGATAGCGAACCGGATTGAAGAGCGACGGATTCTTGCACAGTCCGATGAGCGTTGCCGACTCACAGAGGGTCAGATTCTTCGGTTCCTTATTAAAATAGGTATTGGCCGCCGTCTTGATTCCTACAGCATTGTGCAGGAAATCGAAGTAATTGAGATAGAGAGCCAGAATCTCCTCTTTGGTATAATAGCGTTCCAGCTTCACCGCAATCACCCACTCTATCGGCTTCTGCAACAATCGTTCCATCGTACTGCCTGCCTTCTCAGAATAAAGCTGCTTGGCGAGCTGCTGCGTGATGGTACTTCCACCACCCGCATTAGTCTGTCCCAGGATACCACGCTTGACGATGGCACGTCCCAGTGCACGGAAGTCGATACCCGAATGCTCATAGAATCGCTCATCCTCGGTAGCCACCAGCGCCTTTATTAAATAAGGTGACATTTTCTTATAAGGAATCACAATACGGTTTTCCTTGTTCAGGTTCCACGTACCAAGCACCTTACCATCGGCAGAGTAAACCTGGGTGGCAAATCTGTTGATAGGATTCTGCAGATCCTCGATGTCGGGCATGTAGCCAATCTTTCCAAACCAGATGGCAACAAAGGCAAGAATAACCGTGAGTATACCGGTGCCGAAAACAGCCCATAAAATATGTATAAATCGCTTTCTCATCACTATTTCTTTAAATATTTGTGCAAAATTACATAAAAGTTTTGATTTATCGCACATAAATCAGATTTTTTATGTAACTTTGGGGGCGATTTTAGAACATTCAATCATATTTCAAATGGAAAAACATAATTTTGTGACCATTGCAGACCTTTCCAAGGAGAAAATCATGTACCTCCTGGAAATGGCGCAAGAGTTCGAAAAGCACCCGAACAGGGAGCTGCTGAAGGGAAAGGTCGTAGCGACCCTTTTCTTCGAACCATCAACTCGTACCCAACTCAGTTTCCAAACCGCTGCCAACCGTCTTGGCGCCCGTGTCATTGGCTTCTCTGATGCCAAGACATCCAGCACCACCAAGGGTGAAACCCTCAAGGATACCATCCTGATGGTAAGCAACTATGCCGATGTAATCGCCATGCGCCATTTCATCGAGGGAGCAGCCCAGTATGCCAGTGAGGTAGCACCAGTGCCTATCGTCAATGCAGGCGACGGCGCACACATGCACCCTTCACAGTGCCTGCTCGACCTCTACTCTATCTACAAGACCCAGGGCACCCTGGAGAACTTGAACATCTATCTCGTGGGTGACCTCAAATATGGCCGCACCGTTCACTCACTTATCACAGCCATGCGCCACTTCAATCCTACCTTCCATTTCATCGCACCTAAGGAACTCGCCATGCCAGAAGAGTATAAACTCTACTGCAAGGAGCACAACATCAAATATGTTGAGCACGAGGACTTTAACGAAGATGTAATTGCAGATGCCGACATTCTCTACATGACACGTGTACAGAAGGAGCGTTTCAGCGACCTGATGGAGTATGAACGCGTAAAGAACGTGTATATCCTGAAGCGTGACATGCTCTGCAAGGCTAAGGAGAACATGAAGATCATGCATCCGCTGCCACGTGTCAACGAGATTGCTTACGATGTAGATGATGATCCACATGCATACTATATCCAGCAGGCTCAGAACGGTCTCTATGCACGTGAGGCTATCTTCTGCCACTGCCTCGGCATTTCGCTCGATGATGTGAAGAACGATAAAAGCATAATTGAATAATGTTGAATGTTGAATATTAAGTTGCCTAACGGACACCTAACATGGCCCTCAAGGGCGCAAGCCTCACTCAACATTCAACACTCAACATTCAACACTCAACACTCAACATTTAAAAAAAAAGAGATGGGAAACAATAAAAGTCAATTAGTGGTTGCGGCTATCGAAAACGGTACCGTAATCGACCATATACCAGCCGAAAAGACCTATCAGGTAGTAAATC
>CAVHWE010000249.1:0-3856 GCA_963639495.1 bacterium | reverse complement strand
TATGGCGCTTCCCTTATATGGCTGGTCAGGAAGGTGGCGCAGCCTTTATTCTGGTATACATCGGAAGTGTGCTCCTGTTGGGCATTCCATGTATGATTTCTGAGTTTATCATCGGCCGTCATGGTGCCTCTAATACCGCACGTGCCTATACCAAACTCTCTAATGGTACGGCATGGAAGTGGGTAGGCTATCTTGAGGTGCTTACCGGTTTCCTGATTACGGGCTATTATGCGGTGGTTTCGGGCTGGTGTCTGCAGTATGTCTATGCCAGCATCATGGGCGAACTGCATGGTGACCCTACCTTTGTGGCGAATTACTTCAAGGAGTTTTCTTCTGATCCTGTACGTCCGGTTATGTGGACGGTAGCGATATTCCTGATTTGTCATTTCGTGATTATTCATGGTGTGCGCGGCGGTATAGAGAAGGCTTCTAAGGTGATGATGCCTCTCCTGTTCATCCTGCTTTTGATCATTGTGGTAGCAGCTTGTCTGTTGCCGGATGCAGGTAAGGGCGTGGAGTTTCTGTTGAAGCCTGATTTCGGAAAGGTAGACAGAAACGTGTTCCTGAATGCTTTGGGACAGTCGTTCTATTCTATGAGTATCGGTATGGGCTGTATCTGTACCTATGCTTCTTACTTCAGCCGTCAGACCAATCTCTTTAAGAGTGCTTTGCAGATTTCCATCATCGATTTGCTGGTAGCAGTACTGGCTGGTCTGATGATTTTCCCTGCAGCCTTCTCTGTAGGAGTATCACCGGATAGTGGTCCTTCGCTCATCTTTATCACTTTGCCGAATGTCTTTAATCAGGCGTTTGCATCGTTACCTGTATTGGGATGGATTATCTCGCTGCTCTTCTACGTATTGCTGTCGGTAGCTGCCCTGACCTCGCTGATGTCACTTCATGAGGTGAATACTTCTTTCTTCTACGAGGAGTTGAAGATAGACCGCAAGAAGGGTGCTACCATCGTTACGGTTTCCTGTGCCATCATCGGAGCCTTCTGTTCGCTCTCTTTGGGTGCAACAGATAAGCTTTCATTCTTCGGAAAGGCGCTGTTCGATTGGTTCGACTTCGTTACGGGTCAGATATTCCTTCCTCTGGGAGGATTCCTTACCTGCCTGTTCCTGGGCTGGTATGTACCTAAGCAGATTGTACAGGATGAGTTTACTAACTGGGGAACCTTGAAGGGCCGTCTCTTCGGTATTTATCTTTTCCTGATTAAGTTCGTTTGTCCTGTCCTCATCTTCCTGGTATTCCTGAACCAGTTTGGTGTCTTCGGATAAAGTATTTGTAATCGGATATAACTATATATAATAAGGTGTAGCATCTGCCGTTTCTTCGGAAAACAACAAACACTACACATTAAAGATTTAGATAATGGAAACAAGAGGAAATTTTGGTAGTAAGTTGGGCGTTATTCTTGCCACAGCCGGCTCGGCAGTCGGTTTGGGTAATGTGTGGCGTTTCCCTTATATGGCAGGTCAGAATGGTGGCGCCGCCTTCATTCTCATCTATTTGGTATGTATCATCCTGCTCGGATTGCCTGGCATGATGAGCGAATTCATCATCGGCCGCCATTCCGCTTCTAATGCAGCCCGAGCTTATTCCAATTTGGGAAAGCATAAGGCTTGGGGTGCTTTGGGCTTGATGGGTGTCATCACCTCTATGATTATCCTGGGTTTCTATGCCGTAGTGGCTGGCTGGTGCCTGCAGTATCTCTATGCCAGTATCATGGGCGGTGTTCATGGTGACGCAGAGTATGTGAAGACCTATTTCCAGACCTTTGCAGCCAATCCTATCCGTCCTACCTTATGGGCAGTAGGTTTTATCCTGCTTACCCACATGGTGGTAGTGCGCGGTGTACGCAATGGTATAGAGAAAGCATCCAAGATTCTGATGCCTATGCTTTTCTTCCTGTTGGTAGTTATCGTGATTGCTTCCTGCTCTCTGCCGGGAGCGATGAAAGGAGTGGAGTTCCTGCTGAAGCCGGATTTCTCTAAGGTAGATGAAAACGTGTTGCTCGAAGCGCTGGGACAGGCGTTCTTCTCTTTGAGTATGGGTACGGCATGTCTGTGTACTTATGCCTCTTACTTCAACAGACAGACCAATCTCTTGAAGTCGGCTACTCAGATTGTGACCATTGATACGGTAATCGCCGTATTGGCAGGTTTGATGATATTCCCTGCAGCCTTCTCGGTAGGTGTGCAGCCAGACAGCGGTCCTTCGCTCATATTCATTACCTTGCCAAACGTATTCCAGGAGGCTTTCGGTAACATGCCGGTTGTCGGTTATGTGATTTCGGTGTTGTTCTATGCTTTGCTGGTATTGGCAGCCCTGACTTCTACCATCTCGATGCACGAGATAGGTACCGCCTTTATTTATGAGGAGGGTAAGATAAGCCGTGCCAAGGGAGCCTGGTTCGAGACCATCGTTTGCTGCATCATAGCTGTATTCTGTTCGCTCTCTCAGGGTGCCGTACCTGATTTGGGTTTCTTCGGCAAGGATTTCCTGAGCAATTGTGACAACTTTACTGCCCAGTTGCTCATGCCGTTGAGTTCATTCATCACCTGTCTGTTCCTGGGATGGTATGTGCCTAAGAAGATTGTGCGTGATGAGTTTACCAACTGGGGAACCCTGAAGGGAACTCTCTTCCCTGTTTTCCTGTTCACCATCCGTTTTATCTGTCCAATCTGTATTTTCCTTATCTTCCTGCACCAGTTTGGTGTCATTTAACAAAACCGGCAAACTTGCAGACAGGCTATCTTGCCCCTAGTAGGCAAGATACGGCTTGATTCTTTCTATTTCGGCAGGTGGAAAGTCTTTGAGAAGACGCAAATCATCCACACTTCTCAGCGGGCCGTGGGTTCTGCGGTAGTTAACGATTTCCTTTGCCTGGTAAAAGTCCAGGTAAGGATGTTTGCGCAGTTCGGCTAAACTGAGCTGGTTGACATTCATTTTCCGGATATGTTTTGCATCAATATTCATATAGTGGAGGGCTGTCTCGGGCACGCCTTCCACTTCTTGTATCTGGCTCATGGAAACGAAACCGCCTAACCGCTCTCTGTAACGGATGATGCTTCTGGCATAGTAAGAGCCTATGCCGGGAATTTTCTGCAGTTCGGTCGTATCAGCAGAATTGATGTTGATATACTGACCTTCTTTCAGTTTCCGTGGATAATTGTATTGGGTAGTGTCTTTCTTCCTTTCATCTCTAGTTCTTATAGCTGTCTCTTGATAGCCGTAGTTGTATCTTTCTCTTGGGTAAAAGTTGGCAGCCGGCTGGTAGTCTTTACCAATTCTGATAAAGGGCAGCAGTTTTTCGTATTGCTTCTTGGTTAGTCCGTAAACCCGTGCAAAGTCTCTAGGTGTCCTGAAGATACCTCCTTTATTTCGGTATTTGATGATGTTTCTGGCTTGCCATGATTCCAGTCCCAGCCGTTGGAAATCAGATTGGCTTGCCGTATTGGGGTCAAAGGCGAATACTTCGCTCGACTGAAGTCCTTCGTCATAATAGCCTGGCTGTTGCCGCGTGGCATGTCTGATGATACTATCGTTATGGGCTTGTTGTTTTTCTGATGGCATAGTTTCTTTAGAACCTACAATGAAAATCATTGTGGTACTGACAACGAGCAGGGTCAGGATTACGAGTAATGCTCGCCGTTCATGGTAATTGATATAAAAAAAATCCTTTATAAACTTCATAGGCTTACGGATTTTTAAGTTCTTGTGATACCGAAATTGTACCGACCATATTGGCCACGACCAAGGCAAATCCCCTGTGTATAGGCACATTAGACGGCTTTTGGTCGGGATTACTGGACTCGAACCAGCGACCTCATCGTCCCGAACGACGTGCGCT
>CAVHWE010000248.1:0-3860 GCA_963639495.1 bacterium | reverse complement strand
AACGCATCTCTGGCTGCTCAGCCAAAGCCATGAAAGCCTGGTTCTGAGAATATGGGTTCAATGCACGGCTGATAACGTCAATACGCTCCAATGTATTGATAGCCTGGCCGTTCTCCTTACCCTGAAGGTTTACGTGATAGAGGCAGTCCTGACCGTTCAGCCAGTCAACCATACCACCAGCCAATGGCTGAACTACAACGACAGAACCGTTGAAGTCGGTTTTCTTGTTCATATTCCATACAATCCAATCTACGAATGCACGGAGGAAGTTACCTTCACCAAACTGAATGATTTTCTCTGGAGCGACGCTCTTAGGAGCAGTGCGCTTGTTTAATGCTTTTAGCTCTTTCATGATTTGTTTATTTTGTCTTTATTATTTTACTTTCCGTTTTAAATTCCAATCTATTTATCAGATTGTTTTTTTCTGAGTGCAAAGGTAGTAAATATTTCGTTTGATTGTTCCAAAAACAGCGAAAAACTTCACGCAAACCTTTACGCTCCACTCCGGTTCTATACCTTATTATATATATAACTATCAGGCACAAAATAAAGAAGTAGGGATTTTCCCCCACCCCTTTAGGGGAAATCCCGACCGTGGAAGCAAAAAACATCGTATCTTTGCACCAGAAAAAAGAAACATGAAGTATAACAATTAAAAGATATACGATTATGAAACGAATGATAATAGCTCTGGTAGCCATGTTCATGATGACATTCACTACCGCTTCTGCAATGAGTTATGAGCAGGCAAGACAGCAGGCTCTCTTCCTGACAGACAAGATGGCTTACGAGCTCAATCTTACGGAAGACCAGTATGAGGCAGCTTACGAGGTGAACCTCGACTACCTGATGAGTGTAGATACATACGATGACCTGTATGGTGCTTACTGGCGCCAGCGCAATATGGATTTGAGCTATATCCTGCTCGACTGGCAGTATAGAACATATATCAATGCCACCTACTTCTACCGTCCGCTCTACTGGAATGCAGGCTACTGGCACTTCGGCATCTACGCCCGCTATCCTCGCCGCGACTACTTCTACTTCGGTCGCCCTCACTTCTACGTATCTTACCGTGGAGGTCATAGCTGGCGAGTAAACGGAAACAGAAGCTGGTATCACGGAAGAAGTTTTGGTGGACCTCACCCAGGAGGACATCCTAGAGTAGGTATGAGAGACGGATTCAACCGTGGTGATTACGGCAGAGGAAGATCTTTCGGAAATCTGAACCGCGAGAACAGACCTCAGATGAACCCAAACCGTGGTTTCGGTAATGCAAGCCGCCCTAACAACAACGCTGGCTTCGGAAACAGCAACCGCCCTCAGAACGGAGGCTTCGGAAATAACAACGGAGGCTTCGGCAACAGCAGCAACCGTGGCTTCGGCAATAGCAACAGTCGCCCTAACCGCGGTTTCGGCAGCAGCAACAGCAGCACCAGCAACAACCGTGGTTTCGGAAACAGCAGCCGTGGGTTCGGAAACAACAGCCGTGGTTTCGGAAACAGCAGCTTCGGAAGCGGAAGAAGTAATATCTTCGGGGGCAACCGCAGCAGCATGAGCCGTTCATTCAGCAGCGGGTCTGGCAACCGTGGCGGCGGATTCACCCCTCGCTCTTCTACACCAAGCAAGAACAATGGCGGTGGAAGCTTCGGACACAGAAGATAAGAAAAGAGAAAGAGTTATAATTTCAAGTTTATAAAGACAGAGAGTTAAGAAAATCAAGACCTCAAGTAAGAGAGTAAGAAAATCAAGACCTCAAGCAAGAGAGTAAGAAAAATCAAGTACAAAAAATGGGAATTTGCATCGGTTCATACCATTCGCAAATTCCCATTATTATTTTATCAACTTTCAGTAAAAGTTTTACTCCAATCCGAAGAGCGATTTCAAACCGCCATCTACGCCCGAGAATCCCATGAAGGCGAGGCTGAGGAGCGCTGCAGTTACCATGACGATAGCTACGCCCTGCATGCCCTTAGGAATACGGACCAAAGCCTGCTGCTCGCGAATGCCGGCAAAGACAATGAGAGCCAGGGCAAAGCCGAGAGCTGTAGAGAAGGCGTAAACCACGCTCTCCAGGAGATTGTAGTCCTTCTGGATAACCAGGATGGCTACACCCAGCACGGCACAGTTGGTAGTAATCAAAGGCAGGAAGATACCGAGCGCCTGATAAAGCGCAGGAGAAACCTTCTTCAGGATAATCTCTACCATCTGAACCAAGGCTGCAATCACGAGGATGAACGCCAGGGTCTGGAGATATTGCAATCCGAACGGATCGAGTACATACTTCTGAACACACCAGGTAATGATGGTTGCCAGGGTCAGGACAAAAGCGATGGCACCACCCATACCGATGGCTGTATCAACTTTCTTCGATACGCCCAGGAACGGACAGATACCGAGGAACTGCGACAAGACGATGTTGTTGACGAATATCGCAGAGATAAATATCAATAAATATTCCATAATTTCTATTTTATTTCATTGATTTGAAGCGATGCCTACGCTTACTTCTTTACCTTATTAAATATAGCAATGATGTAACCCAAGGTGAGGAAAGCTCCAGGAGGCAGGATAAACATCAAGATATTGGTAGTCTCTGGCAACAGAGTGATACCGAACACACTACCTGCACCGAGTATCTCGCGGGCACTACCCAGGATGGTCAAACCGAGGGTGAAACCCAAACCGCAACCAATGCCATCGAAGAGGCTGGCAATAGGCGAATTCTTGGCAGCAAAGCTCTCTGCCCTACCCAGGATGATACAGTTTACTACAATCAGCGGAATATAAATACCCAGCGCCTGATTGATGCTGTCGGGAGCATAAGCGCTCATCAGCATCTGAAGGATGGTTACGAAGGCTGCAATCACTACGATGAAAACAGGGATGCGAACCATATCCGGGGTAATCTTCTTGATACAGGAAATAACAAAGTTGGTACAAATCAGCACCGCCATGGTAGCCAATCCCATAGAGAGACCGTTGATGGCACTGGTTGTTGTAGCCAAAGTAGGACACATACCGAGAAGCAACACGAAGGTTGGATTCTCCTTGATGAGTCCGTTCATCAAAATCTTAACATTACTCATATCGGTTTATCCTTTCTTTTCGTTATGTTCAACTTTAGATGCACCACTCTCTGCATCTGCTTTCTGAGATGCACCGCTCTCGCCGTCAACATCCTTCTTGGCATAAACGGCATAAGCCTGGTTGATAGCCTTGAGGAAGGCGCGGCTGGTAATGGTAGAAGCGGTGATGGCATCTACTGCATTGCCACTCTTATCGTCCTTGCTTACGTGGAGGTCGCCATCCTTTGGAGTCTTACCGATGATGCTACCCTTTCCGTCCTTCTGGAACCAGGTAGTAGCCTTGGCACCCAAACCTGGAGTTTCTGAAGCCTGAAGCACGGTATAACCCATAATCTTGCCCTCGGTATCGAAACCTACGAGCACCTTCAGATCGCCACCGAAACCACCGGTAGTACTCTCTACGGCAGCACCCAGCTGCTTGCCGCTCTTGTCTGAGCACTTATGGATGGTGAAAGAGAATTCCTTACCGCCAAACTCCTGCTTTACCTCTTCAGGCTCAGCCACCTGGAGTTCTTCAGTACCCATCACGCTCTTAATACCGGCAGCCAGACTCTGTGCTGCCTTCTCGGCGATAGGACCAGATGTAAGATGATTGATATATGCAAGAACAGCACCTACGATGAGCGCTACGCCCACCAGCACAAGCACCATGTTCTTCAATGATGATTCTAATTTCTGCATGTCTCTGTCCTCCTTATTTCTTAGCAGGCTTCTCACCGAAGCGCTTTGGTTTAACGTATGTGTTAATAAGAGGTGTGAACGCATTCATGA
>CAVHWE010000247.1:0-3861 GCA_963639495.1 bacterium | reverse complement strand
AATGGCACGTTGAAATCAACGCGTACGATTGCCTTGTGACCGGCAAAGTTAAAATCTTCAATTTTCATTTTACCTAAATTTTATTTAGTTTATGTACTAATTTATTGTTCTAAACCTTTCTGCTGGTTTCAAAAACCGAAGGCAAAGATACAAATTATATTTGAATCAGCAAAATATAGTAGCGGTTTTTATGATTTTTAGTAGATGAAATCGCCTGTTTGCTATATCGGGTTTGCAAAATTCGTGTTTTGCGCTTCCTTCTGCCTGATTTGTTAAACAAAATGGAGAGAAATGAAATATATTCTTAACAAATTACTTTTTTTTTGGATTTTTCGATAATAAATAGTACCTTTGTGCGCAGTTAAAACGTTATTACATATAAATGAGATAAAATGGCGAAAGATAAGATTGCTTTTGTGTGCAGCAATTGCGGACAGGAAAGTGCCAAATGGATGGGCAAATGTCCTAGCTGCGGACAATGGAATACATTTAAGGAAATTCGTATTGCTGCTGATTCCGGATCGCAGGCTGCGAAGAATGCCGGAATGACCATGCGTCATGGTGGGGCTGCCACGATGTTTGGCGGGCAGCACAGCGAGCATGACGCTGCGCCGATGAAGCTTCGCGATATTTCTGCGATTGATGAACCGCGCATCGATATGAGGGACGAGGAGCTGAACCGTGTGCTGGGTGGCGGAATGGTTCCCGGCAGCATCACGCTCTTGGGCGGTGAACCGGGAATCGGTAAGAGTACGCTCACCTTGCAGACTATTCTGAACATGACTGACCGCCGCATCCTGTATGTGAGCGGAGAGGAAAGTGCCCATCAGATTAAACTCCGTGCCGACCGGTTGGCTAAAGGACAGGCGATGCTCAGAGAGGGTTCTTCTGCGGACACACAGAAAACGGCTTCTCTTTCATCAGAAGGAGCCTTTGATCATATTACGGTTCTATGCGAAACGCAGTTGGAGAAAATCTTCAGCCATATCCAGGAAGTGGCTCCACAGCTGATAGTTATAGATTCTATCCAAACTATCGCTACAGAAGAGGTAGACAGTTCGCCGGGTTCTGTTTCCCAAGTTCGCGAGTGTGCAGCCTCCCTGCTCCGTTTTGCCAAGACGAGTGGCATTCCGGTTATCTTGATCGGACATATTAATAAGGAGGGAACACTTGCCGGACCAAAGATTCTGGAGCACATCGTAGATACGGTGATTCAGTTTGAAGGCGACCAGCATTATATGTACCGCATCCTGCGTAGCATCAAAAACCGATTCGGAAGTACTTCTGAGTTGGGAATCTACGAGATGATGCAAGGCGGACTCCGACAGGTGAGCAATCCTTCAGAGTTGCTGCTTACTGAAGATCATGACGGGCTTTCGGGTGTTGCCATCAGCGCAGCCATCGAGGGTGTTCGTCCGTTCCTGGTAGAGACTCAGGCTTTGGTTTCAACAGCAGCTTATGGAACTCCGCAGCGTTCGGCAACGGGTTTTGACCAGCGCCGTTTGAACATGCTCCTGGCGGTTCTAGAGAAACGTGTGGGGTTCAAACTGATGCAGAAGGACGTGTTCCTGAATATTGCCGGAGGATTGAGAGTAATCGATCCTGCCATGGACTTGAGTGTGTTGGCAGCCGTATTGAGCAGCAATGTTGACACACCTATCGAGCAAGGCTGGTGTATGGCGGGCGAGGTAGGTCTGAGCGGTGAAGTCCGTCCGGTGAGCCGTATCGAGCAGCGTATTGCTGAGGCTGAGAAACTGGGATTCCAGCACATCATCATTCCGAAGTACAACAATCATGGTTTCGACCATAAGAAATATAAGATAGAAATTCATCCCGTAAGGAAGGTGGAAGAAGCATTCCGCTGCCTGTTCGGGTGAAGTAAAAAGTAATCATACAGTTCAAAATTCAAAATTCAAAGTAAAATGAAGGATTCAGTAATCATTGTGAGCGGTGGCATGGATAGCATCACGCTGCTCTACGATAAGAAAGACGAGATTGCACTCGGCATTAGTTTTAACTATGGAAGTAATCATAACGAGCGTGAAATTCCTTTCGCCAAGATGCATTGTGAGCGTTTGGGAATCAAGCATATTACGATAGATTTGGGTTTCATGCATCAGTATTTCAAGAGTTCTCTTCTTGAAGGTGCCGATGCAATTCCTGAGGGGCATTATGCTGATGATAATATGAAGAGTACGGTGGTTCCTTTCCGTAATGGAATCATGCTGAGCATTGCCATCGGCATTGCAGAGAGTAATAATCTGAAGAAAGTTTTCATTGCTAACCATGGTGGCGATCATACGATTTATCCAGACTGCCGTCCGGAGTTTATCAAGGCGATAGATGAGGCTGCTGAAGCAGGAACGTTCGTTGATGTGCGCGTGGTAGCTCCTTATACGAATATTACCAAAGGGCAGATTGCGGAGATAGGTAAGAAGTTGGACATTGACTATGCTGAAACCTGGAGCTGCTATAAGGGCGGTGAGAAGCATTGTGGCAAATGCGGAACCTGTGTAGAGCGCAAGGAGGCTTTGGCCGAGGCGGGTATTGAGGATACTACAGAGTATGAAGAATAAGGATGAAGATGAATCAGGCGTTCTTCGTTCCCTATATATAATAAGGTATAATCAGAATAAATATAATAAAAGAAAATGAAAACAGCGATTTTATCTGCGGCTCTGATCCTTGCATCAACCGTTGCAATGGCTCAGAAGAGCAACTTCCAGTTGAAGGTGGATTTGAAGAATTTCAATTCCGATTCTGTACTTGTTTACAAGGGCAGAAATGTTAAGATGGATACGGTTTTGGTGAAGAATGGCAAGTTTACCTATTCTGCAAACCTTGATAAGGCAGCCGGATACGTTTTCCTCTCACCTGAAGCTTATCGTGGTGCAGGTCAGTTTATGTTCAACCTGCCTTGTGTTCCTGGCGAGAAGGCTGAAGTTAAGGGCGATGCAAAGACCCGCTTCGATATTTCGGGTTCTAAATTCTATCAGCAGTATCATGAAGTAGATGTTCTGCTGGAGAATGCTAATAAGGAGTTGAGAGATTACGAAGCTTCCCTGAACCAGAGAATCAAGAATGGTGAGACCCAGCAGACCATCATGGCAGAATATGAGCAGAAGGCTCCTGCCCTGCAAAAGGCAAAGGACGATAAGATTTTCGATTTTGTAAAACAGCATCCTGATTATGAGGCTTGTGCTACTATCATAGAGCAGTTCGATGATGTCAGCAAGATGGAGAAACTGCTGGGCTTGCTCTCTGAGAATGTGAAGAACGGCAGAATGAAGGCTTTCTACCAGCCGATGATTGATATGGCTAAGAAGCGTGCTGAGGCTGAGGAGAAGGCAAAGAAGGTGCAGGCTGCCGGTGTTGAGGCTCCTGACTTCACGCTGAAGGATATTAAGGGAAATGATTTCAAGCTTTCCAGTCTTCGCGGCAAGATTGTAGTTCTCGATTTCTGGGGTTCATGGTGCGGATGGTGCATCAAGGGAATGCCTAAGATGAAGGAGTATTACGAAAAGTACAAGGGTAAGTTTGAAATTCTTGGTGTAGATTGTAATGATACAGAGGCTAAGTGGAAGGCTGCTGTTGAGAAGCACCAGTTGCCATGGATTCATGTTTACAATCCAAAGGACAGTAAGGTTCTCAGCGACTATGCTGTTCAAGGTTTCCCTACTAAGATTGTGATTGATGCTAACGGTAAGATTATCAAGACCATCGTTGGTGAGGATCCTGCTTTCTATACTTTGCTTGATGAAGTATTGGGCAAGTAATGTTTTTAACATCAAACAATGGAGGGTGTATCATAAGTCCAGATAATGGCAGCAAGGTCGGGCTGAAAGCCCAAAAGCTCCTAGC
>CAVHWE010000246.1:0-3898 GCA_963639495.1 bacterium | reverse complement strand
CGCCACGAGGGATGATGTTGCCTACATAACCGCTCTTTACAGAATTGTATCCATATTTGTTCATCAAGTTGTATGCTGCCTCAAGATGGCGCTCGTAATTACGAACTGAAGCCGAAGTCTCATGATGCATCATCAGACGGATGCCCTTGGAATGAGCATAATCGTTAAGTCCTTTAAGGTCGAAGTCTGGATAAGGAGTCTGGAAGTCGAACACATAGTCCTTGCTATGACCAAACCAGTCTTCCCAACCGATGTTCCAACCTTCCACAAGCACCTGAGAGAAGCCATTCTTCGCTGCAAAGTCGATGTACTTCTTCACGTTCTCTGTATTGGCAGGATGCTGACCATGAGGTTTCACCTTAGAATAATCAGTCTCTCCCAACTTCACTGAAGGAAGGTCGTTGGTGTATGACCATTGTTTGCCACCACCAATCATCTCCCACCAAACACCGATGTACTTCACAGGCTTGATCCATGAGGTATCAGTATATTTACAAGGTTCGTTGAGGTTGAGAATCAAACGAGAAGCCAACACCTTGCGGGCATCATCCACGACCATGATGGTACGCCAAGGCGTATGGCATGGTGTCTGCATGTGCGCCATGTTGCCCTGCGCATCAGGAGTAAGCTGTGACTCGAAAATCAAGTTCTTATCATCGAGATTCAAATGCATACAAGAATAATCTACCAAGGCAGCCTCATGGATATTGAGGTAAATGCCGTCCTTGGTTTTCATCTGAAGGGAAGTCTGCACACCTGTTGGCGAGAAGATGGTCTGCGAAGCATTGCCGCAAACAGCATCTTTCAACAAGCCTCTGATTTCTGAGAGTTTTGACTCTGTGTAGTCATACTCCTGCGTATCATAGTCGCCAGGAATCCACCAAGCCTTATGGTCGCCTGTCATGGCGAACTGCGTATGCTCTGCCTTCACTACGAAATAAGGGAGGAACTTCTGCTGTGGGAACTCATAACGAAAGCCGACACCATCATTATATACACGGAAGCGAAGGTTCATGTATCTACCATTAGAAGGCTTTTCCATTTCAACGAAAAGCTCATTATAATGGTTACGAATCTCTTTCTCCTCACCCCATACAGGCTGCCATTTTTCATCAAATGTGGAAGTAGTCGTCTTATTGATACGGAACTTATCCATCAAAGAGTTTTCCTCCGCCAACTCAATGCCCAATGTACTTGGGTTAATGACAGTCTTGCCTTTGTAATCTACTTGATAGACCGGGGTTCCTTTGTCATTGAGCGAGAAAGTAACACTCAGATTGCCATCTGGAGATTTTACAGTTTGAGCAGAAAGCCATGCAGGAAGCATCATCATTAAACTTAAGAGCAAAATACTCAACAGTCCTTCTCGCTCGGAGAGGGATATTGTATGTTTCATCATTTTTATAGCCTTATTCAAGTTTGGTTATTTAAATACGTTAATCTATCTTAGTTGCAGGCAACTCATCCTCGCAAGAAGAAAATGTTGCAACAGCAGTAGCCATCACAGCCTGTTGGGGTGTGATGGTGTAATTAGATTACTTCTAGTAGGAACCGTCGTATTCTTCCTCCTCGTCGTCCATGAAGTATCTCATTCCTGGAGCATGTGCCGCCCCTGGATTGTCTATCTCTCCATTGCCGAAGCCAAGGCTGCTTGCGGCGAGTATCTGGCTCTCAACAGCAATTTCGATAACAGTGATAACCGGTGTTTGATATGTCTTCTTCATATTTTCTTTCATTTTAAATTATATATCGTATATATGTATACCTTTCACCAAGAACCTTGTCGGTCCACATTACTTAAGCACAACCTTCTTGCCGTTGTGGATGAACACACCGTGCTGTGGACGCTGCACCTTAACACCCTGGAGGTTGTAGTAAGCATCATCCTTTACAACTGGGTTGTTGGTGATGCCGTCGATTGCGGTAGAGGTGTTGCCAACGTAGAAGCGCAATGGGCTCGCGCTTACATTGTTACGACCACCATTAATAAACAAGTAGCTCTTGCCAGGAAGTACCCAACCATCGTTTTTCGACTTCACGAATTCGCCATCATGCAAGAAGTAGTCCACGTCGCGGCCTGCAGACCAAAGAGCATCAACACAACCAATAAGGTGGTTGTCTACTGCGTCAAGTTCGGCTTCATTCGAAGCAAGGATAGGCAATGTGTAGGTTTTGCCTGCTTCACACTTAAGGATAAGACCAGTATGAGCAGGTACTTTCTTTACCTGTGTAAGGGCAACCGCATCTTTTTCCTTGTCGTACTTAGCGGTATAAGCTGTCAAACCCTTAACGCCTGAGAAGTCGAGATTGTATGCACTGGTGAATGTTGTCCACTCCTTGTCGGGGGTAATGGAGAGATCAGAGACAAACTTCGTGGTGTTACAAGGATTCTCATTTTCATCGTTTTTCAGTCCTTTGAAAGTATCAAGATAATTTGGCACTACATGCACTGTTGGATAATTGTCGAATGGGAAGCCATAACGTCCTGCCACAGGTTCTTTATTAGAAGTGATATAAACATCTGTCAACTTAGGACAGCTCCAAAATGCTTGATATGCCAAATAGCACTCAAGACCATTTACTACGACAGTTGTTAAGTTGGCATTATCACTAAACGCTCCCTGCTCAATAGTACTACAATTTGTTGGTATTACAACATTTGTCAACTGCGAATATTGGAATGCCCAAGCGTCAATCTTCTGCAAAAAGGGAGGAAACGTTATAGAAGCAATGGCTGATTTGAAAAAAGCATTTTTACCTATATAAGTCAAATCTTTTGGCAACTTGACATCATTAAGCTGTTGGCAATTATAGAAACTGCCATTAGGGAGACTTTTTATCTGTGTATTCGACAAGTCAACCGTCGTCAACTTGGTACCCTCAAACGCCCACTCACCAATACTGTTCAATGTATTAGGGAATGTAACTGCAGTTAAAGGACAGTTCTTAAACACATGATGTCCCAATGTTGTGCAACCCTCATTCAATTTAACGTTAGACAGAGAGGTACAACCTTCGAACACATTGTTGTATATCCCCACAACAGTTGAAGGCATAACTATATTATTGAGAGCGGTGCAACCATAAAAGGCATAATCCCAAAAATTCTCAAGTTTAAGAGGCAGCGTTATAGTAGTCAGAGAAGTATTTCTAGCGAACACACCATCCTTCATAATGGTTACGTTTGTATTCGACAAATCAACACTCTCTAATGCAGTACCCTCAAAACACTGACGCCGTATATCGTTCAATGTGGATGGTATATTCTCTATAGTCTTTAGATTTGAGCAAGATTTAAAGGCATGGTCACCTATCCACGTAACACCTGAGCCGTCCGCAAATTTCAGACCTTTTATTTTCTCGCAATTAGCAAAGGCTGCACGGTCATCACCGGTCCTGCCATTATTTTTATAAGCAGGATAGTCCTCACTACCAAGAATACCAGTCACATGACAATCTTTACCTTCAATCTCAACAGTCGCGGCGATAGTTACAATTCCGTTTGCTGGCATTGTGGCATTATCGTAATTAACAACAATACATTGACCATCAGACATTTCGTCGTATACTACGCCATCTTGCCTAACATCAGCAAAGGCATTAAGTCCACCAAACAGGGACATCAATGTCAAAGTAAAGAAAACTTTCTTCATAATAAGATTCTTTTAAAGTTTTATTTTTTAATTATCTACAATTTATTATGTTGGGTCTGCACGCTGAATCCGTCCATCAGGTTGTCGGCAGCAATAAGCTCGTAGCCAAGGGTAGACGGCTTTATAACCGTCTTACCCTTGTACGTCAAGCTATATTGTGGCTGCCCCGAAGGCGTAAGCTCCACATGCTGCTTTACCTTGCCGCCAGGTGATTGGCAGTCGAAGGCAAAGCCGGTGGCTACAGC
>CAVHWE010000245.1:0-3919 GCA_963639495.1 bacterium | reverse complement strand
TGAACCATCCGCAGAAACAACCGCTTCTCAATACCCATATTTCTAAAAGGGTGAAGTATTGGGCACTGTTTATCCTCATCATGCTCGTGTTCTCCAAGTATTTTTATACGGCATGCATCACGAGCTACTTCACCTTCTTCCTGATGGATAAGTTCGGTGTCTCGGTACAGACTTCACAGCTGTGTCTCTTCGTGTTCCTTGCAGCCTTTGCCATAGGAACAGTGGCAGGAGGAATGCTGGGTGACAAGTTCGGCAGAAAGTATGTCATCTGGTTTTCCATTCTGGGAGCAGCACCTTTCGCCATCGCCATGCCTTTCGTCAACTTCACGTGGACCATCATCTTTACCTTCCTGTCAGGATTGATCATTGCCTCGGCTTTCTCTTCCATCGTGGTATATGCCACCGACCTGATGCCAGATAAAGTAGGACTGATAGCCGGCATTTTCTTCGGACTGATGTTTGGTTTGGGAGGTTTGGGCTCTGCTTTCTTCGGCTGGTTAGCTGACAAGACGAGCATCGAGTTTATCTTCCAGGTGAGTGCCTTCCTGCCATTGCTCGGCATCATAGCAGGATTCTTGCCGAATACACAGAAGAAAAGCGTTGAAGAAACGGATGAAAACGCAAAGTAAATGAAAAACTAAAATGATAAGAGAATATTAACAAATGGAACAAGAAGAAAAGAAACAGAAATCTCAAGCTGCAGAGAATCAGGCATCCTGCTCGTCTCTGCAGCCAGTTGAACCACATCCTTTTATTTCTGTCATACCGCTGGCAGTACTTATCACCCTCATCGTCCTGGTTGTCAAAATCTTCCCTGATGATGCCCTGGCTGGTGCCTCTCAGGTGGCCCTCATGATAGCCACAGCCGTTTGTGTAGCACTCGGTATGGGCATCTATAGGATGAAATGGAATATCTTTGAAGAGATGATCAAAAAGACCGTGGGCGATGCCGGAGTATCTATCCTGATCCTGCTGCTCATCGGAATGATGTCAGCTACCTGGATGATCAGTGGTGTAGTACCTACATTAATATATTATGGTGTACAGATCATGTCGCCAACCTTTTTCCTTCCCTGCGCATGCATCATCTCCAGCATCATTTCTGTGATGACGGGAACCTCATGGACCACAATTGCCACCATCGGTATTGCTCTGATGGGAATCGGTGATGCCCTGGGTATACCAGCCCCCTACACCGCTGGAGCTATTATCTCCGGTGCCTATTTCGGGGATAAACTCTCGCCAATGAGCGATACCACCGTCCTTGCTTCGAGTATAGCTGGAGCGGATCTCTTCTCACATATCCGCTATATGCTCTATACTACCATACCAAGCATCCTGCTCTCGCTGGTACTCTATCTCATCATCGGACTCTGTTATGATTCCAAGCCAGTGGATATCAGCCAGTATCTTACCGGTCTGAGTCATGGTTTCAATATCTCTCTGTTTACCATGCTCGTTCCGGCTTTTACAGGATGGCTCATCTACCGTAAGACTCCATCCCTCATCACCCTTCTGCTTTCAGCCCTTTCAGCATGCATCTGTGCCCTCATTCTCCAGCCGGAAGTACTTGTAGGGATAGCAGGTGAAGACAGCATCTCTGCCAAAAGCCTCTTTGAAGGAATCATGACCACCTGCTATACCCATACCCAGGTAGATTGCGGCATGGCTAACATCAATGATCTCGTAGCCACCCGAGGTATGGCTGGCATGCTCAATACCATCTGGCTCATCCTCTGTGCCATGTGTTTCGGTTCATGTATGGTAGCCAGCGGCATGCTCCACGCCATTACCCACATGCTCCTGAAAAGCATCCACAGCACCGTATCGCTTGTCTGCAGCACCGTGACATCAGGTGTCTTGCTCAATCTCGTAATGGGTGACCAGTTCCTGAGCATTATTATGAATGCATCTATCTACAAGGATGAGTATGCCGAACGAGGCTACCGTCCGGAACTCTTGAGCCGTAGTACAGAGGATAGCGCTACCGTAACGAGCGTATTGGTTCCATGGACAGCCTGCGGTATGACGCAGAGTACGGTTCTTGGTATCCCGACACTTGTCTATCTCCCCTTCTGCTTCTTCAACATCATCAGTCCTTTGATGAGTTGTCTGGTTGCCATCCTTGGCTTCGTACCCAACCCACAACCCAGGGAAAACAAAGCATCTGCAGCGGAAGAGTCTGATATCCATTAATATGAATAGGAGATTCATAGATATAGGAGGCTAATTTTCATTTGATATCTTGCCAATCTATACCATCATCGACATGATAGAGACTGTAGAATAACCCATAATATAATGAAAGAGAGTCCTTTAAAAAACCGGACTCTCTTTTAATACTGAGCTCCTTTAAACCAGTCCGTTTAAATCAATGGAATATTTGGTAGGCAGCTTCTGCTCCTTCTTGATAAACATCAGCATGTAAATAGGGAGATAAGTGATTTTTCCCACCTTCTTCACATTATCATTACACAGCACATAGGCTTTAGAAATCTGATAAGTTGTTGAGTTCACCACATTCGTAAGCGCTTTGTGACGCTCATAATCCTTGCCCGATTTAACCTCTATCGGCAACACCTCACCATTTTGCTCTATCACAAAATCCAGTTCACCCTGGCGCTTGTTGTTATAATAATACAACTGGAAACCGTGCGCCCAGAGCTCTTGTGCTACGGCATTCTCATATACCGAACCAAAGTTGATGGACGGTTCGTTATCCAAAATCTTCAGTTGAATGCCATCCGCATAAAGACTTGCCAAAAGACCAATATCTGCCATAAACAGCTTGAATAAGTTTCTGCTGCTCGACAAAATCAACGGCACAGTAGGCTCCTCAACATTATATACCGGCAAAGCTACACCGGCATCCTTCAACCACAAGAAACTGTTCTGATAACGTGCAAACTTGATGTTTTCATTCAGGTTCTTCAATATGAAACGCTTGTTCTTGGCATCAAGCTCAGCAGGGATCCTGTCAAAGATTTCCTGAATATACAATTTATGGTCAGGGTCATATTTCGCTATATCCTGCTTATAGAGACGTATGATAGCCTGCTGCTCTGCCATTACATCTTGCAGATTATTGGTAGCCAGATATTTATCAACAGCTGCAGGCATTCCACCTACTATAAGATAAAGGCGGAATACCTCCATCATCTTTTCATGGATGAATTCATCTACAGCAGTCCCTTCAGTAAAATGCTTCCTCAAAGCATCTATAATTCTATCGTTGATACCAACTACAGTAGCAAACTCCTCCAAATCAAGAGGATACATATCTTTCACATCCATATATCCCACTGGTGCAGAACGGAGATTCTTGATCTCCACACCCAATAGGCTACCGCTTAAAACATAGCGATAGCTCCCCTCTTCCACCAGAAATTTGATGGCAGTTACGATTTCCGGGCATTCCTGCACTTCATCAAAGAACACAAGGGTACTGCCCTTGATCAAATCCTGGCTGGTCACAGTGGAGAGACGCAACAAGATGTCCTGACTATTCTTCGCCTTGCTGAAGACCTTTACCAAGCCTGGATTTTCGATGAAGTTGATTTCTATGAATCTTTCAAAATGTTCATGACCGAAACGACGGATAGAATATGTTTTTCCTATCTGTCTTGCTCCAGTCAACATCAACGCTTTTTTATTCGCTTCGAAGAAATCGGCTAAATATCTGTCTATCTTACGTTTAATCATATCCTTGTCCCCTTTTCTAATATTAAACGGACGTATTTTGTCCGCTTTTCCATGGCAAATATACGATAATTTGTCCGTTTTTCCAAGGTATTTACGCATCTTTTTGTCCGTTTTTCCAAATTTTAACAGTTTTCCTTGTAGCAGCTCCCCAAAGTGGACACGAAAAATGATTATTAATTATTTATATTTTTAAAAGTACACATATCTATCAAATTTC
>CAVHWE010000244.1:0-3950 GCA_963639495.1 bacterium | reverse complement strand
AGCCGGGGGCATAAAGAAAAACCGCCAGGCGTTTCTTTCTACGCCTGGCGGTCTTGATATTTCACAGAATAAGTACTTAGTTTTTCTTCCAAAGCTTGGTCATATCCTCCAGAGTCTTACCCTTGGTCTCAGGAACGAGCTTCCATACAAAGATGGCAGCAAGGATACAGATAACACCATACAGGCCATAGGTGAACCAATAGCCCAGGCTGTTAGCCATCGGAACGAAAGAGGTAGAAACAATCCAGTTGAAAATCCACTGGAAGGCTACGGCAATCGCTACGGCAGCACCACGAATCGTATTAGGGAATACCTCGGCGATAAGTACCCAGCAGATTGGTCCCCAAGAGAACATGAACGATGCTGAATAAACCATGATGGATACCATGCACAGCAACTGCAGATTAGGATTACCGAAGGTGATGGCTACACCGATGGCACCCAATGCCATGCCCAGAGAACCGGTAATGAGCAAAGGCTTACGTCCCAACTTCTCTACCGTAAAGATGGCTACACAGGTGAAACCGAGGTTCACGATACCATTGAATACGGTCAATACCATCGGATTGTCAAAGCCCATAGCCTCATAGATACGAGGAGCATAATAGAGCACGGCATTGATACCTACAGCCTGCTGGAAAACAGAGAGCATCACACCTACGAAGATACAGAGCACACCGTAAGTAAGCAGTTTCTCCTTCTTCTCAGTAACCGTATTCTTGATGTCATCCAAAATCTTCTTAGCCTCCTCAGCACCATTGATGCGAGCCAGGATACGCTCAGCCTTCGCATCCTGACCAACCATGGCAAGATAACGGGGAGTCTCAGGAACAAAGCAGATAAGCAGAGCAAACAAACCCGCAGGAACCATCTCAGAACCAAACATATAGCGCCATCCGGTTTCGATAGCCCAGGCAGCCTCGCCACCATTCAGAATCTGGTTCATACCGTTGCCCACACTCTGGATAGCAGGAGCAATATGATCGCCAAGAATGAAGAAGTTGACGAAATAAACCACCAGCTGACCGAAGATGATGGCAAACTGGTTCCAGCTGACCAACATACCACGGATGTTGCTAGGCGCAATCTCACCGATATACATCGGGCACACAGCAGATGCCAGACCCACACCGATACCGCCAATCACACGATAGAGGTTGAACACGATGAGAAGCGTAAGATTAGGTTCGCCCTTTGGCAACACCAAAGACTCAGGACACATAGATCCCCATGCAGAGATGAAGAACATCACACCCGCAAAGATCAGCGAACGCTTACGGCCCCAGTTAGAAGCCAGCACACCCGAAAGCGCCGAACCGATGATACAACCAATCAGGGCACTGGAAGAAGTGAATCCATGCCAGAAATCGGTATAGGTGAAATCCTCAGCACCCATGAAGAATGCCTGCAAACCCTTCTCGGCTCCCGAGATTACCGCGGTATCATAACCGAAAAGCAAGCCGCCCAAAACGGCTACCATCACAATTGAAATAAGATAGGCTCTAGAGCCTGTTTGTTTTTGTTCCATTATTTTTTAGGTTTAAATTTTAATCAATTTTCTGTAGAATAGCGTAGCATTTACCGGCAGGAAATCTTCTTTTTTCATGCCAAAAATCAATCTCCACCTAATAATATACGTTTTTTCTTTATAAATATTACGTTCAACATGCGGTTTTCCCCTATTTTTTTTGTAAATTTGCACCAAAATAAGAAGAAACATAGAATTTAGGTAATATGAACATAGCAGATTTTCTACAACAGCAGGGCGATAAGCGAGGCTTTTCGTTCGAGGTTTTACCTCCGCTGAAAGGTAACGGAACAGCAGCACTCTTCCGTACCATCGATGCGCTGAGCGAGTTTGGTCCTCGCTTTATCAACATCACTACGCACCATAGCGAGTATGTATACAAGGAACTGGAAAACGGTCTCCTCACTCGCCAGCGTGTACGCCGCCGCCCGGGCACCGTGGCCATCGCAGGCGCTATACAGAACAAGTACGACATACCTGTCATCCCTCATATTATCTGCAGCGGTGCTACGAAGGAAGACATCGAATACGAACTGCTCGACCTCCAGTTTCTGGGCATCAGCAACATTCTCGTTCTGCGAGGAGACAAGGCGAAAGAAGACCGGCAGTTTACACCAACCGAGAACGGTCATGCCCATGCCACCGACCTCCTGAAGCAGGTGAATCAGTTTAATGACGGTTTCTTCTTTGACGGCACTCCCATCAAGCACCCGGGCGACAAGTTCTGCTGCGGTGTAGCCTGCTATCCGGAGAAGCATGAAGAGGCGCCAAACCTCGAAATGGATATGCAGCATCTGCTGGAGAAACAACAGTTGGGCGCAGCGTATGCCGTTACCCAGCTCTTCTACGACAACGAGAAGTTCTATGCTTTCGTTGAAAAGGCTCGGCAGATAGGCGTAACCATTCCTATCATTCCTGCCATCAAGCCTTTCGCCAAGTTGAGCCAGCTCACTGTAGTGCCGAAAACCTTCCACTGCGATATTCCTGAAGAACTCGCACAGGAGGTATTGAAATGTAAAACTGACGATGATGCCAAGCAGCTCGGTATCGAGTGGACAACCGCTCAGGTGCAAGATCTCTTCGAACATGGTTACAACAATGTTCACTTCTTCACCGTATCGGCTGTAGACAGCGTCAAGCAAATAGCAAAAATTCTGTTTTAAATGCAAAGAAATGAAGTTATAGGTCAGCAAGAAGTATGGAACCGTCTCATGGAGATGGTTCAGGAGAACCGTTTGCCCCATGCGCTGATGTTCTGCGGCCCGCAGGGTTGCGGCAAACTGGCGATGGCACTGGCTTTTGCCAGCTATCTTCTGGGCGATTCACCGATGCTCAGGAAATGGGAACATCCGGACCTCCACTTCACCTTTCCTACCATCAAGACCGCCAATATGGGCAGCGAACATAAACCGGTGAGCCTCGACTTCATCAAGGAATGGAGAGAGCTGCTGCTTTCTAAAGGTCCCTATATCCAGATTAGCGACTGGATGCTGAAGATGGGCAAGACGGATGCCGACTATAACAAACAGGCTATCATCACTGCCGAAGAAACCGATGCCATCTCTCACGAACTGATGATGATGTCGAGTCAGGGCGGATACAAGATCAGTCTGATATGGCTCCCGGAACGTATGAACATCCAGAGTGCCAACAAGATACTGAAACTGCTGGAGGAGCCGCCACGCCAGACGGTGTTCCTGCTGGTAAGTGAGAATCCGGAACTGCTGCTCGAAACCATCAGAAGCCGTACACAGCGCATCGACTTCAAGAAGATAGAAACTGCAGAGATGGAAAAAGCGCTGACGGAACGGAGGGCACTGGAGCCCGACATGGCACACCGCATAGCCCGTATCGCCAACGGCAACTGGAATCTTGCACTCGAAGAACTGGATGCAGGAAACGAAAACCGGCAGCATCTCGACATGTTCATCATGCTGATGCGACTGGCTTACATGCGCAAGATAGGTGACCTCAAGAAGTGGACCGATGTGATTTCAACCTTCGGAAGAGAAAAGCAGAAACGCATGCTCGACTACTTCATGCACATGCTCAGAGAAAGTTTCATGTACAACTTCCGGAATCCGGAACTGAGTTACATGACGCAGGATGAGGAGAACTTTGCCAAGAACTTTGCCCGCTTTATCAACGAGGCAAACATCATTGACATCGCCAACCTCTTCGAAGACAGCAAGCGCATGATTTCGCAAAATGCCAATGCCAAAATCGTTTTCTTCGATATGGCGCTCAAAATCATCGTCCTCCTGCTAAGGAAGTGAAGAGTGAAAAGTGAAGAATTCAAATGAATAACGGGGCAGATGACTGCTCATTATTCATTGTACATTATAAATTATACATTATAAATTAGATTATCGTGGATTACAAAAATATGAAATTCAGGATGTGTAACGGCTGCGACCGTGGT
>CAVHWE010000243.1:0-3965 GCA_963639495.1 bacterium | reverse complement strand
GAGAAGTTGAACGACAAAATGCGAAAGGATGATGAATTGGAAAGAATGAGACGATGAAATTGCGCCATTATTTGGGATAATTGTATAATAATCATTAAGATTTTTACAGAAACACCCAATTTTGGATATTTATCTGTATTTTTGCAATTTTAATAGTAACAAAACTTGCAAACATGACATATCAAGATATAGAAGCCCTAACAATAAAGAAAGAGGGGAATAGCTTGGAGTTTAAGGAATCGACAGGTCAATTAGATCGTTCGATGGAGACTCTATGCGCATTTCTCAATGGTGAGGGCGGCACAATCCTTTATGGAGTAAAGGACGATGGAAAAATCATAGGACAAACGGTATCTGACAGTACAAAACGTTCTATTGCAGAAGCAGTCAATCGTATAGAGCCTTTTGTGGATTTAGAAATCACCTATGTTGCTATTCCCGGCACTGAAAAATATGTCATTGTCATTTTTGTTGAGGAGCAACGTTTTATGCGTCCTTTCACATACAAAGGAAGAGCTTATCAGCGAATTGAAAGCACCACAACCGTCATGCCACAGGAACGGTACAATCACTTATTGATGGAACGAGGTGGCAAGTATGGTTGGGAAGCGATGATTAATCCTGACTTGAAAATAGCGGATCTGGACGAAAATGCTATTCTCGGTGCTGTTCGAGAGGGAATAAGAAACGGAAGACTTCCTGAAACGACAATACGTGAGGAGATACCTGTCATTCTGAAAAAGTTCCGTTTACTCAATGACGGGAAACTGAATAATGCCGCTGCCGTATTGTTCGGCAAAGAGTTGTATGATTATCCACAGTGTTTGCTTCGTATGGCACGTTTCAAGGGAACTACAAAGGAAGAGTTTATTGACAACCAACGTGCGGAAGGCAACATATATGAACTGCTTGATGCAGCAATGGCATTCTTCTTTAAACACCTCTCATTGTCTGGAAAGATAAATGGTCTGTATCGTGAAGAGGAACTGAGCATCCCTTACAAGGCTTTGAGAGAAAGTTGTATCAACTCTTTCTGTCATAGGTCCTATCATCACCCTGGGAGTTCAGTCAGCATTGCCATTTATGATGACCGGGTAGAAATAAGAAATACGGGAACATTTCCTGCAGATCTGCCAATAGAGCGTCTAATGGAGGAGCATGATTCCAAACCACAGAATCCAATAATTGCCAATGTACTCTACAAGAGTAAAATTTTGGAAAGTTGGGGACGTGGTATAAGCACGATGGTAGGTGAATGTAAGCGTGTCGGATTGCCTGCTCCGGAAATCAATACGGATGGTAATTTTGTATGGGTCGTTTTTAAATATAATAGAAGCAGTGTGGTAGTTACCCCACAGCTACCCCACAGTTACCCCACAGCTACCCCACAGCTCAAAAAGGTTATATCTGTAATAGGTACTGCGACTTTGTCTGCAAAAGAGATAATGGAGATAATGTCCTTGAAAGATAAGACCCATTTTCTTGATAAATATCTATATCCAGCAATTGAGCAAGGATATGTTGGACAGTTACACCCAGAGAATCCTAAACACCCTGGGCAAAAATATATGCTTACCTCAAAAGGTAAAGCCTTATTGAATGAATAGGAACGACAAAGGCAGTGGCAAATATCCACTGCCTTTGTCGTTTCTATTTCTGTATCAAATGCTTCAAGTTCTCATCGTTGGCGATACGCCCCAGCTCATCCTTGACTATCTGCTTGACATCTTCCTTGATTTGGTTGTAGTTGTCCTGTATGGTCTGCTTCATGCAGTCGTTGCCATCCGCATCCAAGAAATCGTTGATGATGGGGATAGACTGATAATGGCTTTCCTCTCGCTTTACCTTGTCGGTGTCAACGACAATCTCGGCATGGAAGATCTTCTGCTCTATGCGCTCGGTGAAGTTGTCGGAAACAGAGCCGACAAACATACCTTGGGTGAGTCCGCTAATCTTGCTTGGCGGAATGAGACTGTCCATCTGGGTATTGATGGATGTAGAGACATCCTGACGGTTGATGGAAATAGACTGGCGCTTTTGGAGCACCTTGCCGAAACGCTCGGATAAAGTCTTGGCGGTCTCGCCAACGACCTGTCCGCTGAAGATATTACCAACGGTATTGATAACCACCTTTGCCTCCTTGTCTCCATAATCGCGAACCAACTGCGAGAAGTCTTGGAAGCCCAAGCAGACGGCAACCTTGTTGCTTCGTGCCGTAGCAATCAGGTTATCCAATCCCTTGAAATAGATAGTCGGCAACTCGTCAATGATAACGGATGATTTGAGTTGTCCCTTCTTGTTGATGAGTTTCACGATGCGGCTGTTGTACAAGCCGAGTGCAGCACCATAAATGTTCTGACGGTCGGGGTTGTTGCCGACACATAGAATCTTCGGTTCTTCGGGATTGTTGATGTCGAGTGTAAACTCGCTTGCGGACATCACCCAGTAGAGTTGTGGTGAGATCATTCTTGAAAGTGGAATCTTTGCGCTTGCAATCTGACCCGCCAACTGCTCCATCGCCCCACCTTGCCAGGCATCCATGAACGGAGATAGGTAGTTCTCCAGTTCGGGATAGCTCGTCAGTATCGGAAAGACATCCTCGTATCTGCGGTTAAGCAATTCGATGGCATGGGGAAAGGTACAATACTTCCCGTTCTTGTAGATGCGTAAGTACCAGATGATGGCTGCAAAGAGGATAATCGGACTCTCCACGAAAAAGTCGCCCTGCTTCTGAACCCACGTCTTGTTGAGGTTGAGCATGATGGTGTATGCACTCTCATAAGCATCGGAAATATCACTCATGAAATCCGGGTGAATCGGATTGCAGCGATGACTTCTGCGAGGATCGTCAAAGTTGATGACATAGAACTGGGGCTTGACCTTATATCCATTCTGATGGTTCATCATGTGGTTGTAGGCAATCGTCGAAAGGTCGGAAAACTTGAAATCATAGATATACATTGAATACCCCTTCTCTATCTGCTGTTTGATGTAGTTGTTCACTACAGCAAAGGACTTACCACTACCCGGTGTACCTAACACGATGGTCGCTCGGAACGGATTGACCACGTTGATCCATCCTCTCTGCCATTTCTTCTTGTAATAGAATCGTGTTGGCAGATTGACAGAATACTCGTTCTCCATGAGTTTGGTCTCCTGCATGAAACTCTCGTTCTCATTATTGAACACATCCTCCATGAGGTTGTGTTTCAAGAGTCTGCTCATCCAAAGTCCTCCCATCAACAGGCAGATATAACCCGCTGTCATTGTAAATATGTACAGCGTTGCATTGCCCAAATTAGATATAGGCAACAATAATATCCACCAGTTGAGGAAGAACAAGAAGAAGCCAACAGCAAGAACCGTCCAAATCCTGTTCCAACTCATCTTTTCCGCTTTCACGCCCTTGGTTCCCAGACATGAGAGTGCCAGGAGCAGAAGCGAAAACAGCTTGGTATAGAGGATGGAATGGAATAAGCCACCTGTACGGTTGAAGTTGATCAGGATTCTGTCAACCACCCCGATTGTCACTCCCCACATGCGCATTGCCTCATAGCAATACCAATATACATTCATAATTGCGAGTATGATACTCACAGCACGGAGAAAATCCATGATTTTTCCCAATGCTCTCAAATCGTCTTCTTGTGCCATTGTTTTTCTGTTTTGAAGTTATACCTTGATAATATGATTAAAGGTTTCTCCCTTTTCGCTTCTTTTTCTTTCTGCGTAACTCTCTATCGAATGCTGCTTCCTGTGCCTCGTTAGAAGAACCATTCCCTGCCATAAGTCCAAGACCGCTGCCGTACTCATCGAACAAGCCAGAACCTTGAAGTTCCTGCTCCAAGCCAGAGTCTTCTTCTTTTGGAATGGTAAGCGGTATCGGCTGCTCATTCTCGTAAGGTAAGGAGAAGTGCTCCTGCAGGGCATTGGCAGAAAGATTCGTTCCAAGCCTTGAACCATTG
>CAVHWE010000242.1:0-4002 GCA_963639495.1 bacterium | reverse complement strand
GAGGTTGACAGCAGGGAAGATGCGCTTGTTGCTGAGTGAGCGGTCGAGCTGCAACTCCATGTTACCTGTTCCCTTGAACTCCTCGAAGATGACTTCATCCATCTTACTACCCGTATCGATGAGGGCAGTAGCGATGATGGTGAGCGAACCGCCGCCTTCGATGTTACGCGCAGCACCGAAGAAACGCTTAGGCTTCTGGAGAGCGTTTGCATCTACACCACCGGTGAGCACCTTACCAGATGCAGGAGCTGTGGTGTTGTAGGCACGGGCGAGACGGGTGATAGAATCGAGGAAGATGACAACATCGTGTCCGCATTCTACCATTCTCTTAGCCTTCTCGAGCACGATTCCGGCAATCTTGACATGGCGCTCTGCTGGCTCGTCGAAGGTAGAGGCGATAACCTCTGCATTCACGGTGCGTGCCATGTCGGTAACCTCTTCAGGACGCTCGTCGATGAGCAGCATCATGAGGTAAGCCTCAGGATGGTTGGCTGCGATGGCGTTGGCAATATCCTTCATGAGGATGGTCTTACCGGTCTTAGGCTGAGCCACGATGAGCGCACGCTGACCCTTACCGATTGGCGAGAAGAGGTCTACGATGCGGGTGCTGAGATTGGTGGTGCGGCGGTCGCCACAGAGATTGAACTTCTCATCAGGGAAGAGTGGGGTGAGGTGCTCGAAAGGAACACGGTCACGAACCTCTGACGGGTCACGGCCATTGATCTTGATGATGCTGGTGAGCGGGAAGTATTTCTCGCCTTCGTGAGGCGGACGCACCTTGCACTCGATGACATCGCCAGTCTTCAGACCGAACTTCTTGACGAAGCTGGATGCTACATAAACATCGTCTGGTGAAGAAAGGTAATTGTAATCGCTGCTGCGCAGGAATCCGTAGCCCTCTGAAATCACTTCGAGCACACCGTTGGATTTCACGAGATTGCTGAAATCGTAGGCTGGTGCTTCCTGCTTGTTCTTGGCTGCAGGGGCAGCAGCAGGTGTGTGCTGGTGAGAAGTCTGTGGAGTGGTAGGACGGTCGAAGATGTCGACAGTAGGAATGGCAGCCTGGTCTTCGATAGGAATGTCGACTACCGGGATGAAATCGGTTCCATCGCCCGGATCACCCTTCCAGGTTCCGTCTGCATCGAGTTCTACCTTCATACCTTCAGTATAGTGAATAGGAGCTGACTCCTGTTTCTTATCGGTTGCAGTTTTTTCAGTAGCTTCTTCCTTTGCCTCCTCAGCTGGAGCCGGAGCTGGAGCTGCTGCTGCGTTCTGTGCATTCATCTTAGCCTGGAGCATCGCCTGCAAATCGCCGCTGATGTCAGCGCTCTCAGCGTTTCCTGCAGAGAACTGCTCTTCAGGAACGGCAGCTTGCTCAGGTGCTGCCTGCTCAGGAGCAGTCTGCTGGTTATCGGCTGTTGCCTCTTCCGGCTGTTCTGCCTCAGTAGCAGCCTGCTGGTTAGCCTTCTCCTGTGCATCTTTCGCCATCTGCGCTTCTAGCTCGGCTTTTACCGCCTGATGCTTTCTGATGACAGCTGCTCTGGCTTCTGCAATAGCTTCGAGTTCAGCCTTGCTTCTTCTGCCGCGGTGTTTCGGGAAGTTGGCAAGTACCTGAGCCTCGATGTCTTCGCCTGATTGGTTTAGAGTCTGCTTCTGGGCAGATGATTGTAAACTCTGCTCTGCCGGGCTGAACCGGATTTCTTCCTCAACCGCTGGGGCTGGGGCAGTTTCGCTCATAGCCTGAGGAGCAGTCTCGCCGCCGTTAGGACCCAATACCTGGTTCTTCTGCACGTCGAAATTCTCTCCTTCATTACCGTGTACGGAATAAACACGGTCTTCTTTCTTGGTTGCAATGCGGGTGCGCTTGCGCTTAGGGGCTGCTTCAGGAGCTGGCTGTTCTGCCTGGGCGTCGAGAATGGCGTAGACGATAGTTCCCTTGTTATCGCTCTTCTTTACCTTGGCTCCAAGTTCCTTGGCAATGTCCTTCAACTGAACGACACTCTTTGCTTGTAATTCTTCTTTGCTATACATATATTATATATTGTATATTAATGATTTTCTTTCTGAAATGTCGCGTTTCTGAATGGAAACACGGTATTGATTGATAAATTCGTGTGCAAAGATAATTAAAAAATTTGTTTCTGCCAAATATTTTGCCTATCTTTGCACAAAAAAAATAAAAATGGCTAGTCAAATACCCTATTTAGACGTTCAAAACCTCACCAAACGCTTTGGTGCACAGGTTCTTTTTGATAATATTTCCTTCTCTATCGCTGAAGGACAGAAAGTGGGACTCGTGGCGAGAAACGGCACGGGAAAGTCTACGCTCATGTCGGTGCTGATGGATAAAGAGGGACACGAGAGCGGAGACATCATCTACCGACGCGACTTGAAGGTGGGCTATCTGGAGCAGTCGCCGCAGTTTGATCCGGAGGAAAGTGTGCTGCAGGCGTGCTTCAATCATGAGGATGATCCGGAGAAGGTGCTGAAGGCGAAACAGATTCTCACACAGCTGCACATTACCAACCTGGAACAGCCGATGGGACAGCTCAGCGGCGGACAGCAGAAGCGAGTGGCGCTGGCGAATGTGCTGATTACGGAACCCGACTTCCTGATGTTGGACGAGCCGACCAACCATCTGGACCTGGAGATGATAGAGTGGCTGGAGGGTTATCTGAACCGCGGAAACAAGACCATCTTCATGGTTACGCACGACCGATTCTTCCTGGACAAGGTGTGCAATACGATTCTGGAACTCGACGACCGCACCATCTACACCTACCGCGGCAATTATGCTTATTATCTGGAGAAGAGGCAGGAGAGAATGGACAATCTGAGAGCCGAAATTCAGCACTCGAAGAATCTCTACCGAAGGGAACTCGACTGGATGCGCCGTCAGCCTCAGGCTCGCGGACACAAGGCGAAATACCGCGAGGATGCTTTCTACGAGCTGGAGAAGGTGGCGAAGCAGCGCATAGAAGACCGGCAGGTAAGGCTGAAGGCTTCTACCGTCTATATAGGTTCGAAGATTTTTGAATGTCAGTATGTGAGCAAGGCTTTCGACGACAGGGGGCAGAAGAAGGTGATTCTCGACAACTTCTACTACAACTTTGCCCGCTTTGAGAAGATGGGCATTGTGGGTAATAACGGAACGGGAAAATCGACCTTTATCAAGATGCTGCTGGGCGAAGTTCAGCCCGACAGCGGCAAGTTTGACATCGGCGAGACGGTTCGCTTCGGCTATTTCTCGCAGGAGGGACTGAAATTCCGTGAAGACCAGAAGGTGATTGACGTGATTACGGAGATTGCCGATTACATAGATCTGGGCGGCAAGCACATGACGGCTTCGCAGTTTCTGCAGTTCTTCCTCTTTACGCCCGAGGAGCAGCACAACTACGTTTACAAGCTGAGCGGCGGCGAGAAGCGCAAGCTTTACCTCTGTACGGTGCTGATGAGGAATCCGAACTTCCTGGTGCTGGACGAGCCGACCAACGACCTCGACATCCAGACGCTGCAGGTACTGGAAGAATATCTTCAGGATTTTGCGGGTTGCGTCATCGTGGTGAGCCACGACCGCTATTTCATGGACAAGGTAGTAGACCATCTGCTGGTTTTCAAGGGCGAAGGCAAAATACAGGATTTCCCAGGCAACTATACGCAGTACAGGGAATGGAGCCGGATGCAGGCGAAGGACGAGGCAGAACAGGCGAAACCGGCAAAGAGCGGAAATGCAACGGCAGAAAGCGACGGAGCTGGCACGGCCAAGCGCGACGCCAATTTTGAGAACAAGCGCAAGATGAGCTACAAGGAGAAGCGCGAATATGAGCAGCTGACCCAGGAAATAGACGCGCTGACCGAGGAACAGAAGAAGCTGGAAGAGGAACTCTGCAGCGGAAATCTATCGGTTGAGGAACTGACGGAGAAAAGCAAGCGCCTGCCTGAAATCAAGGATGAACTTGATGAGAAGGAAATGAGATGGCTGGAACTGGCTGAAATGCTCTA
>CAVHWE010000241.1:0-4020 GCA_963639495.1 bacterium | reverse complement strand
TTCTTTAATCTGGCGCAAAGATAATGTAAAATAATGGAAAAACGATGGAAAATACATAAAAAGTGCCGATAGTGGTGCCAAAAGTTGCTTTTTTAGACACTTTTGGCACCACTATCGGCACTTTTTGCAAATGAAACTTACTTATCATGCGTTATCCTGACAGTCCATGACGCACCCTCTTTCGCAAAAAACGCCAACTTACTTTTATATTGTATTGAAGGCGTAATCTCTAGAATCTGAAACCGATGGTTCCAGTGATGCCATTCCAATTGGATAATCCTGAGGTGTGAGAATTAATGTGTCTGAAACCTAGTCCGATATAGGGAACACTTCTACTCTTCTTGCAGTTCGGATAGAGGATGAGATCAGCATTATAGGAGGTGTATTTCCAGTCGGCTTTTCCGATAGTATTGGTTACGGAGAGACGAAGATCTACCCCTTGTGCGGTAGTCTTAGGGTTGAAGAGTTTGAAGCCCAGTCCACCACCTAAAGTTTGGCTCTTGAAATAAGTCTTCACATCATCTTTCTTGTAGAGGTTGATGCTACCTTCAGTTTTGGCGAAGGCGAAGAAGCGTGGGGTAAGTTGATAGCCAAGGGCGAAGTTCAAAGTAGTAGGTGTCATACCTTTGTTCTCCATTCCCACTGTAGCATCGAGATCAAACGTTAGATGGTCTAAGATGGAGTAATGTGAGGTATTGCTTTCCTCTTGGGCGTGCATAGGCATCGCCAAAGTAGCGGCACCCATGATTAGAATTAAACTTTTCTTCATAATTATCTATCTTGTAATGTTAATATATAGTCCGATAGCTCATTTGTCATAATGGCGTCTAAAGAACGATAACGCTAGCAAAAGTACGAAAAAATGGCTACGGGTGTAGCCATTCTCCGTATCTTTTATGATATTTTGAACGTTTTTATTTCCTTAGAAACACTTTTTCAAAGTATTTGAGGATATAAATGACAGTAAAATAAGTTTTAAGGTGATAGACAATCATAAAAAACGAGGCGGCAAACTGCATCACGCAGGTTGCCGCCTTCTCTTTTCTAACTAACTAACTATCTTATCAACTATTCAAAATGGATCATATAATGGAGTTGTCTTGGGCTTAATGCCCTAGACGTAGCTTGTTTATTTCAAACGGATGATATTCAGCGAGCTGGCTGGAATCTCTACCGTAGCACCGTTCTTCTCTGTAGTTACGTAGTTTTCTACAGGATAGATGTTGGTAGGATTATCGATGGTGTTCTCCTCCAGACCATTCTTGGCAGAAAGGCGGATGAGCTTGCCATTCTTGATTTCCTTGCCCTGAAGATTAATCTTCGCTGTGGTGTGCTCGGTGCTGGTGTTGGCAATCTTCAGGATTACCTCGCCCGTCTGCTCATCAAGTGTGGCTGTAGAGAAGATGCCAGGAAGGGTGTTTGCCTTCAACTTGGTAGAGAATACTTCCTTGCCATCCAACTTGGCGAAGATGCTGTCACCAACTACCTTCAGCTCAATATCATACCACTTTCCGGTCTCGATGCTGCCTGGGGTTGTAGCCACCTGACTCTTGGCACCATTCACGATTGACTCCACGCCGTGCTGGGTATTGTTCCAGCCACCAAGGTTCAACCAGCAGTAGTTGTTCTTATCCACATAGTTAAAGATGATGAGGAAACCTTCGTTTCCGGCATCCTTCTTCGCGCGTACCTTATATATATAGCCGTTGCTGGTAATCTCGCCTGGGTTCAGACGGATGCAGCTCTCTTCGTTGCTGGTCTGCTTGATGAGGCTACCCTCAGTCTTCCACTGTCCACGGATATCGGTAGGCAACTCCTGCAAGGTCATCGGCAGCGCCTTTCCGTTCTCATCGCTATAGCCCTTGTCTTCGAAAGAAACCTGAGTAGCCCAGGTTCCCATACCCACACGGCAGATAGCTGGCTTTACCTGAGTCTGATTATACTTGTATGGATTCTCCTGGTTCACCTTCAATACACGGGTACCGATGTTGTTCGCCATCACGTTCTGAACGTAGTAAGATGGAGTTCCGAATACCTTATCGGATGTATACTGAATCATATCCGGTGCCCACATACGGTTGTTGAGGTTGGCGAAGATAGGAGCGTAGGATGCCATGGTCACGATATCTGAATTGTTCTCGATGCCCATCATATAGACAGCTTCACCGAGCGCTGCATCGAGTGAACCCATATTGCCGAAGCCCTGGGTTACGGCATATTCGCCTACATAAATCTCGCTGCCCTTGCGGTCGTAGTTGTCATACTTGTTGAAGTTCTCGGCAAACCAGGCTGGATTTCTGTAGTAGTGCTCATCGAGCAGCTCCACGCTCTCGTTGCTTTCCCACTTAGGGTTGTCATCGCCCCAAGCCACCACGTTACCGATGAGGTGCATCTTAGGATATTTCGCCAATACAGCATCCTTGAACTTCTTGAAGCGCTCGTAGTAATGGTCGCTCTGAGCCGCAGGATCCGGCTGGTTGTTCTCATTACCAATCTCCAGATATTCGATGTTGTATGGCTCCGGATGACCGTTTTTAGCACGGAGCGCACCATATTTAGAGGTAACAGGACCGTTGGCATACTCCAGGGCATTCATGCACTCATCAATCCAAGGCTGGATGCTATCCACAGGAGTCATGCCGCCGTGCCACAAACCTACGTTTACAACATAGAGAGGCTTGGCGTTCAGATCCTCGGCAAGCTGAAGATACTCGTCGAATCCCATACCGTCGCTGGTACGGTAGCGCCAGTTTACGTTCTTATGGCCCGGACGTTCCTCGATAGGCCCGATGGTCTTTTCCCAGTGGAAAGCATTCTCTGGAGATTCCTGTCCCTCTACGTAGCAACCGCCAGGGAAGCGGACGAACTTAGGATGGATGTTATAGAGAAGCTGAGCCAAATCAGGGCGCAAGCCATTCTCGCGATTCTTGAAAGTAGGAGGGAAGAGGCTTACTACATCGAGAACGATGGTTCCCTTTCCGTCGGCTACGAGTTCAAACTGAGCCTTGGCATCGTTTCCGTTGGCAGTCAACTCAGCCGTATATTTAGTCCACTTCTTGCCAACCTTGGTATTGAGTGCTGTTTCTGCATACACCTTATCGCCCTTGGCGTTGGTGAGGCGAGCCTTCAATCCGCCCTTGTAGCTACCTTTCGCCCAGAAAGAGAGTTTGTAGGTTCTGCCCTGCACGGCGTTGATTCCCCAGAAACCCTCATTGATGAGAGAGGCTGTAGCTGCAGGCTTGGCAGCGATGGTAAGCTGGAGTGCCTTGCCCTGTGCATTGTTGAGCAAACCCTTATTGATGAGTTGTGCATTGATCTTTGCACCTTCCTGAGCGGCAGTTTTCCAAGTTGGAATATTCTTGTCATCGTCCTCGAAAGAACGGTTGCTGATGAGTTCGGCATAGAGACCGCCATCTGCAGCATGGTTGATATCCTCGAAGAAGATACCATAGAGGTTAGGAGATACCTTGATGCCTGGGTTAGAGGCATCTACATTGATGGTAACCTGTGCGTTGGCTGCCATAGCAGAGGCGAGCACAGCCGAAAGCAAAATCTGTCTTTTCTTATTCATTTGTTTATTCTATATTCTTAGGTTTGTTTATTTTGTTTCTTTTTGTTGGCATGAAATCAAGCTTAGACTGAATCCATGCCGCTATTAATACACAGTTGCAAAAGTACACAAAATGCACAAGAAACAGGTGGACAAAATGCGAAATATAGTGTAAAAGGTGGATTTTCTGATGAAAATCCACCTTTTTGTCGATTTACATTGATAATGTTTATTTAACCTTTCATATTGGTTGCTATAATCAATCATTGCTATTCACTTTAAAAATCTTGCAAGTCTTGTTCCCTACAATATAAGCTACGTATGCTTTTGTCTGATAGTGAGGAAAGGCTTTCTGCATATCTGCGGCATAAGCCTTCACTTGTTTGCCGTCTTCTAAGCGTGCCTCTTCCAAATTATCAACAATGCCTGCGTCTTTAGACTTGTAATATTTAAACTCAATGATGCGGCAG
>CAVHWE010000240.1:0-4039 GCA_963639495.1 bacterium | reverse complement strand
TATAAGAGGGTAGCCTTTTTCATCTTTTGTTTCTTGCTTATATATAATAATGTGTAAGAAATTCCGTTATCTTATTGTGTTGAAAAGATTTATCATTATATGGATTCTGCTAGTGGGGGTGCTCGAAGTGAGGGCACAGTATGATCCTTCCTATAGTCATTACTTTGACATGGAACCATCGTTCAATCCTGCTGCTGTGGGTAAGCAGTCGAAACTTAATGTTACGGCGGCCTACGCACTTGATATGGCTGGGTTCGAACATAACCCCCGTACCTTTCAGGTGGCGGCTGATATGCCTTTCTTCCTGTTCAATCACAGGCATGGAGTAGGCTTATCGTTACAGAATGACCAGATAGGTCTTTTTACCCATCAGCGGCTGGCTTTACAGTATGCTTTGCAGAATAAACTCCTGGGTGGAACGCTGAGCGTGGGTGTACAAGGAGGTATGCTGAGTGAGAAGTTTGATGGTAGCAAGGTAGATTTGGGAGAAAGTGGTGACCCTGCTTTTTCTACATCAAATGTCAATGGAAGCGGAATGGATTTGAGTCTGGGTCTGTATTACCAGCATAAGGCTTGGTACGTAGGACTTTCTGCCCAGCATCTTACATCGCCTACAATTAATCTGGGTGAGACCAACGAATTGAAAATAGATGCCACATATTATTTGACAGGTGGATACAATATTCGGCTTAGAAATCCGTTCTTAACAATAAAGCCGTCTGTTCTTGTAACAACAGATGGCACCACATGGCGAGGCGACCTGACAGGAAGGTTGGTTTACCAATATGAGAAACGGATGTTGTATGGTGGTGTAACCTACAGTCCGGACAGATCTGTGACCATCCTGGTAGGCGGTAGTTTTCATGGGGTAGTGCTTGGTTACAGTTACGAGGCATACACCTCCAAACTCAGTGCCGGAAATGGCAGTCATGAACTCTTTGTAGGGTATCAGACAGATATCAACCTGACCAAGAAAGGCAGAAACCGCCATCAGAGCGTCAGAATATTATAATGTAAATAAAAATAAGAACATAGTAGAATCATAAAACAATGAAGAAAAGTATATTGCTCCTTAGTGCATTCGCTATATTGCTCACCTTGAGCGGCTGCTTTGGTGCCAAGCAAGCTTCTGTTGCAGGCAGAGGTGGCGAGGTGGTTGGCGTGAGCGGTAGAAGCTTTGTAGAGCCAGCCCCTTATGGTATGGTCAAGATAAACCGTGGCTTCCTGAAAATGGGATTGGAGACCCAAGATTCTCTCTGGGGAATGAAAACACCACGCAAGGATGTGTCGGTGGATGGATTCTGGATGGATGATACGGAAATCACCAATTCAGAATATAAGCAGTTTGTGGCTTATGTGCGTGATTCTATCCTTCGTACCCGTCTGGCTGATCCTGCTTATGGAGGCGACGAGACTTACATGATTACAGAAGATAAGAATGGCGATCCGGTTACACCTCATGTAAACTGGAAGAAAGCGCTGCCTAAGAAACCTAATGAGGATGAGCAGAGAGCTTTTGAAAGTCTGTATGAAACCAATCCGGTAACAGGAGAAAAACTCATAGACTGGCGCCAGCTCAACTATAAATATGAAATCTATGATTATACAGCTGCGGCTCAGCGTAAGTTCCGCCTGAATCCACAGGAACGTACCCTTAACACCGATGTGAAGATAAATCCGGACGAGGTGGTGATGATTTCGAAAGATACCGCTTATTACGATGATGAGGGTAGAGTGGTGCGTGAGACTATCAACCGTCCGCTTTCAGGACCATGGGATTTCCTGAATACCTATATCGTGAATGTTTATCCTGACACTACCTGTTGGGTAAACGACTTCAGAAATGCAGAGAATGAAACCTATCTGAGAAGTTATTTCAGCAATCCTGCGTATAATGACTATCCGGTAGTCGGTGTTACCTGGGAACAGGCAAATGCCTTCTGTGCCTGGAGAACAGACTATCTTTTGAAGGGCTTAGGTCCTGAAGCAAGATTTGTACAGCGTTACCGTCTGCCAACCGAGGCAGAATGGGAATATGCTGCAAGAGGCAAGAACCAGAATGAATTTCCTTGGGACAATGCGGATGTGAAGAATGGGGATGGTTGTTTTTATGCTAATTTCAAACCTGACAGAGGCAACTATACCAAGGACGGCAACCTGATAACCAGCAAGGTGGCTATCTATTCGCCAAATTCTAATGGACTTTACGATATGGCTGGTAATGTGGCAGAGTGGACAAGTACCGTTTATACAGAGGCGGGTGTTGACGCAATGAGCGATTTTAACCCAACTTTACAGTATAATGCTGCCATAGAAGATCCTTACCGTTTGAAGAAGAAGAGTGTAAGAGGTGGTTCCTGGAAAGACCCTGAGTCGTTTATCCGTTCGGCATGGCGCACTTTCGAGTACCAGAATCAGCCTCGCTCATACATCGGATTCCGTTGTGTGAGAAGTCTTGCTACTACGGCAAGCGGAAAACAGAAACCATTGAAGAATAAGAATAGGAGATAAATAATATGAGCTATTATAGCAAATTCAATATCGTATACCGCTTGCAGAAGTGGATGGATAGTGTGCCGGGTCAGACATTCCTTAACTATGCTTACAGTTGGGGTGCCTCTATCGTAATCGCTGGTACCCTCTTTAAGTTGACCCATCTTCCTGGTGCCAATTTCATGCTTTTCTTAGGTATGGGAACCGAGATTTTCGTGTTCTTCCTTTCTGCTTTCGACCGTCCTTTCGACAAGACTGCCGAAGGTAGAGACTTGCCTACCCATGCTACAGAGGAGTATCTGGAAGGAAAGGTGTCGGCAGAAGAAATGATGACTGCCAAGAATCGTTCTGAAACCATTCAACCTCAGGTTGCTTCTCCTGTCTCTCCTGTAATGACTGCTGCGCCAGAACTGACTCCACTTAATCCTGAGGTGGTGGAAGTTCAGAACAGCTACGTAGAACAGTTGAAGAGCCTGGTAGAAACCTTGAGTAAGGTGAACGAACAGAGTAGCCGACTGACTCGTGACAGCGAGGAGATGGAGAATCTGAACCGTACCTTGACAGGTATCAGCAGGGTATACGAGATGCAGCTGAAAAGTGCCAGCCAGCAGATTGGTACCATTGACCAGATCAATGAGCAGACCAAGATGATGGCAAAGCAGATAGAACAGTTGAACAAGATTTATACCCGTATGATTGATGCCATGACCATCAATATGCGTGTGGCGGCTCCTCATGTAACAAGTGAAGAGTAAAGACGAAGAAAATAAATAGAATCAAGCAAATTTATATCCATGGCAATCAAGAAAAGACCGGTTTCGCCTCGCCAGAAGATGATTAACCTGATGTATGTCATCCTGATGGCTATGTTGGCGCTGAATACTCCTACAGATGAGGAATTCGGTGTCAAAGGCAAGTCTATTGTCGAGAAAATCAAGAAAAGTCTTGCCGATGATGGGAAGAAATCGGATGAGGAGAAGAAAAATATAGATCTGGTAGAACTGAATGTGAATGAACTCGATGCGTTCGTTATTCCAGAGAAAACAACCCTCTATGCCGGTGAACGTTTCAATTCGCATGTGGTGATGGCTGCAATAGACAGTACACAGCGCCCGGAAATCTATGTGAATGGTAGTAGGCTGAATGCCGAGAATGGCAGATACAGTTTTGTGGCAGGTGGCGTAGGTGAGCACCAGTTTGGCGGTTACATTCTGATGAGAGGTAAAAATGGCGAGATGATGCGACGCAATTTCGTTCAGAAATACACCGTATTGCCTGTTCCTAACACAGCTACCGTTGCAGCCGACCTGATGAATGTGCTCTATGCAGGCTATGCCAATCCTATCAGCATCAGCGTTCCTGGTGTTCCGGCAAATGCTATCTCTGCTTCCATGACAGGCGGTTCTTTCGTAGCTAAGGGCAATGGTCATTTCGTGGCTACACCTTCTGCGGTGGGTAAGGATGTTACCATCCATGTGACAGCCCGCGATAAGGGACAGGTGAGAAGTCTGCCTCCATTCGTATTCCATGTAAGAAAACTTCCTGA
>CAVHWE010000239.1:0-4055 GCA_963639495.1 bacterium | reverse complement strand
GCATCGGAAAGGTGAAGATCAGCATCTTCCTCTCCTTGTCGAGACAGTTGCTCATCCTCCTGCCGCTCCTGGCTTTCCTGCCGATGATATGGGGCATTGACGGTGTATGGTGCAGCATGCCTATCTCCGATTTCTCGGCCGCAGTCATCGCTGCAATCGTAATGTCATGGTACATGAACAAGTTGAAGAAACAACATAGAGAAAACATGAAAGTTAACAGTTAACAGTTAACAGCTAAAATTTTATACTTATGACCAAGATTATCATAAACGTGGGTCGCCAGATAGGAAGCGGCGGCCATATCATCGCCGAGAAGCTGGCGGAGGATTTCGGTTGCAAATGCTACGATCGGGAACTGCTGAACCTTGCCGCCAAGGAGAGTGGATTCTCTGAGAAATTCTTCGAGCAGAACGATGAGCAGAAGGGATTCTTCAAGTCTCTCTTCCATACGCATCTGCCATTCCTGAGCGACAACAATTTCTATCACAACGACTTCTCACAGGAAGGTCTGTACAAGTTCCAGAGCGACGCCATCAGAAAGGCTGCCGATGAGGGCAACTGCGTGTTTGTGGGCAGAACCGCCGACTATGTGCTGCGTGATTACAAGAACGTGATCAACATCTTCATCACCGCCAACATCGACGACCGCATCAAGGCAGTGTGCAAGCGAAAGGACATCGACAGAGCCAGCGCCCGCAAGTTTATCGAAAGCCACGAGGAGCAGCGCGCCTCTTACTACGATTACTATACAGGCAAGAAGTGGGGCCACAGCGAAAGCTACGACCTCTGCATCAACAGCAGCCATCTGGGAATAGAAGAAACAGAGAAGTTTATCGCAGAATTTATCAGAAAGAAATTCGGACTTAGTGATTAATTATTAGTGATTAATTTTAGGGACATAAAACATTAAACATCATATAAATGAAGAAGATTATGCTTTTGGGCTCAGGCGAACTGGGCAAAGAATTTACCATCGCCGCAAAGCGAGCAGGACAGTACGTCATCGCTTGCGACAAGTATGACAATGCACCAGCCATGCAGGTTGCCGACGAGCGAGAAGTGTTCTCAATGCTCGATGGCGACGCATTGACCGCTGTGGTTGAGAAACATCACCCAGACATCATCGTGCCTGAGATTGAAGCTATCCGCACCGAGCGACTCTTCGACTTCGAGAAGGAGGGCATTCAGATTGTACCTTCTGCCCGCGCCGTGAACTACACCATGAACCGCCGTGCCATCCGCGACCTGGCTGCCAAGGAACTGGGTCTGCGCACAGCCAAGTATTTCTATGCCAAGACCTTCGAGGAGTTTAAGAACGCTGCCGATGAAATCGGTTTCCCATGCGTAGTGAAACCTCTGATGAGTTCAAGCGGCCATGGTCAGAGCTATGTTCACAACGACGATGAACTGAAGGAGGCTTACAAGGAAGCAATGGAAGAAGGTCGTGGCGACGTGAAGGAAGTAATCATCGAGGAATTTATCGACTTCGATTCTGAGTTCACCCTGCTCACCGTCACCCAGAAAGATGGTCCTACCCTCTTCTGTCCACCTATCGGCCACGTACAGAAGGGCGGCGACTACCGCGAGAGCTGGCAGCCATTCCAGATTCCTGAGGAGGCTTTGAAGAAGGCTGAGCACATTGCAGGTGAAGTAACCAAGGCACTGACAGGTGCCGGTCTCTGGGGCGTAGAGTTCTTCCTGAGCAAGCAGGGCGAAGTCATCTTCTCAGAGTTGAGTCCTCGTCCACACGATACAGGTATGGTAACCCTCGGTCACACCACCAACCTGAGCGAGTTTGAGCTCCACTTCCGTGCCGTGATGGGCTTGCCTATCGCCGGAATCCATCTGGAGCACATCGGCTGTTCTGCCGTCATCCTCTCACCAGAGGAAAGCACCGAGCCATTAAACTACAATATGCTCGATGCCCTGAAGGAAGACCACACCCGCATCCGTATCTTCGGCAAGCCAGAGGCTCACGTAGGTCGCCGCATGGGCGTCGTACTCTGCTACGGCGAGAAGGGCGATGACCTCAATCAGCTCCGCGACAAAGCAAAGCGCCTGGCAAAAACCGTATTGGGAACCGACCCTTACATGAAGAAATAAGACATGGAAGAATTAGGAAGAATTATCACATTACCCAAGATATTCGACCCTAGAGGCAACCTGACAGTGGCAGAGGGAGAGACGCATATTCCCTTTGCCATTGCCCGTACCTACTGGACCTATGATGTTCCGGGCGGAGAAAGTCGCGGTGGCCATGCTCACAAGAAATGCCAGGAATTCATTATAGCTGCCAGCGGTTCCTTTTCGGTGACGCTTGATAATGGAAAGCAGAAGAAGACCTATCATCTCAACCACCCTTGGGAGGGACTGTTCGTGGATGTCAATATCTGGCGAACACTGGATGATTTCTCTTCTGGCTCACTATGTCTGGTTCTGGCTTCCCAAAAGTTTGAGGAGGAAGACTATATTCGCGAATATGACGAATACCTGAGATTCATCAACCCGTCTAACAGCCCGATTCTCTCAAAGACCGAGAATCAAAAACTCTAAATATCATGTTTGAGATAAAAAGATATAGCAATGCCGACAAGGAGGCGTGGAATGCTTATGTAGAACAGGCTCGCAACGCCACCTTCCTCTTCAATCGCAACTACATGGATTATCACAGCGACCGGTTCAAAGACCATTCCCTGATGTTCTATAAGAACGGAAAACTCCATTCAATCCTCCCAGCCCATGAGAGAGAGGATACATTCTGCTCTCACTTTGGCCTTACTTATGGAGGACTAGTAATGAATAAGGATGTGACAGCAGCTGATGTGGTCCAGCTTTTCAAAGAATTGAACGAACACCTCAGGCTTCACGGTTTTAAGAAGGTTCTCTACAAACCTGTGCCTTGGGTTTACCACCAGATGCCATCTGAAGAAGATCTTTATGCCATCTATTGGGTATGCAAGGCACGCATCGTGAAACGCGATATCGGTTCTGTTCTTTTCCTACAAGAGAAGCCTAGATGGAGAAGGCTTCGCCGACGCTCCTTGAAAAAAGCGCAGGAGGCAGGAATTATAGTAAAGAGAGAGAACAATTTCGAAGGTTTCTGGAAAGTTCTTGACGCTAATCTTGAAGAGCGTTATCAGGTACATCCTGTTCATACCCTTCAGGAAATAGAACTTTTACATAGCCGTTTTCCAGATAACATCATTCAATACAATGCCTACCTGGAAGATGAGATTATAGCAGGATTCACCTTCTACATCACACCACAGACAGTACATGGGCAATATTGTTCATCAAACGACAAAGGTAAGGAACTTGGTGGCATTGACGCCATTTACGACCAGGTTCTTAATCATGATTATGCCGATTATAAATTCTTTGACTTTGGTCGCTCTACAGAAGGCGATGGGGATTATCTGAACGAAGGTCTCATCAGCCAAAAAGAAGGTTTCGGAGGAAGAGGTGTGGTTTATGATACGTATGAATGGAAGTTATAATAGTTGATAGTTAATAGTTGATAGTTTATAGATTTAGCCGTTCGCAAGATTGCTATAAACTATAAACTTTCAACTATTAACTATAGAAAAGCCCTATAAACTATCAACTATTAACTGTAAACTAAATCAGGATGACTGTTACGCCTCTGGCTGCTTGCGCACCCATTACCAGAGCCTGCTCGATATCGGCAGTCTTGGAAGGACCACTGATGAAAGTACCGAAATTGTACTTCGGATCCATCTCGATTCGGGCATAAGCCTCATGCATATTGTTCACAATCTTCTCTTTTTCGAGGAATATCACAAGGTATTCCGAGATGAAAAGCACAGCTTTCTCCTTCATGGTCTGAGGAATCCAGACGCAACCATTCTCGGCAACACCCACTTCGCCACGAACAATACCCACATCAGTACCATTCAGGTCGTTAGCCTCAGCCACCGTATCAGGGTTCTTCTGGGCAATCGTGATTTCTGGCAGATGAGAAGCAAAGACCTTGGCTTCAGGATAAGCCTTCTTCACCAGCTCATCCAGACTCTCACCCTCCTTAGCCTCTATCA
>CAVHWE010000238.1:0-4094 GCA_963639495.1 bacterium | reverse complement strand
ACAATGATACCAACATCGGTTTTATCCTGACCGATAGTCGTTCACTTTGTTTCCCAGAGGAAACTCTGTTCTTTGCGCTCAAGTCGGAGCGTAATGATGGTCATAACTACATCCCTGAGTTGTATCGCAGAGGTGTGAAAAACTTTGTTGTAACGAATGTGCCTAAGGGCTATGCTTCTGATTATCCGGGAGCCAACTTCCTGAAGGTAGTAAACACGCTTGAGGCTCTCCAGCGTCTGGCTGAGCGCCACCGTGACGAGTTTAACATCCCTATCGTAGGCATCACGGGTTCAAACGGCAAGACCATGGTCAAGGAGTGGCTCTACCAGCTGCTCTCGCCAAGCATGTTTGTTACCCGCAGTCCGCGCAGTTACAACTCTCAGATAGGTGTGCCATTGTCGGTATGGCTGATGAACGAGCAGACCCAGGTGGGCGTTTTCGAGGCAGGTATCAGTATGCCTGGCGAAATGCTTGCCCTGCGTGACATCATCCAGCCAACCATCGCCGTACTGACCAATCTGGGTGCTGCGCATCAGGAGAACTTCTCTTCCATGGAGGAGAAATGCCGGGAGAAACTCATCCTCTTCCATGATGCAGAGACCGTAATCTATGATGGCGATGACGAGGTTATCAACAAGGTGATAGCCGAATATCCCGACTATAAAGGCGAGAAACTCTTCTGGTCGCTCAAGAATGCGGAGGCTCCTTTCTATGTGAAGAACATCGAGAAGCAGCAGAGCGTGAGCGTGATTACCTATATATATAAAGGTGAGGAAGACAGCTTCTCTATCCCGTTCATCGACGATGCATCTGTACAGAATGCCATCATCTCTGCTGTCGTGGCATCGAAACTCGGTCTTTCGGCTGAAGATATCGACAAGCGCATGACACAGCTCGAACCTGTGGCAATGAGACTGGAGGTGAAGGTAGGACAGCACGGATGTACGCTGATCAACGACAGCTACAACAGTGATATCAATTCGCTCGATATCGCCCTCGACTTCATGAACCGCCGTCCAGACCATCGCGGTCGTCGCCATACGCTGATATTGAGCGATATCTACCAGAGCGGTCAGGCACCGGAGGCATTATATAAAGAGGTGAGCGATTTGGCCCGCAAACGTGGCGTGGTGAAGTTCATCGGTATCGGTCCTGAACTCTGCAAGCAGCACGATGTGATTCAGATTTCAGAGAAGTTCTTCTTCCCGAATGTAGAGGAATTCATCGCCAGCGAAGTGTTTGCTTCTCTGCGCGATGAGGTGATTCTGCTGAAGGGCGCCCGCCAGTTTGGTTTCGACCAGCTCACCGAACTGCTGGTACAGAAGGTACACGAAACAACGCTGGAGGTGAATCTGAATGCCGTGGTAGCCAATCTGAACTACTACCGTGCGTTTATGAAGCCGGAAACCAAGCTGGTATGCATGATCAAGGCAGACGGCTACGGTGCAGGTGCCGTGGAGATAGCCAAGACCCTGCAGGATCATCGTGTAGACTATCTGGCTGTGGCTGTAGCCGATGAGGGTGTTACGCTGCGCAAGAACGGCATCACCAGCAACATCATGATCATGAATCCGGAGATGACCGCCTTCAAGACCATGTTCGATTACGACCTGGAGCCGGAGGTTTACTCTTTCCGTCTGCTCGATGCGCTCATCAAGGCAGCTGAGAAAGAGGGCGTAACCGGTTTCCCTGTCCATATCAAGCTGGATACCGGCATGCACCGCATGGGCTTCGACCCTGAGAACGATATGGAGGAACTCATCGGCAAGCTGAAGCACCAGAATGCCATCATCCCACGTTCTGTGTTCTCTCACTTCGTGGGCAGCGATGACGACAGTTTCGATGATTTCTCAGCTCATCAGTTTGAACTCTTCGACAAGGGCAGCAAGCAGTTGCAGGCAGCCTTCGACCATAAGATTCTGCGCCATATCTGCAATTCGGCAGGTATCGAGCACTTCCCGGAGCGCCAGTTGGATATGTGCCGCCTGGGTCTCGGACTCTACGGCATCAATTCGCGCAACAACAAGACCATCAACTGCGTGAGCACCCTGAAGACAACCATTCTGCAGATGCACAATGTGAAGGCAGGCGACAGCGTGGGCTACAGCCGCAAGACGATTCTCGACAGAGACAGCGTTATCGCAGCCATCCCTATCGGCTATGCTGACGGACTGAACCGCCGTCTGGGTAACCGTCATGCCTACTGTCTGGTGAACGGTCAGAAGGCAGATTATGTGGGCAACATCTGTATGGATGTGGCTATGATAGACGTGACCGACATCCCTTGCAAGGAAGGAGATTCGGTAGAAATCTTCGGCGAGCATCTGCCAGTACAGACTCTGAGCGACATCCTCGAGACCATCCCTTACGAGGTGCTGACCACCATCAGCAACCGTGTGAAGAGAGTTTACTTCCAGGACTAGGAAGTGAAGAGGGAAGAACGAAGACCGATTCGGTAAAAAATCATTTAAAAAACGTATAAAAATAGAGAAATCCTATCAGAAAAGTTCTGATAGGATTTTTTTTTGCGTAAATTTTTCCATCAAAACGTATTGTAATTGAAGAAAAAAGTGTATCTTTGCACACAACAAATCATCTAAAGACAAAAGAGGGTGCTCCTTGTCGAGTATTTTCTAACAATTAAACAATTCAAAAATTTAAAATGGAACAAGTATTTAGCTATATTATCAGTCTTGGTGCGAGCGTGATGATGCCTATCATCTTCACGGTTATCGGTCTGTGTATTGGCATGAAATTCGGAAAGGCTCTGAAGTCGGGACTCTTCGTAGGCGTGGGTTTCGTAGGCTTGGGCGTGGTAACAGCATTGCTGACTACCAACTTCAACGACCCATTGAAGGCTATTTCTGACATCTACCACCTACAGTTAAACGTTTTTGACATGGGATGGCCTGCAGCTGCTGCCGTAGCTTACAATACAGCAGTAGGCGCATTGATTATCCCAATCTGTCTGGGTGTCAACTTCCTGATGTTGATTACCAAGACAACACGTACAGTGAATATCGACCTCTGGAACTACTGGCACTTCGCCTTTATCGGTGCAGTGGCTTACTTCGTGATGGGTCAGAGTTTGCTCTGGGGCTATTTCGCAGCTATCGTCTGCTACATCAATACCCTGGTTTGCGCAGACCTGACAGCTGATAGATTCCAGAAATATTACGATTTGGATGGTATCTCAATTCCTCAGCCATTCTGCCAGAGTTTCATGCCATTCGCTATAGTCTTCAACAAGCTCTTCGACATGATTCCGGGCTTCTCTAGACTCGACATCGATGCAGAGGGACTGAAGAAGAAGTTCGGTGTGCTCGGCGAGCCACTGGTACTCGGTGTTATCGTAGGTGCCCTGATTGGTTGGGCAGCCCAGCTCGATATCAAGAAGATTCTCTTCCTGGGTGTAACGATGGGAGCCGTGATGGAGTTGATTCCACGTATCACAGCCCTGTTTATCGACGGTTTGAAGCCTATCTCAGAGAAGACACAGGAGTTGGTGAAGACCAAGTTTAACGGCAAGAAGGTTCATATCGGTATGAGTCCAGCGCTGGTTATCGGTCATCCAACTACCCTGGTAGCATCTGTGATTCTGATTCCGGTTATCCTGGCTATCGCAGTCTTCCTTCCAGGCAACCAGTTCTTGCCTTTGGCTTCGTTGGCAGGTATGTTCTACCTCTTCCCAATGATTCTGCCATTTACAAGAGGTAATGTGGTGAAGACGCTTATCATCGGTCTGGTAACCCTTGTCATCGGTCTCTATTTCGTTACCGATATGGCACCAGACTTTACGCTGGCAGCCAACCAGGTTTATGCCGCAACAGGCGATAATGCCGCTCATATCCCTGACGGATTCTCAGGCGGTGCACTCGATTTCGCATCCTCTCTCTTCGGATGGGTTATCTATCGCGGTGTGAAGCTTTCATACGTAGGTATGGGTGTTCTCGCAGTCATCACGGTAGCCATGATGGTTATCAACCGTCAGCGCATCGTGAAGGAAGAAAAAAAGTAAAAAGGTAAAAATAAAAACAAGATAACAATGAAGAAATTAACATTAATATTAGCAGCAATGGTATTAACAGCAAGTC
>CAVHWE010000237.1:0-4162 GCA_963639495.1 bacterium | reverse complement strand
ACTTCGCAAAGGTGCCAGCTGATGGCTTCTCCCTCGCGGTCCTCATCGGATGCTAACCAGATTTTCTTGGCTTTCTTCGCATTCGTTTTCAATTCTGTAACGAGTTTTTTCTTTTCCTCTGGAATCTCATAATCAGGTTCCATGGTTTTCTCGTTTATACTAAGTTCCTTCTTCTTCAGGTCACGGATATGACCGTAAGAAGACATAACCTTATAGTCCTTACCTAAAAACTCTTCGATCTTTTTAGCCTTCGCAGGGCTCTCGACGATTACTAAATTCTCTTGCATAAGCTTATACACAATTTTTTTCGGTTGGCAAAAGTAAGTAAACTTTTTGCTTATACCTTATTATATGGTGTTTTTTTTGGTTTTTTTAATGTTTGGGAGCCATATTTGGCTGTATTGAACCCTTTTTACCCCAATTTTGTTTCCAAATAACGATGGAGCCCCTTGCGTATGGAATCGAATGCAAACTCATCAGGATTGAGTCTGCTCAATGGTATCCAGAATGATTCTTCTGCATCGTCCATTGCTTCTATATGAGTGTCGTCTTTCACCTTCACTTCATAGAACATATCGAGGGTATGAACCATGAAACCTGAGTAAAGGTAGAGATTTGGGTAGCTGAACTGATACTTGACCTCAGTTGCATCCAGTCCGGTTTCCTCTTTTACCTCTCTTGCCATACCTTCTTCACCTGTTTCATCCATGTCAACAAAACCGCCTGGCAAATCGAGTGCCCCCTTGGCTGGGTCTTTCTTGCGCCTTACTGCCAGGAGCTCTTCCTTACTGTTGAGTATGAGAGCTACCGTAGCACTGCTTGGATTGAGGTAATAAGAGAATCCGCAGTCCTTACACTTCTTGCTCTTGATGTTGTTGATTTCGAAATGATTAGAGCCGCAAACCGGGCAAAACTGAAACTTATCTAATACGTGACTCATATTATGATTAATGTATAATGATTGATGTTTAATGGAAAAGAATTTATCATCATGTTATAATTGAAAAGCGGCCGGTCTTTGACTGCTGAACAAAGATCGGCCGCTGGTTATCTGATATTTACCAATTATCTGTACGGAATGGGAAGAGAGGCAGGTTGCCTGCATTTGCCATATTGCCGAGCTGGAAGTTGCGGAAACAGTAGCGAAGGGCTAACGGTTTCTTTACCTCAGGACTGGTTACGATGACGCACTCATTCCAAGGATCGTTGCCTTCCTGCCAGAAGTGCTTGGCTGTAGCCTTATGGAATACCTTATCTTCGCCTGCAACTTCGAAACCTTCGATACCTTCAAAGCGGTTGTAGGCTCCGTAGGTGTTGTCGAAATGCACCTTTACAGTATCACCTACAATCTTCATCTCCTTGAAGGTCATGCTCTCGCTGAAGAGTCCCTTCATGCCATAGGTCTTGCTGAGTGCCTGGAGTGCAAGACGTTCGCCTACAGGCTGTTTCTGACATGGATGAATCTGCTCAACCTCGTATGGGTAAACCAGGTCTTCGGTACAGACGATGCCGCTGTTTGGAATCACCTTGGCTGCATTGAACTGCTGTTCACGGAGCTTAGGTCCCCAATCGCCATTTACGTCGCCATTATGATAAGGTGCAATCTGTACGAAATAGAATGGCAGTTCGCCCTGCTTGAAGTCTCTGCGCCACTGGGCAACGAGGTCGGCAAGACGTTTGGTATACTGGCCGTCCGGGTCGCCCACGTTAGAACATCCCTGATAGAAGAGAATACCCTTTACGCTATAGTTGAGGATAGGGTGGAAAGTTCCGTTACCCCAGAGAAGAGGATAGAGGAAGTCCCACTTGAATTTAGGGCTCTTGGTCATCTTTACAGAGTCGAGATCTTCCTTGGTGTTCTTCTTCAGGTAGTCGCGGTCGAGCCAGCTTTCTACACGGCTTCCACCCTTGTTTGCCATGACCAGACCTACCGGAATATCAAGAGTCTTGTTTATTACCTGTGCAAAGAAGTATCCTGTAGCAGATGCATCGCCTACGGTTTCCGGGTTAACCTCCTTCCATTCGCAGTTGGCATCATCTAACGGCTTACTGCTCATTACGCTAGGAATCTTTACGTAATGTACGCCTTTGTACTGGTTTGCTTCGAGCACCGCCTTGTTGTAACCTTCTACAGGGCAGTTGCCGAATCCTTTTACAGGCATCTCCATGTTGCTCTGACCTGCACAAACCCATACTTCTCCTGCCAGCACATTGTTGAGAGTGGTCTTTTCGCCATCATCGAAAGTGATGGAGAGTGGGGTGTAGCTCGCCTTCGGGGTCTGTACTTTGATAGCCCATTTGCCATCCTTTCCGGTCTTGGCAGAATATTTCTGCCCAGACCATGAGGTGGTTACCTCTACGGTGGTTCCTGGTTTGTCCCATCCCCAGAGGCTAGCCTCTGTGTTTTGCTGTAAAATCATGTTGTCACCCAAGATGTGTGGCAACTTTACTTTAGCCTGCGCTCCTGTTGTGATAAGTGCCAAGGCTGCCATTGCTATAAATTTCTTATTCATTTTTTAGGGTTTAAAAGTTTATCGTTTTTTGTTCTTAAGTTCCTTGTATGGTTTGTATTCTGATATTGCCATCTATGTTATCATGAAAGCAGATACAGAACTGACGTTAAAGAATAAGAGTTAGAAGCTGGAAGATGAAAAGCCGAAACTGTTCTCTCCAAACTTCTAACTCCTGGTTATCTTATGGTTATCTTAAAGAAGGTTCTTGATGGCTGCCTCTATGTCCTTAATCTGTGCATCACGTGCCTGCAGGGTGTTGGTGCGGTCGATCAGGAAGAAGGTAGGAATGCTCTGGACATTGTAGAGAGCCAGACTCTTGCCCTGAATGCCATCTTCATCGCGTACGCAAATCCAAGGGATGGCAGCGGTAGAGGTCTTCCAGAAGTGCTCGTCAGGGTCTACTGATACCTGATAGATCTCCAGTCCGGCAGCATGATACTTGTTGTAGAGTTCACGCAACATCATGATGCGCTTGGTGCTCTCTTTGCTGGCGAAGAGATGGAAGTCGAGCAGTACCACCTTGCCCTTGAGGTCGGAGAGACGGCGTACCTGTCCCTTGTTGTCCTGAAGTGCAAGTTCGATGCATCCGTTTACGCTCACCTTGCTGGCCTCAATCTGCTGCTGTGCCATCTGGTTCTCGATGATGCGGATGTCTTTCATTCCCTCGATGGCGATATTGTGGAGGTTCTTGCCACGCTCAGCGCCAGGATAGTAGGTATCCCAACTGGTTGCTACAGCAGCAAATACCTTCACGTCTTCTTTGTTGTTGCGAGGGTTGAAGATAAGTGTATTCACATTGCCCAACTGTACCGTTTGGAAGAGCGCATAGTAAGCGTATGCCTTCATTGGCTCCTTGAAGATGTAGTTGGTCTTGATGTCCTGTTTGTAAGCCTGGAGCATGCGGCCTACGATGGATTCGATAGAATCGTTGCCGATGTTAGGATCTTTCACGAGCCCGTTGATATTGCTCTGGAGAGTCATCTGCTTAAGAGACAACTCCTTGATCTTGTTGCAGTTTTCTGAACCTTCCACTTCGTATTTGAAACTCATCTGCGGATAAGCCGCCTTTACCTTGACGGTTTCTGTAGAATCGATGGAAAGATTGATGGTTTGGTTGGCGATGCGTAAGCGGTAGAACTCTGGGGTAACAGAGTCCATGGCAGCCTCGTCGAAGGCAAAGGCACCATCCTCGCCCAGTTTAACAGAGTCGATTTTCACAGGACCGTTCAGGCTGATGTTCTCCAGATAGAGCATAGAGTCCTGAGCCTCTGTGATATTGCCGTTGATGTGGAATTTCTTGTTGTTACAAGAAGTCAAAGCCAGTGCAGCTACCATAATCGCTGCCACTGAAAAGAGTCTAGTTATCTTCATGAATTTTATTATTTTGCAAAATTATCGAGTGCAAAGATAGTAATAAAATTGCGAATAATGCACCTTCTATAGATAAATTATTTAAAAAAGTGGAAAATAATTGTTGATTTATTCGTTTATTAATTATTAAAGAGGTATCTTTGCAGCGTTTTAGATATTTTAGATGTTAGACAAAACAATAAGTTTTTTAATTTAGATGAACGTAATTACAAAAAGTGTTCAGTTGCCTGATGGAAGAACCATCACAATTGAGACCGGAAAAGTTGCAAAACAGGCTG
>CAVHWE010000236.1:0-4177 GCA_963639495.1 bacterium | reverse complement strand
CGGCTTTCTCATTGGCGAGTTATCCTCCGGGAAGTGGCGGTCGATGTGCTGCTTGGCGAAGTGGATGCCTTCGCTCTCCAGGGTCTGGATGATGAAGTTGTGGACAGGCCAGAAGGTATTCTCCGGAAAGGAGTCGGTACCCAAGCCGTCCTGGTTGCTCACCATCACCAGTTCGTAGTCGGTATGCTGGGCAATGAAGGCGAGGTTGCGGAACACGCCCTTGGTAAATACCAGTTTCTCGAAGCTGTCAATCTGTTCGTCTTCAGGTTCCTGAATCAGAGTTCCATCGCGGTCGATGAAGAGTAATCTTGTCTGTTTCATTTCTCTTATATATTATGTTAATACGATTAATATTTTTCTATCTCTGTAGTTGCCATTTTCTGGCTTTCCTTCATTCTCTGTTTCTCTTCGTCTTGCACCTTGTAAGAGCCGAATTGATAGGCAAGTGAAATGCCAAGCCAGCTCAGGGCATAGATGATGAGCAGGAAGGTGATGGTGAACACCAGAAAGAGGAGTGGGGTGAAATAACCCGGCACACCGAGCGGGTCGCCATCAAGTGCACCGAGCTGTGAATAGAACTGTGCGATGATGAGGATGATGGAAGGCAGGGCTGCGATAAAGGTAGCGATGCCTACGATAATCATGCCGAGAAAACTGGTCAGAAAGAAACCACCGAAGTGGCGGAGAATGCGGAGGAGGGATTTTCCTATCTTGCGCTTTTCGCCTTTAGGACACAGTTGCTTTCTTGGCAGAAGATGCCAGAATGATACGATAGCCATCACGATAGTGGCTCCGTAAATGATGGTTTGCAGAATGAACGAAGCCATCGGATTCACGGCTCCCCAATCGTGAAGCGGTTTGTTGGGGAGGAGGAAATAGAGTACGATAGCCAGCAATACAGCAAATGGAACATGGGTAGTCCATGTCTGTTTTACGAGTGATCTGAAGTCACTTGTTATGGTATCGTATGATGCTCTCATGCAGGAAGTTATACTTCGGTGCTTAAATAATTCATTTACTTCCATAACTATCTTGTTTTAATTTCTAATTATCGCTTTTGTTTTTTTACCCTTTAAAAGTTTTTTACCTTTTTACCTTTTTACCTTTTTACTTTTTTACCTTTAAAAGTTTCTTCTGAATTCTGAGCAGGTAATGGCGGTAGCGATAGCCACATTCAGACTGTCGGCTGTAGCTCTACCTTCCGGAAAGTTAGGGATGAGCAGCTTGTGGTTCACCTTCTTTACCAGTTCTGGCGAGATGCCTTTTCCTTCGTTTCCCATCACGATGAGTCCCCGGTTTTCGAGTTTCTGCTGATAGATGTTGTCGCCATCGAGCAGGGTGCCGTAAACGGGAACATCGGCTGGAAGTGATTCTACCAGTCCCAGCAGGTCGCCATATTCTACCTTCACTCTTGCTATGCTGCCCATCGTGGCCTGCACCACCTTCGGATTGTATACGTCGGCAGTATCCTGACTGCAGTAGATATGGGTGATGCCAAACCAGTCGGCGATGCGGATGATGGTGCCTAGGTTGCCTGGGTCCTGAACGCCGTCGAGCGCCAGACTCAGTTCGCTGGTATTAATAGAGTAATCTCCTGAAGTTGCCTGTCTGAATACGGCAAGCACTTGTTGCGGATGCTGCAGGAAACTTACCTTCTTCAGTTCTTCATCAGTAATCTCTATCACCTCGGTTTCAGCCCCGAAGTGTTTGCCCCGGAGCCATTCGCCGGTAGCCACAATCAGGTCGGCAGGTTGCAGAGCGAGCAGATCGTCTACCACCTTGAAACCTTCTGCCACAAACTTGCCTTCTTTATTCCTGTTCTTCTTCAGTTCGAGCGAACGTATGTACTTTATTTTATTCTTGCTAATCATTTATTTTTTGTCTATATGTGTGCAAAGGTAACATAAAATATAGACATTTCAAAATAAAAAGTGCTAAATATTTTGTATTTAATTTGTTTTGCATTATCTTTGCATATCAAAAACGATAGATATTTTGAAAAAAGAAACGATTTCATTACTTGCCTTGCCGCTGCTCATAGCATCTTGTTCTTCGAGCAAAATGGTGCCGGAAGGGGAGTATATATTAAATAAGGTGGAAGTGAAGAGCGACTCGGCTGGGTATAATGCCGGGGCGCTAAAGCAGTATGTGCGCCAGAAAGAGAAACCGAAACTCTTTTCGCTCTTCAAGAATCCTTTCAGCAAGAAACCTGTCATCTACGATACTTTGCAGGCGCGGCTCTCCTGTCAGGATTTGCTTACCGCCATGCAGAACCAGGGTTTCATGCATGCCGGGGTGTCGCTCTATACCACCCGGAAAGGAAAGAAACTGGATGCTACCTATCTGTTGCATCCCGGAGAACCTTTTATCATCGGTAAGGTGAAATATGAGGTGGAAGATGAACATATTCAGCAACTTCTGCATCTCGATAATCCCGATAATCAGCAGATTAAGCCGGGTATGAGATTTACGGTAGAAACATTGGATAATGAACGCAGGCGTATCTCCAGCCTTCTGACCAATGATGGCTATTTCCGCTTTCATAAAGATTTTATCCAGTTTTCTGCCGATACGATTGCGGGACAGAAGGATATCGCCCTGACGCTCCACTTGATGAAGTATAAGGCAAACAGTAATGCTCCTGAGGTTGATCATACCCGATATGAAATCAGAAACATCAACTATCTGAGTAATGACAGCGACCGAATCCATCTGCGCCATCAGGTTTTGCTCAATGCCACTGCCCTCAGCGAAGGCCGTCCCTACAGCGCCGCTGCCTTGCAGCGCACCTATAACAACTTCGCCCGTTTGCAGGCGGTGAAGTATACCAATATCAGTTTCTCTGAAGTTCCTGACAGCAACCAGGTTACGGAGAACGGAATGGGGAGCGACAGCATCAGCCGGCAGATGGATTGCAATATCCAGATCAGTACCAACAAGCCTTCTACCATCGCCTTCCAGCCGGAGGGAACCAATACGGCTGGCGACTTGGGAGCTGCTGCTTCGCTCACTTATACCAACCGAAATCTCTTCAGAGGTAGTGAGCAGCTGAGCATAGAACTTCGTGGAGCTTACGAGGCTATTACCGGTCTGGAGGGGTATCAGGATCAGAACTATACTGAATATTCGGTTGAAGGCAAACTGGTTTTCCCTCGTTTCTTGGCGCCTTTCCTTTCAAGAAATTTCAGAAGAAGACAGACGGCAAACAGCGAGTTGTCGGCAAGTTGGAATCTTCAGAACCGTCCGGAGTTTCATCGCCGCGTATTCTCTACTGCCTGGCGTTATCGCTGGACAGAACCGCGTCATCACCTGGCCTGGCGTTTCGACCTGCTCGATCTCAACTATGTGTATATGCCATGGATATCCGAGACATTCAAGAGAGACTATCTTGATAATGCAGAAAACAGAAATGCCATTCTCCGCTACAATTACGAAGACCTGTTTATCATGAAGATGGGTTTCGGTTTGAGTTATAGCGATGGGGTAGATGCTGTGCGAGTGAATGTAGAGAGTTCGGGCAATCTGCTGAGCGGTGTTTCCAAGGCATTCGGTTTCAAGGTGAACAGCCAGGGACAGCGTACATTATTTAATATAGCTTATGCCCAGTATGCCAAGTTTGATGTAGATTATACCCATCTGATGCAGTTTGATAAGCGCAATGCTCTGGCGCTGCATGCGGGTATCGGTGTGGCTTATCCTTACGGCAACAGTACGGTGCTACCTTTCGAAAAGCGTTATTTCTCAGGTGGTGCCAACTCGGTAAGAGGTTGGGGCGTAAGAGAATTAGGTCCGGGCAAGTTTAAGGGAACTGACGGTAGAATAGATTTCATCAACCAGACGGGTGATGTGAAGCTCGACTTGAATGCCGAATACCGCACTTCGCTCTTCTGGAAGTTTGAGGGTGCAGCGTTTATCGATGCCGGTAATATCTGGACACTTCGCAATTATCAGGATCAGCCTGGCGGCCAGTTCAAGATAGATGAATTCTACAAACAGATAGCTGTAGCCTATGGCTTAGGTCTCAGGTTGAATTTCGATTACTTCATCCTCCGTCTGGATATGGGTATGAAGGCGATCAATCCAGCCTACGGAACGAAGGAAGAGCATTGGGCGATTATCCACCCGAAACTAGACCGCGATTTCGCCTTCCATTTCGCAGTTGGTCTGCCGTTCTAAA
>CAVHWE010000235.1:0-4186 GCA_963639495.1 bacterium | reverse complement strand
AAACCGCTGAACATCCAGCAACGGCCCGAACTCTTCTGGTTGTGAATGCTCTGCGAAGGAGTCTCGATGCTGAAATGAGTATCAACCGGGGCCTCGTTGGCATGATTCTTCACAAGGTCATCAATGCTGTTGTTGGCAATCGCATTGAAGAGTGCCTTGTTGGCTACACCTGCCTGCTGGTTTTTCTCCATCTGCTGGAGAGCAGACTGACTGATACCGCCACCCTTGGTCTGCGCCATCAGAGACATGGAAGCCATCATCATGGCTCCCAAAAGTAATACATTTTTTCTCATCACGATAAAGGTATTTATTTGCTTATTGTTATATAACTAATTCCGGATTTCATTCCTTTTTCAGAAATTTCCTTTGCAAAAATACAAAGAATAATCGGAAAAAGCGAAAATATTGCCTCAAAAGTGCTTTATATAGGAAAAAAGCATTATCTTTGCACAAGATTTTCACGAAGAAAACATGGACAAGAACAAGTTTAGTCTATTAAATAGTATAAAATACCCGGAAGATTTGAGACGGCTGAGCATTGACCAGCTGCCACAAGTCTGCAAAGAGTTAAGAGAAGACATTATCGACGAGGTTGCCGTCAACCCCGGTCATTTTGCCTCCTCTCTTGGCGTGGTGGAAATAACCGTAGCCCTACATTATATCTACAACACCCCATACGACCGTATTGTATGGGATGTGGGACACCAGGCCTACGGACATAAGATATTAACAGGGCGCCGCGAAAACTTCTGCACCAACCGCAAGTTGCACGGCATCCGTCCATTCCCTACACCTTTAGAAAGCGAATATGATACCTTCGCCTGCGGACATGCGAGCAATTCCATCTCCGCAGCACTCGGTATGGCCGTTGCCGCACGCGAAAACGGAGATACCGACAGGCATGTGGTAGCCGTCATTGGCGATGGAGCCATGAGCGGCGGACTGGCTTTCGAGGGACTGAACAACGTATCAAGTACACCTAACGACATGCTCATCATCCTGAACGACAACGATATGAGCATCGACCGGGCTGTGGGCGGTATGGAGAAATATCTCCTGAACCTCGATACCAACGAGACCTACAACCGCCTCCGTTTCAAGGCATCACAGTGGCTGCACTCCAAAGGCTATCTCAACGAAGACCGCAAGAAGGGCATCCTGCGCCTGAACAATGCACTGAAGTCAGCACTGAGTCATCAGCAGAACATCTTCGAGGGTATGAATATCCGCTACTTCGGACCTTTCGACGGTCATGACGTGAAGGAAGTGGCGAGAGTGCTCAAACAGCTTAAGAACATGAAGGGTCCTAAGCTGCTGCACCTGCATACCACCAAGGGAAAGGGTTACGAACCAGCCGAGAAGAGTGCTACCATCTGGCACGCGCCAGGCAAATTCGATCCGGAAACGGGTGAGAGAATCATTGCCGATACCAGCAACCAGCCTCCGAAATATCAGGATGTTTTCGGTGAGACGCTGCTGGAACTGGCTCAGAAGAACCCGAAGATTGTAGGTGTGACGCCAGCCATGCCTACAGGATGCTCCATGAACATCATGATGAAGGCGATGCCAAACCGTACCTTCGATGTAGGTATTGCCGAGGGACATGCCGTTACCTTCTCTGGAGGTATGGCGAAAGACGGACTGATTCCTTTCTGCAATATCTACAGTTCGTTTGCACAGCGTGCCTACGATAACATCATCCACGACATGGCACTGCTCAACCTGCCGGTTATCATTTGTCTTGACCGTGCCGGACTGGTAGGTGAAGACGGACCTACCCATCATGGTGCCTTCGATATGGCGGCTCTCCGTCCGATTCCGCATCTCACCATCGCATCTCCGATGAACGAGCATGAGTTGCGCAACCTGATGTATTCAGCCCAGTTGCCAGGTCATGGCAGCTATGTTATCCGTTATCCGAGAGGCAAGGGTGTGCTCGTAGACTGGCGCAACCCGATGGAAGAAATCAAGACCGGTACCGGCAGAAAGCTGAAAGACGGCACCGATGTAGCCGTTCTTACCATCGGTCCTATCGGAAACGATGCCGCCCAGGCTATCGCTGAGGTAGAAGCCGAAACCGGAATGAGCATCGCCCACTACGATATGCGATTCCTCAAGCCACTCGATGAAGACATTCTGAAAGAGGTGGGCGAAAAGTTCAGCCGCATCATCACCATCGAAGACGGCGTTCGTATGGGCGGTATGGGCTCAGCCGTACTGGAATGGATGAACGACCATGACTATCAGCCAAAGATGACCCGAATGGGATTGCCAGATGAGTTTGTGGAACACGGAACCGTGGCACAGCTCAGAGAAATCGTGCATCTCGATAAAGAATCAATCAAAGAAGCAATTAAGAAATGAAAATAATCATAGCTGGCGCATATGCCATAGGTACTCACCTGGCGAGACTCCTGTCACGCAGCAATGAAGAGATTACGCTCATCGATGAAAACGAAGAGCGCCTGGCAAGCATTGGCTCCGACTGCGACCTGCTCACCATGCTGGGCAAGCCTACCAGTCTTCACATCTTACGCGATGCGGGGGTTGCAGATGCCGATCTCTTCATCGCCGTTACTCCGGTAGAAAGTACCAACATCACAGCTAGCATCCTTGCCAAGAACCTGGGTGCCAAAAGAACGGTGGCCCGCGTGGATAATCCGGAATATATGGATCAGCAGGCTCAGGAATTCTTCAAAGAATTAGGTATCAGCAAACTGATTTATCCGGAGATGCTCGCAGCCGTAGATATCAATAACGGACTGAAAATGAGTTGGGTACGTCAGCGCTGGGATGTGCACGACGGCGCACTCGTCATGCTCGGCATCAAACTGCGCGAAGGATGCGAGATACTGAACGAACCGCTCAAGAACATCAGCGGTCCTAACGACCCTTATCACGTGGTAGCCATCAAGCGAGGCAGCGAGACCATCATCCCTGGCGGTAACGACGAGCTGAAACTCTACGACCTCGCCTACTTCATGACCACCCGCAACTATATCCCATATATCCGCAAGATTGTGGGCAAGGAACACTATGTGGATGTGAAGAACGTGATGATTATGGGTGGCGGACGCACAGCCGTAAGAGCCGTGAAGAAGATGCCGGAATATATGGAATGCAAGATTATCGAGATGAGCGAGGAGCGCTGCGAATACCTCAACGATATTCTCGATGAGAACAAGACGCTCATTATTCATGGAGACGGACGCGACATTCCGCTGCTCATAGAAGAAGGTATCCGCAGCACGCAGGCCTTCGTGGCACTGACCGGTAACGCCGAAACCAATATCCTGGCCTGTCTTACAGCCAAGAGAATGGGTGTGCGCAAGACGGTGGCTGCCGTAGAAAACGTAGACTACGTGAGCATGGCAGAGAGTCTGGATATCGGTACCATCATCAACAAGAAGATGATTGCCGCCAGCTACATCTACCAGATGATGCTCGATGCCGACGTGATGAACGTGAGATTCCTGATGAGCGCCAATGCCGATGTGGCTGAATTCATAGCCAAAGAAGGTTCAAAGGTAACCCAAAAACCGGTGAAAGAACTCGGCATGCCTATCGGTGTAACCATCGGTGGACTGGTTCGCGGTGAAGAAGGAATGCTCGTTTCGGGTAATACCCAGATAGAACCGGGCGACTCGGTGATGGTTTTCTGCCACAACATCAACATGAAGAAAATTGAGAAATACTTCATCTAAGCGTGAAGGAGATAGACAAATACTTCATATATGATAAACAGCAAATTAATATATAAGATTTTAGGGCAACTGCTTTTCATAGAAGCATTCCTGCTCTTCGTCAGTCTGCTGGTAGCTTTCTATTACCAGCAGGACGACATCTTTGCCTTCATTGTGGCAACACTTACCACCATCGGAGGCGGGCTGGTGCTGAAATGGCGAGGTCATGGAGCCGATAACTCAATGTCGCGCCGTGATGCCTATCTCGTGGTAACGCTCTCATGGATTGTATTCAGTTTCTTCGGAACCCTCCCCTTCATGGTGAGTGGATACATCAACAACTTTACCGATGCCTACTTTGAAACCATGTCGGGATTTACGACAACGGGAGCTACAATATTAGACGATGTAGAATGTTTCCCCCACGGACTGCTTTTCTGGCGTTCGCTCACCCAATGGATAGGCGGTCTGGGAATCGTGTTCTTCACCATCGCCCTGCTGCC
>CAVHWE010000234.1:0-4220 GCA_963639495.1 bacterium | reverse complement strand
GTCTTGATCAGCATTGGAGGTCCGCAGAGATAGTACTCGCAATCCTCTGGTGCCTCGTGATCCTTCAAGTAGGTGTCACGGATGCAGTTAACAGCAAATCCCTCGTAGTACTTCACGCCCTGAGCATCTGCCACTGGGTCCTTGCGGTCGAGTGAAAGATGGAAGTGGAAGTTAGGGAATTCCTTCTCAAGCTCCCAGAAGTCTTCCAGGAAGAATGCCTCACCCAACGCACGCGCTCCGTAGAAGAAGTGAAGCTCACGGTCGGTGGTGTGCAGGGTCTTGGTCATGTGCATAATCTGAGCACGCAATGGAGCCATACCGGCACCACCACCAATCCAGATCATCTCCTTGCCAGAAGTGAAGTTAGGATGGAAGTCACCGTAAGGACCACTCATCATTACCTTGTCGCCTGGCTTCAATGAGAAGATGTAAGAAGAAGCGATACCTGTTGGTACGTTCTGGAATCCTACCTGTGGACGTGGCAGGAATGGAGTTGTGGCGATACGTACGGTCAGGGTGATGATGTCACCCTCGTCAGGATAGTTCGCCATAGAGTAAGCACGAACGGTAGGCTCTGGGTTGTGAGCCTTGAGAGAGAAGATGTTGAACTTCTTCCATGCTCCGATGTACTCCTCGCCAATGAGATCCTTGTCGAAGTCCTTGTCGTAATCGATGCAGTCGTATGCAGGAATCTTGATCTGAGCGTAAGAACCCGGAACGAAGTCCATGTGCTCGCCTGGAGGCAGAGCCACCTTGAACTCCTTGATGAATGATGAAACGTTCTTGTTGGAGATAACCTCGCACTCCCACTCTTTCACGCCCATCACGCTCTCAGGCACCTTGATCTTCAGGTCGCCCTTCACCTTGCACTGGCATCCCAGGCGCCAGTGGTCCTTAATCTGCTTGCGGGTGAAGTGAGGCTTCTCAGAATCGAGAATCTCGCCGCCGCCCTCGAGCACCTGAACCTTACACTGGCCGCAGCTTGCCTTACCGCCGCAGGCAGAAGGCAGGAAGATGCCGTTCTCATTCAGCGTAGTCATCAAACTGCTGCCCTGAGGCACGTTGATGGTCTTGTCGCCATTGATTTCGATATTTACATTTCCGCTAGGGCTCAGATACTTCTTAGCCACGAGCAGGATGATAACCAGCAGGAGAATCACCACGAGGAAAACTCCGATACTAGCCAATATAAATGATGTATTACCCATATCTATAGTCCTCCTATTTTAGATTTTCAAGCCTGAGAAGCAAAGCATAGCCATTGCCATGAGGCCTACTGTGATAAATGTGATGCCGAGTCCCTGCAATGGCTTTGGCACGTCGCAATACTGCATCTTCTCGCGGATGGCTCCCATCAGCACGATGGCAAGAGTCCAACCCAGACCGGAACCTACGGCATAAACGATGCTATCCCATACAGAGGTGATAGCCTGAGTATTGGCAGGATCCATCAGGATGCGCTGCTGCATGAAGAGCGATGCACCCATGATGGCACAGTTTACGGCAATCAATGGCAGGAAGATACCCAAGGCTGCATAGAGCGATGGTGAGAACTTCTCTACAATCATCTCGACCAGCTGCACGATACCGGCGATGACGGCGATGAAGAGGATGAAGCTCAGGTAAGTGAGGTCAACACCCAGAATGCCATCGGCGCTGAGCACCTTGGTCTGCAACAGGTAATCTACAGGCACGGTGATGAGCAACACGAAGGTTACTGCCAAGCCCAAGCCCAAAGAGGTCTTCACGTTCTTGGATACTGCCAAGTATGAACACATACCCAGGAAGTAGGCGAAGATCATGTTATCGACGAAAATCGAACGGAAAAACAAACTTATTGCGTGCTCCATCTTACTTCTCCTCCTTATAAATATAGGCACGATGTACCCAGATTACACATCCAACGAGAATCAATGCCATGGCTGGCATGGTCATCATACCGTTGTTAACATATCCGAAGTTGTAAGCTCCCTCAGGAATCAGCTGGAAACCGAGCAAAGAGCCGCGGCCCAGGAACTCACGAACAGCACCCACAATCACGAGGATGAGGGCGTAACCCAAACCATTACCTACACCATCGAGGAATGAAGGCCAAGGCTTGTTCATCATGGCGAACGCCTCCAAACGACCCATCAGGATACAGTTGGTGATGATCAGACCCACATACACGGAGAGCTGCACGCTCACGTCGTAGGCGAAAGCCTTCAGCACCTGGCTCACGATGGTAACCAGGGCAGCAACTACCACCAGCTGGACGATGATACGGATGCGCTGAGGGATGGTGTTGCGGATGATGGAAATAATCACGTTAGAGAATGCCGTGATGATAGTAACGGCAAGTCCCATCACAATGGCTGGCTTCAGCTGGGAAGTAACAGCCAGGGCACTACAGATACCAAGCACCTGGACGAGGATAGGGTTGTCGCCGTTCAGTGGCTTGATGAATGCCTCCTTATTTTGTTTACTAAATAATGCCATAATTTCGCTTAATTATTTAATGAATTTAGCAAGACCTTCCTTGAGCATGGCATCCACACCGTCGGATGTCAATGTAGCACCGGTAACGGCATCCACATTGTTAGGGTCGCCAGCAGGAGCGTCTTTCTCAACGCCCAGAGCGATGCCCTCTACTCCATCCTTGTGAATCTTCTTGCCCTGGAATTTCTGCTGCCACTTCAGGTTGTCCTTGATTTCAGCACCAAGTCCGGCAGTCTCGCCTTCGTGGTTGAAATATACGCCATAGATGGTGTTGTTGTCGGCATCCACGGCGATGAAGCCTGAAATGCCGCCCCAGAGACCCATACCCTTTACGGAGTAAACAGTCTTCTTCTGACCATCAATCTCGCACTCGTAATACTTCATGCCGTCTTTCTCCTTCTCGTCCTTCACCACCTCTTTATATTTGGCAGCCGCAGTAGCGTTGTCAAGGTCGCGCAGGTTCAGAGAGTTCAGAATCTGCTTCTGAGTATCAAGAGCCACGTTGGCATCCTGTTTTGTCTTCAGCGAAGAAGACACGAACGCGAGCAGGAATGCCACGATTACCACGATGATAACCGAATAGATAATAGTATAGCTATTTGAATTTGTCTTCATATCTACATTCCTCCTACATTATTTAATAGCACGTTTAGCACGGCGTGAGATGTTGCTCTGAACTACACAATAGTCGATAAGTGGAGCAAACATGTTGCCGAAGAAGATAGCGAGCATCATACCCTCTGGATAACCTGGGTTCATCACACGTACGATAACGGCGATGGCACCGATGAAGAATCCGTAGAAGTACTTACCCTTCTCAGTACGGGCTGAGGTTACAGGGTCGGTAGCCATGAATACGGCTCCGAAGCAGAAACCACCCAGCACGATGTGCTCATACCAGGCGATAGGTGTCATGCCGAGAGCCTGGAAGATAAGCGCCATCACGATGCCGCCTGCGAATACGCTGCCCATGGTCTTCCATGATGCGATGCCTGTCCAGAGAAGGATGATGGCACCGATGGCGATGGCGATGACTGAAGTCTCACCGATACAGCCTGGAATGAAACCGATGATAGAATCGCAGAGACTAGCTGAAGGCATGCTGCCCTGAGCCAGCTGACCGAGAGGAGTAGCAGCTGTGAAGCCATCAGGCAGGGTGTTACCCAGACCGAAGATAGCATCCTTAGCCACCCAAACCTTATCACCACTCATAGCCAATGGATATGAGAAGAAGAGGAACATACGGGCACCTACAGCCACATTGAAGATGTTCATACCTGTGCCACCGAAGATTTCCTTGCAGAAGATAACTGCGAAGGCGCACGCCAGGGCGAGCATCCACAGCGGTGTAGAGATAGGAATGATCAATGGGATGATGATACCGCTGACGAGGTAACCCTCCTGGATTTCCTCGTGCTTCCACTGAGCCCAGGCAAACTCGATGCCGAGACCCACGATGTAGCTAACCAGCAACTTAGGGAGGACAGCCAGGAATCCGAAGCCGAAGACCTCGATGAAGCTGGCAGCATCCAGTGTACCTGCAGCCTTGAAATTCTGGTATCCCACATTATACATACCGAAGAGCAAAGCAGGAATCAGGGCGATTACCACAAAGCTCATGATGCGCTTCGAGTCGATGGAATCGTGGATGCTGGCTCCGCTCTTCGCTGTCGTATTAGGCACGTACAGGAAGCTCTCAAAACCGTCAAACACGCTCTCGAAGGCATGCAGCTTACCTCCCT
>CAVHWE010000233.1:0-4258 GCA_963639495.1 bacterium | reverse complement strand
AAAATTTTTAAAATAGGCGTACCCGATTCCAGGGGGATGTTGTATTATGAACAAAGTAGAATCATAAAAACAAGAAAAATGATGAAAAGAACGACTTCCCTTATACTGTGTCTTGTCTTGAGCATTTCCCTATTTGCTCAAAGCAGAGGTGTGACCTTTCAGGTGCATAACGAAACGCTTACTTCCGTGTTGAAGAAGATTGAAAAGGCGGGCGAGAAGAATATCCTCTTTGCCTATCAGGCTACCGATCAATATCACGTAACCGCCAATATCCAGGCTAAGCGACAGAAGGAAGCTCTGGAGATGGTGCTGCAAGGGAAACCTTTCTCCTTTGTAGAACACAATACCTATTTTGCCGTTCAATACACGGGCAAGACAACCCGGGTGGAACAGATCAAGGGCAGGGTGGTGGATGAGCACCAGAAGCCTCTGCCTTTCGCCAACGTGGTGTTGATTTCCTCCGTCAGCAAGGCTTATGTGGCTGGTTGCGTAACGGCGGAGGATGGAAGTTTTGTGCTTCCCTATGCCGATAAGGATGTGATGCTGAAGGTTTCGTTTGTGGGCTATAAATCGCAGACCTTGGCCTGCAAGCCTACCATGCACATCGGTCTGCATCCCGATACCCAGCAGCTGAAGGCGGTAACCATCAAGAGTACCCGCCCCAATGTGGTGTATAAGGACGGCGCCTTCACCACTCTGGTATCAGGTACCATCCTGGGCGAACTGGGCTCTGCCGAAGATATGATCAGCCAGTTGCCATTCGTTTCGGGCGAAGCGGGCAGTTGGGAAATCATCGGTCGTGGAGCGCCCGAGATTTATCTCAACGGCAGGAAACTGGAGAATCTGAACGAACTCAAGCGATTGAGCGCCAAGGATATTCTGAAGGCAGAAATCGTTACCGTTCCCGGAGCGCAGTATGGCTCCAAGACCAATGCCGTAATCCGTCTGCGTGCCGTTCGCAAGCGCGGACAGGGCTTGAGCGGAAGCCTTTATTCTGAATATTCCCAGGGCCGTTATTCGCCTCATACTTATGATGATGTGCAGTTGAACTATCGCACGGGCGGACTCGATATCTTCGGCGAAGTGGGAGTGGGATTGAATCGCTCGCACACCACCGCCCATTCCGAAACCCAGCTCCATACTACCAGCGAGTGGGAATTCAACAGCCGCAGAACCACGAATGCCAATAGTGGAGACATTCTCCTGAACACGGGATTCAACTATGAGATTTCCGAGAAGCAATCGCTGGGTATGCGCTATGAGACAACCAATATAATAGGCAACAACTATACCCACAGCTGGGGAGCTACCGATGTGTGGGAGGATGGCAAACTGACGGAAAGCATGGGCGTAGATCTGTTTTCGAAAAGCAAACCCCATTGGTCGCATAGCGTGAACGCCTATTATAATGGCGATTTCGGTAAATGGAACATCAATTTCAATGGCGACTTCTATAATAAGGTGAGCCAGAGCACCCAGACGGCGATAAACGACGGACAGCTGGATGCGGAATCAGAGAGCAAGGTGAGGAGTAATCTCTATGCTGCCAAGCTGGTGGTGTCGGGACCATTGTGGAAGGGTAGGCTTTCCTTCGGAACGGAAGAGATGTTTACCAACCGCCGCAACGACTTCACCCAGAGCGGCTTTTCTGCCGATGCCTTCAACCACATCCGCCAGTCTATCTATGCCGGATTCCTGCAGTATTATCTGAACATAGGGCGCATGAATTATGGTGCCGGTTTGCGATACGAATATCAGAAGACCGATTATTACGAGAAAGATGTGCTGCAGGCAGAACAGAGTCCCAGCTACAGAGATTGGATTCCCTTCCTATCCATCGGCTACAGCAAGGAGAATCTGAATCTTTCCTTCTCCTATCGTCTGAACAAGTACAGTCCTATCTACTCCATGCTTCAGAGCAGCATCGATTACGACAGCAAGTACGAGTACAAGTCCGGTGACCCTCATCTCAAGCCTCAGAAGCAGCACAGCTTCAATCTCTCGGGCAATTACAAGTGGCTGTCGTTCATGGCCTACTACAATTATGTGCTCGACATGTACATGACCTGGTACAAGCCTTACGACGAGGTGAACCATCCTAGTGTGCTTTTGCAGACGATGGCCACGGTGCCCCATTCCTGCTATTATGGAGCCAACATCCGTGTGGCGCCTTCGTTTGGAATCTGGTATCCTGACCTCACGGCGAGTGTCTTCTACAATCATCAGAATGTAGCTCATCTCAATATTCCCGAGTTTGGCAGCCAGCCTCAGTTTACATTCAGCATGAACAACAATCTGAGGCTTCCCCACAGGTGGTTCATGAATCTTTCGGGCAACATCAGCACGAGGGCGGAGATGGGAATCGGAATAAAGAAATGTATGGGCAACATGCAGTTCCGGGTTTCCAAGAATTTCATGAAGAATGATGCCCTTAAGGTGGTGTTTGTATTGCAAGACCTCTTGCATACAGGATATTATTATTTCGAGGCAAACGGCACGCAGTCGCATCGCACGTTTACCCGATACGCAGATAATCAGAAAGTTGGCATCTGTGTGAGATACACATTCAATGCAACAAGAAATAAATATAAAGGTAGTGGCGCAGGACAGAGCGAAAGACAACGACTTTAAGCAGCTATTCCTGGAAATGTATCCTCGATTGGTGCGTTATGCCGTGTCCCTTTTGGGAGACGGCAACGAGGCCCGTGACGTTGTGGGAGATGTTTTCGAGAAGGCGTGGAACCAATTCTCCTCCTTGCAGATGGAAACAAGAAGGAGCTGGCTCTACGCATCGGTGAGAAATGCCTGCCTCAACTGGCTCAAGCACCAGCAGGTGGAACAGACCAACGTGGAGGCGCTGATAGAGGCCACGCGGTATGATATGAGTACTCGGTATGAGGAGCACGAGCGCCTGCTGCAACAGGCGGAGCAGATAGCGAGGGAGCTGAAGGAACCCACCTGCACGATTCTCCGCCTCTGTTATTTCGAGCATCTCACCTATCAGCAGGCAGCCGACAGGCTGGGCATCAGTCCCAACACCGTGAAGAAGCATATTTCCAAGGCACTCGCCATCTTGCGCGAGCGAATGAAGCATACAAACATAGAGAATTAGGAGGAAAAATCATGAATAAGAATCAAGATCAAGAACTGGATTATAGAATGGATTCTGTATCAGAAAATGTTTTTGAGAAAGTTTCTGAGAAAACTTCTGAGAAAGTTTCAGAAAATGTTTCTGATGCCCGGCTTTCCCAGATATTCGGGGAAGCCCTGGGCGATGAGCCTTCGAAGGAAGAAACGCTGGCGGCTTGGGAAGCTTTCGAGAAGAAGCATATTTCTTCTGAGAAGGAACATCTACAGAAGGCAGAAGATGAATTGTCTGAGAAAAAGATAGAGGATGAAATCGGAAGAGAAAATGGAAACGAAATCGGAAGGGAAATCGAAGGTGAATCTTCTTCCAGAAAGGTTTCTAAAGCCCGAATCCTGACTTGGATTACGGCATCTGTTGCAGTAGCGGCAAGCCTCTTCCTTTTTATTTTCCGTTCATTCCAGGAGATTTCTCAGCCTACGGAGTTCTCCATGGAACTTTTCTCGGAGGTCACTTCTCCCAAGCAGGTGGAGCAGACCCTGAGCAATGGCTATTGCGTGGTTTCTACCCCGGCAGCAACCATCACCTTGGTAACGCTGAGCGATGGCACCAAGGTGATGCTCAACGCCAATTCTACGCTCGAATATCCTGCATCTTTCGATGATGCAGAAGTCCGGGAAGTCCGTCTGAAGGGCGAGGCTCATTTCGAGGTAACCAAGAACCCTCATCGTCCTTTTGTGGTAAAGGCGTGTGAGATGCAGACGCAGGTATTAGGTACCATATTCGATGTGAAAGCCTATCGCAAGGATGCCCCTAAGGTAACCTTGATGGAAGGCAAGGTGAAGGTGAGCAATGCCGATACGGAGGTGGAAATGCGCCCGGGGCAGACTGCTACGCTCCAGTCGGATAAGATAGTAGTGTCTAAGGCTTCCTCTTCAGCCTCCGACTGGCTGGAAGGCGATTTCGATATGGATCAGGTTACGCTGGCAGAGGCGATGAGCGACATCGGAGCCTGGTACAACAAGACCGTAGTCTTCCAGTCTCAGGCGAATATGGATAAGCTCATCCACTTCCGCTTCTCCCGCAGGGCAAGCCTGCAGGAAATCATCACGGCGCTGAACGAGATGGGTGTGGCAAAAGTCAGAATAGAAAAGGGCAAGATCATGGTGCTTT
>CAVHWE010000232.1:0-4275 GCA_963639495.1 bacterium | reverse complement strand
CATTTAAAAGTTTATATTATGAAGAAACACTTTATTTCATACCATGAAACAGTTCGTTTCATGTGTCAGAAACGCTCCGTTTCATCCTGTGAGCCAAACCGATACGTCGCATTCCCGCTTTCGATACATCGGCAAGGGATTCTGCTTTACTCGTAAACGAATCCGATTTCTTCGGCATAATGATCATAGGCAGGTTCCCCATAACCATATTCAGCAAAGACCTTCTTCACCTGCTCCTGCAATTCCGGCGTAAGATGTTTCTCACCCCGATGCACACGATAATAGGTAGTACGGTTGCCCAGAACATCCATGACGCGGTACTTGACGGTCTGCATTTCAGCATGTTTTACCTGGTCGTAGAGATGGGAAAATCCCCATGCTGCTTTGAACTGGTACACACGCATGAAATGGGAACAAGATGCATGGAGGTTAGCATCGGGATAAACAGCATTTCCGGCAGTAACATCATCGGGTTTGAACTTAGCCGAGATGAATCGGATGCACTCTGCCGCCCGAGGACAATCGGCATTGAAGCAGTACATCCAATGATAATCTACCAGACTTTTGATAAACTCAGGATCATTAAGATTTAATTCCATGAAAAAAGTAATTTTAAATTAAACATTAGGTTTCGCAGTGGTTAAAGCCATTGTGGAATCTGTGTTGTCAACTCTCCGCAAAGAAACACGGGGCAGCTGTGGTATAAGCAACAGCCCCATGTAACTTGGCTGCTGCAAAGATACAAAATTTTAAAGCCAGATGCAAGCTTTGTCCCGAAAACTTTCATCTTTGTCCCGAATCACGTGCATAAAAAAAGCGCTTTCAGCAAGAAGATAAGCTGAAAAACGTGATGGATAAAGGCAATAAGTGATAGATAGCGTGATGGATTTTGTAAACATTTCGTCCATCCATCACGCTATACAGGAGAGATAAATACCTCATCATCAAACGTTTAAATATTTAAAAAGAGAAAACGTGAGGGATGTGAGGGATAAAAAGAGAAAAAAACTTAAATATTTAGGGTTAAAATTATTCTACAACTACTACTTTCACAGCCTTACCACCTTGACGCTTGATATAAAGTCCCTTGGCAGAAATGTTGTTGACACGCTTACCATCAAGAGTGAAGTACTCCACAGGAGCATTTGCCTCTGCCTCAACAGAAGAAATGCTTGATGGTACATTCTTCACGATAGAGATTGTCATATCGGCAGTATTCAACTTCACATCATACTTACCAGCCTCGTCAATCTTCCACTTATTGTCGGCATTACTTGAAAACAACCTTCTTACCTTTCTTCACATAAATACGCATCTGATCCAAGTCTATGGTGATGTCATAATATCCTGCTTCTTTTACCTTAAACTTATAATCTTCTTCTTTTCTTATTGATGTGGAAAGATGCGTCAAAGAGACCGCAGAGTTAAACTCGTAGTCTTGATACTCCGCATTGTAACTCTTGCAGACTCTCCAGTCAGGAGCATTGACAAACTTGAATAGTTCATTTGCCTTCAGATAGACGGTTGCCTTGAAGACCTTTCCATCCTCGTCTCGGTTCATCGCTATTGCATGGTCCAAGTCGTAGGCAGCATTGCCTGCTTGTTGCACAGCCTCTCCCGTGATATAGATGCCATCCTCCACATTTTCACCTTCCATCACAGCCATTGTCCAGTATTCCAATGAAGGAAGCGTGAAAGAAACATCATAGCCGTTTTGGGTAAAAGGAAGTTCCTGCACCGCCCCTGCATGACTATCAGGAGTTGCCACCCATACCTTGGAGACTTTCCTCGTAGATTTCACCGTCACAGGAATATTGGTCTTCTTCTCAGGTTTCACACGAGTACCCCAAAGGTCACGCCATGAGAGGTCGTTGGTATTGAGGAAGTTGAGAAAATGCAACACATCACACTTACCTACCTTCTTGGCGAATGTTGTCAGCGAGTACTCCTTAGGAGGCCAAGCTTGCACGGTCAGTCCTGAAGTCGAACTGATGATAGGCAGATAAGCAGACTTAGAGGTCGTACCACGCAACAAGTTCTGATAAGCAGTCAGGAAGTCGTAGTATCTGACAAGTGCCGTCTTCAACTCATCGCTCATCGCCAAAGGTGCTGCGGGGAAATACTCACGAGTCAACATGTGGTCGCCCATCTCAAGATGAGAACCGCCAAGGGCAAACATCGCCGCATCGGCAAGCAAGACTCCTGGCGTATTGACCATCCTATCTCCAGAGCCCCCATTGTCTGCTTTATCATAATTGATGTAAGCCGCAAAGACAGTCGGATGCTGATGGTCGCTATACTTATCATTAGTTTGGATGATACCAAAGAGATTGGCAAACTGGTCCTCCGATGCGCCACCATATCCATTGCCATTGCCCCAAACCTCATTATAACAGAAGTCTATATCATTCCTGACAATTTGCTCAGCCCCATAGCCTGAGACAGCATTCATCACCAAAGACTTATCGGGATGCGCCTGCTTCATGGCTTGGATGAAAGACTCATAAGAAGAAGGCAAATCTACCTCATGGCGATTGGCATCATACACGGTACCACGGTAGCCCAACTGGTCTATCTGGAAGCCATCAAAGCCAAAGTTGTCATACACCTCCTCATTACGTTCAACCATATACTGCAACCACCCTTGATTGCTTGGCACCTGCAAGTAAATGTTGCTTGCCCAAGAATCTGGCAAACCATGATAGTCTTGCTCATAATTGCCAGCGTTATTCTTCAGCAAAGCCCACTCGGTCTTGACCCCATCATTGGTAGCATTCTTCCATGCACCAAAGCAAAGGTTGTAGAAGATGGACTTCATGTTATACGAATGCTGCTCGGCAATGTAATTCTTGACATACTCCACACCGACCCAACGTTTACTGATATCTTGATACCATGAGGTGAGAGAACCATCAGCATTCAACTTCACGGGCTTGTGGTGCATCCACTGCCAATCCTGAAACTGCACACCATTGATATGGAGACGGTTGAGATAAGCCATCTCAGTCTTGATGTTGGCGTTCTTGTCTATGCTACCATCATAGTTGTTGAAATCCGCCACAAAACCATAACGTGGGAAACGCTTCCAGTTGCTTGACACATCAACAGCTATTGTTCCCAACACGACCTCCGTCCCATTCGACTTGGCAAACAATTCCACGAGATAACCTTGGTAGTCGGTGGTAGGTGGAGTCCATGTCCATCGGTTGTTGCTCATGACATCCGACAACTTATGCGACTCCAACACCATAGCACCATGGCGGTAGCGCACATAGGCATTGCTTGGCAGACTGCCACTTGCACTGAACACCACAACCTGTCCTGGAGTATAACAAGCCTTGTCGGTTGTCATCTCCACCGACAGTTGTGAAGAGATGGTTGCAGCATGGCTCATCATCGCAAAGACGAATGGCAGAGCCAAAGAAAAGCCATACTTGCAACCCAAACGCAAGAGAATAAACTCTCTCATCATCATTATTTCTCAAAAATACTGATGGCATAACCACCACCTGCACCAGCCTTCAACTTGAGTACAGATTTATTGGTAACCACACGCTTCGTAATGACGTATGACTGCTGGTTAGCCTTGTAGCTTGCATTTTTGCCATCGGCATAGATGGTAGCTACATATTTCTTGCCTGGAGTTAGAAAATCGAGTTTGAGGTTAGACTGATGAGCAGTCTCACCTACCGTACAACCTACGAACCAATTTCCTGTACCCTTAGCTCTACGGGCAATCGTAACATACTGACCAGGCTCTGCCTCCAAATATCGGCTCTCATCCCAATCTATAGCAACGTCCTTGATAAACTGGAAAGCATCTGCATACTTTTCGTAGTTCTCTGGTATATCGGCAGCCATCTGCAATGGGCTGTACATAGTAACATACAATGCCAACTGACGAGCCAAAGTTGAGTTGATGTGATGATGCTTGTTAGGGTCTATCTTATTCATGTCACCCTCCAAAATACCAGGAGTATAGTCCATTGGACCACCCTGCAAACGGGTAAAAGGCAACACCGTAGTATGGAAAGCCTTATTGCCCGCAAATGACTCATACTCAGTACCGCGAGCCGACTCGTTTCCGATAAGGTTTGGATAGGTACGGCAAAGACCGGTAGGACGGACAGCCTCGTGCGCATTCACCATGATGTGGTGTTTGGCTGCTTCTGTGACACAATAAAGGTAATGATTATTGAGCCACTGCCCGTAATGATGCTCGCCACGAGGGATGATGTTGCCTACATAACCGCTCTTTACAGAATTGTATCCATA
>CAVHWE010000231.1:0-4278 GCA_963639495.1 bacterium | reverse complement strand
TCGTAGGTGAGATCGGCATAGAACATGTCGTAGCCGATGCCGCAGCCGATGCGGATACCACCATCAAGGCGGCGGAAGTTTGCATCCTTGAATGAGCTCTCTGCTTCACGTTCGGCAAAGTTCTTGATCTTGCCTCCTACACCAACGGCAAAATAGCCGCCTACCTGAGGCTGGATGGAGAAGTGGTCGTCTACCTCGTACTTGTACTTCAGTACGGCTGGAATCTCAAGATAATTGAGGTCGTAGGTCATCTTCTTGCCTTCAGGAAGATCCTTCTTGCCACCTTTCTCTATATATGAAAGTCCGGTCTCGAGATAGAGTGGGGCGCTGTTGGTCAATGGGATGCCGGCTACTACGCCCACATTCAGACCGGTCTGCCAGTCGCCACCATCCAGATGGGAATCGTCGGAATTGACAAAGGTGAAGGCAGGACCGATGCGGAATCCGTAATACGGGCTGCCGTAGTTGTGGTTGTAACGGTAGTCGAGATGCCCCGTCTGCTTGTTATAATATCTGCTGTCACGATAATTCTGTGCTGCTGCCGGCATCAGAGCCAGGAGCAATGCCATCATGATGAATGCTAATCTTTTCATAATTCTTATTCTTTTATACATTAATATATTCTGTTTGAAGAAACTTGTTTTACGGTGCAAAGGTAGGGATAAAAAACGAAACGGCAGTGAGTGTTTCCCTAAATGATAGAGGGGAACCCCTATTTCTGACCTAATACAACTTTCTCAACAAAAAAAATATAAATTTTTGCTATATTTTTTTGTTTTGTCTCCAATTTGTGCTATCTTTGCCTTCAAATTATAAACGTTTATATAGAAATATGAAATTTTTGAAGAAGTATCTACTGGATATTCTGGTAGTTATTGCATTTGCAATCATCTCCTTCGTCTACTTTATGCCTGCCGATATGGACGGACGAATCCTCTTCCGACATGATGCAGCAGCAGGAAAGGGACTGGGACATGAAAAGGAACTCTTCCAGCAGCAGACGGGAGAGACTACACGATGGACGAACTCGGTGTTTGGCGGTATGCCTACCTATCAGATGTCGCCTTCGTATGACAGTAATCAGGTGCTCAGCCAGATTGTGAAGGCATATCATCTGTGGTTGCCAGACTATGTATGGTATGTTTTCGTATACCTCCTGGGCTTCTATATCATGCTGCGTGCCTTTGACTTCAGACAGTCGCTGGCGGCGCTGGGAAGTATCATCTGGGCATTTTCGTCCTACTTTTTTATCATCATTGCTGCCGGACATATCTGGAAGGTATGGGCGCTGGCTTATCTGCCGCCGATGATTGCGGGCGTGGTGCTTGCCTATCGGGGCAAGTATCTCAAGGGACTGCTCCTTACTGCCATCTTCTCGGCTTTCGAGGTGCAGGCTAACCACGTGCAGATGACTTATTACTACCTCTTTATCATCCTCTTCATGGTGATTGCCTTCCTGGTAGATGCCATCAAGAAAGGTGAACTCGCACGCTTCGGAAAGGCTACGGCGGTATGCGTGGTGGGTGCCCTCATCGGTATCTCGCTCAACCTCTCGAACCTTTATCATACCTGGCAGTATGGTCAGGAAACTATGCGAGGAAAGAGTGAACTTGTAAAGAAAAATGTGGCTAACCAGACCAGCAGCGGTCTGGATAGAGACTATATCACACAGTGGAGTTACGGTATCGACGAAACCTGGACGCTGATGATTCCGGATGCCAAGGGCGGTGCTTCTGTTCCGCTGGCGCAGAACCAGCAGGCGATGGAGAAGGCTGATCCTAACTTCGTGCAGATTTACCAGCAGCTGGGACAGTACTGGGGCAACCAGCCGGGAACGAGCGGACCGGTATATGTAGGTGCCTTCGTCTGCATGCTCTTTATCCTCGGTCTTTTTATCGTGAAGGGTCCGATGAAGTGGGCGCTGCTTGCTGCCACCATCCTGAGCATCCTGCTCGCCTGGGGTAGAAACTTCATGCCGTTTACCAATTTCTTCCTCGATTATGTGCCGATGTATGCCAAGTTCCGAACGGTGGCATCTATCCTGGTCATCGCAGAATTCACCATCCCGCTCCTGGCGATGATGGCGCTGAAGAAGATTGTAGATGAGCCGGAGATTCTGACAGAGAAGATAAAATATGTATATGCCAGTTTCGGTCTGACAGCAGGCTTCTGTCTGCTCTTTGCCATCATGCCGGGCGTATTCTTCCCTGATTTCGTATCGGTACAGGAGACACAGGCGCTGCAGCAGTTGCCTCAGGAGTATATCTCTCCAATCATGAGCAATCTGACAGATATCCGCAAGGGCATCTTCACATCCGACTGCTGGCGTTCGTTCTGGATTATCCTCATCGGTTCGGCACTGCTGATGCTCTTCAAGATGAAGAAGCTGGGCAAGGAATATATGATTGCCGGCATCGCCGTGCTCTGTCTGGTGGATATGTGGATGGTGAACAAGCGCTATCTCTACGATGATATGTTCGTAGACAAGGCGCAGCGCGATACACCGCAGCAGATGACCGAGACCGACAAGATTATCTGCCGTGACAAGGCACTCGACTACCGTGTGCTGAATCTGGCATCGAATACATTCAATGAGAACGAGACCTCTTACTACCACAAGAGCATCGGCGGTTATCATCCAGCCAAGCTCCGTCGCTACCAGGAGATGATTGATGCTCACATCGCTCCTGAGATGCAGAAGACGATGCAGACTGTAGCTGCTGCGGGCGGCGATATGACCAAGGTGAACGGCGACAGTATCTATCCGGTATTGAACATGTTGAATACCAAATACTTCATCATGCCGCTGCAGGGCGGACAGACCGTTCCGGTTCAGAATCCGTATGCCTACGGCAATGCATGGTTCGTAGACGAGGTGAAGTATGTGAACAATGCCAACGAGGAAATCGATGGTGTGGGCAAGGTGAACCTCCGACACGTGGCTGTGGCTGATGCCAAGTTTAAGGAACAGCTGGCGCAGAGCGTGAAGCAGGATGATACTTCGGTAGTGAAGATGATTCAGTATAAGCCGAACAACCTGACTTACGAGGTGAAGTCTAACAAGGGCGGCGTCATCGTATTCTCTGAGATTTACTATCCGGGCTGGACGGCTACGGTTGATGGACAGCCGGCTGAGCTGGGCAGAGTGAACTATATCCTGCGTGCGCTGAACGTGAAGGCAGGCAGCCATAAGGTAGTGCTCGATTTCCACCCTCAGTCGCTCAAGAATACCGAGACCGTGGCTTACATCGGTTATGGCGTTCTGGCTCTCCTTATTATAATAGGTGTAGTGGTTGAGGTGAGAAAACGCAAGAAGGCTTCTCCGGAAGTGAAAGAATAAAAAGGAGAAAGACTTATGCTGTTTCGCACAGAAATAGATATTCCGAAGGCCGACTTCGAGATAGGGGCGGCAGAGCGGATACTCTTTGTGGGCAGTTGCTTTGCCGACAATCTGGGTAGGCGGTTTGTGGAGAACCGCTTCCGGGCTACGGTGAATCCCTTCGGGGTGATGTATAATCCGGCAAGCATTCTCCATACGGTAGAGAAATGTTCCGAGGTGCGTCCCCGGGTGGCTGTCTTTACGCTGGGTACCAACCATGTGTATATCCTGAAGGAGACGGGCGAGATAGTGGACAACTGCCAGAAGCGCCCGCAGCGCCTCTTCGAAGAGCGGGAACTGAGCGTGGACGAATGTGCCGGCTATCTGCAGAAGGCTATCAATCTGCTGAAATCGCAGACCGCAGCATCTGATGGCAGTGAAGGCACTCTGAAGGTAATCATCACGGTAAGCCCTATCCGCTATGCCAAATACGGCTATCACGGGAGTCAGCTTTCGAAGGCTACGCTCCTGCTGGCAGCCGATAAGCTGGTGAAGGAGAATCCGGGAGTGGTGAGCTATTTCCCGGCTTACGAGATCATGAACGATGAACTTCGTGACTACCGCTTCTACAAGGAAGACATGCTGCACCCGAGCCAGCAGGCTGTAGAATATATCTGGGAACGGTTCCGGGCAACCTACTTCGGCAAGGCAGCCGAGCAGTTTCTGGAAGACTGGCGGCCTATCCGCGAAGCACTCGGCCATAAGCCCTTCCATCCCGAGAGCGAGGAACATCAGAAGTTCATCGCCAGGACGGAAGAGAAGAAAAGACAATTTGAGGAGAAATATCATCTCTTATAAAATGGAGAAATATCATCTCTTATAAAATAAAGAATATTTAAATAACAAGACAATGACATATACTATTGAAAAGGTAACCACACTGATAGGTGCGCGTCGCT
>CAVHWE010000230.1:0-4283 GCA_963639495.1 bacterium | reverse complement strand
GCAGCAAAGATACCTAAAAAACCGGAAATATCTCCATAAAAACGAATATTTTTTCAGTTTTCATGCATTTTTAACATAAATAACTTCTCTTTTTAAAAATAATTTTGTTACTTTGCAGCACTAATAATTATTTTTGATCGGGACAGAAGACACAAGACCAGAAACCATGATAAGTCCCCCTTACAGTTTACCTAAACAAAATCCAACGGGACTATAAATATATCATCACTGCTCAAAGAAATCACTGTTGCCGATCTATTAATATTTAAAACATATAAACTATGCAGAAGAAAGTAAACTTAGCAATGTTAGCGCTCTTCTCGTGTTCATTGGCTATGGCTCAGAACGAAAAGACTGACCAGAACATAGCACAGGGACTTGACGAGAATGCTTTCACCTTCTCCGAGGCACAGTTGGGCGAGGACGATGACATGTCATCCAATGTCACCATCCTCAATTCTACCAGCAACGTATACGCGAGCCAGGCAGGTTACCTGTTCTCGCCAGCACGTTTCCGCTACCGTGCCTTCAACCAGAAGTACAACGATGTCTATATCAACGGTGCTTCCATGAACGATATGGAGACCGGACAGTTCCGTTTCTCCAATATCGGCGGATTGAACCGATTCTCCAGAAACGTAGACTTCGCCCTGCCTTTCGAAGCCAACGGCTATTCGATGACGGGCATGGCAGGCTCCAACAACTATGATTTCCGTGCCGGAAGCATGCAGGAAGGACAGTATGCCAGCGTAGGTGTTGCCAACCGCAACTATACCCTGCGCGGCCTCTACTCCTACTCCAGCGGATTCAACGAGAAGGGATGGGCCATTACAGCCGGTCTCACCTACCGCTGGGCTAACCAGGGATACGTAGAGGGAACCATCTACAACGCCCTCTCCTATTTCTTCGGTGTACAGAAGAAGTGGATGAACGGCCACTCGCTGAGCTTCTCTACATGGGGTAACCCGACAGAAAGAAGCACCCAGGGAGCATCTACCGACGAGGCTTACTGGCTGGCAAACGACTACCAGTATAACCCATACTGGGGATACCAGAACGGACACAAGAGAAACTCACGCGTAGTGAACGACTTTGCCCCTTCGGCTATCGCTACATGGGACTGGGAAATCAACGACCAGATGAAGCTCACCACATCGGTGTTCGGAAAATACTCTATGTACAAGAGCACCAAGCTCAACTACAACAACGCAGAGAATCCGCAGCCAGACTACTGGAAGAACATGCCATCTGCCAACTACTATGTATGGGGCGACTACAAGAACGGCAACAACATGTATACCTGGGAAAACTGGAACAACGCCGTAAACTACTGGCAGGCAAGCAAGCAGAACCGACAGATTAACTGGGACCGCCTGTATTATGCCAACCAGCAGGCAGCCAAGAACGGACAGGATCTGCTCTACTATGTTCAGGCTAAGCACAACGACAACCTGACCCTGACCCTCTCGTCCGTTCTGAACACCAAGCTGACAAAAAAATCGAACCTGGCCACGGGTATCATGCTCGGAAAGAGTACCAACCAGCACTATCAGACACTGGAAGACATGCTGGGCGGTGCCATCTTCCACAACATCAACACCTATGCCCTGGGCGATTATCCTAAGACCGACCCACGTGTGCAGTACGACCTGAACACAGCCGGTCCTAACAACACAGGCAAGCTGGTTTACGAGGGCGACAAGTTCGGTTACGACTATCGCATCGATGTGAACAAGGCAAACGCATGGAGCACCTATACAGCCGAATTCTACAACATGAAGGCGATGCTGAGCGGACGTATCGGATATACCGGCATGAACCGCCGCGGCTACATGCGCAACGGTATGGCACCGAACAACAGTCAGGGCAAGAGCGGCACAGCCAACTTCCTGGACGGTGGCGTAAAGGGAAGCCTGAACGTGGATATGGGCAGAGGTCATGCCTTCAGCATCGGAGCCGGATACGAGCTGCGTGCGCCGATGGCAAGCACAGCCTTCATCTCGCCTGAAATCAGCAACGACTTCGTGACTAACCTCAAGAACGAGCGCATCTTCAGCTCTGAATTCAGCTACCTGTATCGCAACGCATGGCTGAGTGCCAACGTGAGCGGTTACTACAGCCGTATGGAGAACGTTACGGAATGGCAGAACTTCTACAACGATGATGAGAATTCATTCACCTACGTGAGCATGACCGGACTGAAGAAGGAATACTATGGTGTAGAGGTGGGCGCTAAGTTCAAGCTTACATCATGGCTCGACCTGAAGACTCTGGGCGCTATGAGCGAGGCGAAAAACATCAACAATGTAAACGCCGTATACATGCTCTCAAAGAGTGCTGAGGTTTACCAGGACAAGGCTTACGTGATGAATATGCGCGAGAGTGGCACACCGCTCACAGTGGGAAGCATCGGTCTCGATGCCCACGTAAACGGATGGTTCGTCAACCTCAATGCCAACTACTACGACCGCATCTACCTCTCTTATTCTCCAAGCTACAGATATGAGAAGGTGCTGACCAACCGCCAGGCTGCCTACAAGGCATTCCCTGAAATCTTTGCTCCTACTACACTCGACGGTATGAGCTGGACTGAGGATGCTGTAGCCCAGGAGAAAGGTCACGGAGGATGGATGGTTGACCTGAGCATAGGCAAGAGCGTGAGACTGAAGAAGGGTTCTCTCAACTTCAACCTCATGATTACCAACCTGCTGAACAACCAGACCATCGTAACTGGCGGATATGAGCAGAACTCACGTTCAAGCTATACACTGGATGCTAACGGCAACGTGAAGAATCCACGCCTCTACCAGTTCTCTAAGAATCCTAAGAAGTATTACACCTGGGGTACCAACGGCATGTTCCAGGTATCTTACAGATTCTAAAGAGCAGTTTCTCTTTAACATAAAGAACAGGGAGCAATCCCGTTTCTCTATAACAATAAAAAGAAAGAACAATGAAAAAGATAAAATTCATAGCATTGGCATTCCTGGCACTGACTCTGGGGTCGTGTATGGGCGACGGTTATGCTGACCCAGACCTGACCGAGAAGGTGCCTGCATCTCCATGGGGCAACAACAGCCTGAGAGAGAAGAATGTGATCAGCATAGCAGATTTGAAGACCCAGTTTGCCTCAGTTGTCAACAGCTCCACGGATGCCTACAAGCTGATCGAGAAGGACATGATGATCAAGGCGGTAGTGACGGGCAATGATATAAGTGGCAATATCTACAACCAGGTGAGCGTACAGGATGCATCCGGCGCTATCATCATTGCCATCAACGGAAGTGGCCTCTCGGGTTATCTGCCTGTTGGTCAGGAGATTCTCATCAATCTGAAGGGACTCTATATCGGAAATTACAGAAAATTGCCTCAGATTGGCGGTGTAAACACCAAACTCTCTGACGGAACGCTTAGTATGGGTAAGATAGAACGTGCCGTATGGAACGAGCACTTCAAGATTCTGAACCCTGGCGAGGCGGATGCTAGCACGGTAGTGCCAGAGGAGTTTGACCTGACAAAGCTTACTGATGCAGCCTATATGGATGCTAACGTGGGCAAGCTGATGACCCTGAAGAAGGTGAAGTTTGCCTCTGCCAACGGTACTAACGTATGGGCACCAGGTGATACCAATACGAGTCTGGAACTGATCGATGCCGAAACGGGCAAGAGAATCAGCAGCAGCAATCTGGTAGTGCGCAACTCGGGTTATTCTAAGTTTGCCAACGAGGTGGTTCCACAGGGTGTATTCGATATCACCGGTATCTTCACCCGTTACAATAACACCTGGCAGATTGTGCTTCGCAGCACGGATGACCTGAAGGCATCAGAAACAGGCGGTACATTGGAGAAGCCTTACACTGTGGCTCAGGCACTGGAGAAGATCAATGCCGGTACAGCAGGCGATGCTAAGGTTTATGCTACCGGTATCATCGTAAAGGTGAAAGATGTAGATACAGGCACGTATGGTAACGGTACATTCGTTATCTCTGACGACGGTAAGGATACAGAAGGCAAGACTCTCGAGGTATTCCGTTGCTACAATATCGATGGTGCAAAATGGACAGAGGAAACCAAGAAAATCCTTGTACCGGGCAAGAAGGTGGTTGTATCAGGCACCCTGCTTGATTATAACGGCACCAAAGAGATTAAGGGTGGCAATCTCATCTCTATCAAGTAATTACTGATTATCAAAATAGTAACAATATTTAAAAAGACAATAATATGAAAAAGTATATATTTTCAGTTTTGATGGCGGCTATGGCTGCCTTCACATTCAGCAGCTG
>CAVHWE010000229.1:0-4312 GCA_963639495.1 bacterium | reverse complement strand
AGAAACATTCGCTTTTTCAGATTATTCTTGTATCTTTGCAGTTGATATGGGCAGCATTCAGCAATCAGAATACTGCTGTCACAATTTTATGGTAATTAGAAATTAAAAAGAAAGGAACAGATAAGATGGAAAAGATCAACGTAAAAGAACTGAATGACAACGTCTTCGAGACTATTGGTAAGGAGTGGATGCTGGTATGTGCCGGCAACAAGGATCATTTCAATATGATGACCGCCTCTTGGGGCTGTTTGGGATGGCTTTGGAACAAGCCGGTGGCTGTGGTCTTTATCCGTCCGGAGCGTTTCACCCACGGCATCATCGAGGAGAATGAATTCATGACCCTCTCTTTCCTCGGTCATAGCGAGGAGGCTCGAAAGATTTATAACTTCTGCGGCTCTAAGAGCGGACGCGATTTTGATAAGGTGAAGGAAACAGGACTGATTCCTGTAGAAACTGATAACGGCAGCATCGCCTTCGAGCAGTCACGACTCACCCTGGAATGTCGCAAACTTTATAAAGACAGTATGACCGCCGAGAAGTTCCTCGACAAGGACCTGCTCCAGTGGTATGGTGCCAAGGGCGGATTCCACGATGTTTATGTTGTGGAGATTACCAATGCTTATAAAAAGTAAGAATTAAAATATGGCTCAAGAACAAACAGCAATTCGTGAACGCCAGAAGACCAGGCTCAAGGAGCCGGGGCGTTACGTGGTGATGATGTTCAACGATGACTTCACACCGATGGATTTCGTGGTGGATATCCTCGAAACCATCTTCTTCAAGTCGCAGGCTGAGGCTGAAGCAATCATGCTCAAGGTTCATCACGAAGAAAAAGCCGTGGTGGGCACCTACAGCTATGACATCGCCAAGAGTAAAGTGGAGAAAGCGATGGAGAAAGCCCGTACGCAGAAGTTTCCGCTTAAACTCACTTATATGCCGGAATAGGCGTTGATTTCGGGGAAATATCCCCAATATATGCTAAGAAAAAGAAAGGAAAAAATAGAATGGACAGTATGGGATTGACCCGATATATGAGTGTTCTGATGGACGATGCCATGAAGCAAGCCCGGTTCTTCGACCACGAGTTCGTGATGCCCGAGCACATGCTGCTGGCGTTGCTCAGGCAGTATGCATTCTGTCAGGCGCTGCAGGAAGAAGGCGTAGACAGCCTCAAGATGCACGAAGACTTGGTGGAATGGCTCGCCAAGCAGGAGCGTGTGCCTGAAACCATCAAGTATCTGCCAGAGCCGTCATCGCTCTTCAAAACCATGTTTGGAACGGCGTGCGCCCTGGCTGCTGCTGCCGACAGACAGCTGGTGAATGTACCCCATTTTGTGCAGGCGATGTTTGGCTTGCAGAATTCAGAAGCCGCCTTCCTGCTGTGCAAGAATGTGGGCGACCGGCAGGGCGAGTTTCTGGCGAGCGTTGACAGTTATTATCCTATAGGAGAAGATACTGGAGAGGCTGGCATGGGCATGGGAGCAGACTTTGATGATGACGATTATGCCAACGAGTATGATGACGACGAGGAAGAAGGTAGAAGACAGGTTGTACAGGATTGGCATCAGCTGGTTACCTGTATTTCTGACAAGGTAGAAGAGCACAATCCGCTTATCGGAAGAGAACAGGAACTGGACAGAACCATCCAGGTGCTCTGCCGTGCCGAGAAGAACAATCCGCTCCACATCGGAGAAGCCGGAGTCGGCAAGACAGCTCTGGTCTATGGTCTCGCCAAACTCATCAACGAAAACCAGGTTCCTGAACGCCTCAAGGGGGCTCGCATCTACGGCATGGATATGGGACAGATGCTTGCCGGTGCCCAATATCGCGGCGACTTCGAGAAACGCATCAAGATGGTGATGGAGGGAGCCGTGAAGGAAGGCAATACCATTATCTACATCGATGAGATTCATAATATGATAGGTGCCGGTCGTGGCTCAGATGGCGGACCTGATGCATCCAATATGCTGAAGCAATATTTGGAGGCAGGTGATATCCGTTTCATCGGCTCTACCACCTACGAGGAATATAACCGTTACATGGCTCAGAACAAGGGCATCGTGCGCCGGTTCCAGCAGATAGATATCAAGGAACCTACCGAGGAGGAGGCTATCAAAATATTGGAGGGCTTGCAGTATAAATACAACAAGTTCCACAATGTAACCTATCGCAAGGACGCCCTGGAATATGCCGTCCGTGCCAGCGCCAAATATATCAGCAACCGCTGTCTGCCAGACAAGGCCATCGACCTGATGGATGAGGCGGGTGCTTATCTGGAGGTGCATCCGGTAGAATCTCGCCAGCGCTCTTATGTTACCAAGTCAATCATCCAGCAGATTCTGATTAAAGTCTGCAAGATTGATGCGGCTGCGATGAAAGATGAGAATAACGATGCTCTGGCTACGCTCCGCCAGCGCATACTCGACAAAATTTACGGTCAGGACAAGGCTGTAGACAAGGTGGTTGAGGCTGTGATGATGGCAAAGGCGGGATTGACAGATGATGACAAACCATTGGCTTCGCTCCTCTTCGTGGGACCTACCGGAGTAGGAAAAACCGAGGTGGCACGACAGTTGGCCAAGGAACTCGGCATCGAACTGGTACGCTTCGATATGAGTGAATATACCGAGAAGCATACCGTGGCAAAACTCATCGGTTCGCCAGCCGGATACGTGGGTTATGAGGATGGAGGACTTCTGACCGATGCCATCCGCAAGACGCCAAACTGTGTACTCCTGCTCGATGAGATAGAGAAGGCGCATAGCGACATCTACAACATCCTGCTCCAGGTAATGGACTATGCCCGTCTGACTGATAACAAGGGTCAGAAGGCTGATTTCCGTAACGTGATTCTCATCATGACCTCAAATGCCGGAGCACAATATGCTTCACGGGCTAGCGTAGGTTTCAATGGAAACGTAAGTCGTGGCGAAGCGATGCTGGCACAGGTGAAGAAGACTTTCAAGCCTGAGTTTATCAACCGACTTTCCGACATGGTGGTGTTCAACGATATGGATAAGCACATGGCTGAGCTGATTCTTGCCAAGAAACTTCGTCAACTCGATGCGAAACTGGCAGCAAAGGGAGTTACCGTAACGTTAACCGATGCTGCGCGTGAACAGTTGCTGAAATGGGGCTTTACCAAGGAATATGGTGCCCGCGAGATGGACCGTGTCATCGGTAACCGCCTGAAACCGATCCTGATGAAGGCGCTGCTCTTCGGCAAACTCAAGAAGAGTGGCAAGGCGCATGTCGACTTTGACGGAAAGGAACTGGTGATTAATTATTAGAATGAAAGTCTAGTCAAGAATATTCTTGATAAAAGATAAGCGTATGATATTACAGATAGATGATACTGCGGACGAGATTTACTTTCCCGATCCGCATTATGGCGATGAGGATGGATGCTTTGCGATTGGTGGCGATTTGAGTATCGACCGCCTGTTGCTGGCTTATAGCAATGGCATCTTTCCCTGGTATAGTTTCCGCGACCAGCCGGAGATTCTCTGGTTCTGTCCGATGAAACGCTTCGTCATCTTCCCTGATGAAATCCACATCAGCCATTCCATGCGTACCCTGATGAGAAAGGGCAGATACAGTATTGGAATCAACGAAGATTTCGATGGCGTGATACGGGGATGCAGCAAGACCAACGGACGATATTGGGAAGAAGGTGCATGGCTGGGCGAGAATATCATCCAGGCATTTACCGCCCTCCATAAGCAGGGCTTTGCGGCGAGCGTAGAGGTATGGGATAATGAAACCGATGAACTGGTGGGTGGACTTTATGGCGTCACCATCGGTAAGGTCTTCATTGGCGAGAGCATGTTCTCCCGGGTTCCGTCAGCCTCAAAGATTGCCCTCATCTTCCTTGCCAGATACTTGCAGGAGCATGGTGGCAAGATGATAGACTGCCAGTTGGAGACTCCTCATCTCAAATCGATGGGTGGCAGATATATTTCTTACGAGGAATATATGAAGATTATGAACGAAGAATAAGGATGCTCTTCTGGGAATAGAAGAACATCTTCTTTTGAATAAAAAATAAAGGCTAGGTTCCCGATTTTGGAAAACCTAGCCTTTGTTATTATCTGGCCTTTTGCTGTTTATTAGAATATCGGTGTACCGATGCAACCGTTAGGTGCCTGAATATGCAGCATCGCACAAACGGTAGCGGCAATATCTGTCATATAGTGTGGCTGGGAACTCTCGCCGTGCTGGATGCCCCAACCCATAAACAGGCAAGGAATATGGATATCGTATGGATTCCATGCTCCGTGGGTAGTTCCCTTGCTGCTGTAATAATCGTAGT
>CAVHWE010000228.1:0-4315 GCA_963639495.1 bacterium | reverse complement strand
CTTAATCGTTAAGAGGCAACGAATTAACCGTTGTGCTTCTTCATGATCTTGATCAACTCAACAACCTTGTGTGAGTAACCAATCTCGTTGTCATACCAAGAAACAACCTTAACGAAGTTGTCTGTCAAGTAAACACCTGCGTTAGCGTCGAAGATAGATGTCAAAGCGCAACCCAAGAAGTCAGAAGAAACAACAGCATCCTCTGTGTAACCGAGTACACCCTTCAACTCACCCTCAGAAGCAGCCTTCATAGCAGCGCAGATAGCCTCCTTAGAAGCAGCCTTCTTCAAGTTAACTGTCAAGTCAACAACAGATACGTCCAAAGTAGGAACACGCATAGAGATACCTGTCAACTTACCGTTCAACTCAGGGATAACCTTACCTACAGCCTTAGCAGCACCTGTAGAAGAAGGGATGATGTTGCCAGCAGCTGCACGGCCACCACGCCAGTCCTTCATAGATGGACCATCAACAGTCTTCTGTGTAGCAGTTGTAGAGTGAACAGTTGTCATCAAACCTGTCTCGATACCGAAGTTATCGTTCAATACCTTAGCGATAGGAGCCAAGCAGTTTGTTGTACAAGAAGCGTTAGAAACGATCTTCTGACCATTGTACTTGTCAGTGTTAACACCGCAAACGAACATATCAGCCTGGTTACCGTTAGCGTCAGCCTTAGAAGGAGCAGAAAGTACTACGTACTTAGCACCTGCCTTCAAGTGCTTCTCAGCCTTGTCATAAGCGAGGAAGAGACCTGTAGACTCAACTACGTACTCAGCACCAACCTCATCCCACTTCAAGTTTTCAGGATCACGCTCAGCAGTAACACGGATGTGGTTACCGTTTACGATCAACTCGTTCTTCTCAACGTCAGCCTCGATAGTACCGTCGAACTGACCGTGCATTGTATCATACTTCAACATGTAAGCCATGTAATCTACTGGGCACAAGTCATTGATAGCTACTACCTGTACTTCCTTTGCGTTCTCAGCCTCAACTGTAGAACGGAATACGAAACGACCGATACGGCCAAATCCGTTAATACCAATCTTAATCATTGTTCTTAATATTTAAATTAAAAGTTTAATAAAATTACTTTTTTAACTGCTTTCGAGCGTTCATCTGATGCTGAAACATTCAAACTTTTACGCCTTAGAGCATTTTTTCTTCTTTTCGAGCGCAAAGTTACTAATTTTTTTCTAACTTTGCAACCAGAATGAGTATTAAATAAGTTAAAAAAGAATAGCAGAGCTTTAATATTGGCATTATTTTCACTCTTCACATGCCATACTGACAACTCCATATTGCAAAAAGCAAAGAAAAGTCTCCACTTTCTACACCTTATTATATATATAAGAAAAGAGAAAATGACGAATAACCAAACTATAGTTTTAATTAAAAGATAAAAGTATGAGTAAATTTTTGAATGAATTCAAGGAATTCGCCATGCGTGGCAATGTACTCGACATGGCTGTCGGTGTTATCATCGGTGGTGCCTTTGGCAAAATCGTAAGTTCCGTTGTAGATGATGTCATCATGCCTCCTATCGGATGGCTGATTGGCGGCGTGAATTTCGCTGACCTCAAATTCACACTCCCTACCGTCAATGTAGCGGGTGAGGAACTGAAGGCAGCTACCATCAACTATGGTAACTTCCTACAGACCTGTTTCGACTTCCTCATCGTTGCCTTCTGTATTTTCATGCTCATCAAGGTGGTGAACAAGATTTCCAAAAAGAAAGAAGAGGAAAAACCGGCTGAAACTCCCAAAGCTCCGGAACCAAGCAACGAAGAAAAACTTCTCATGGAAATACGTGATCTCCTGAAGAATCAGAAATAACAAAAAAAGTCGCCCTTTCGAGGCGACTTTTTTATTCTGTTTACTCCCACTCAATTGTCGAAGGTGGTTTTGAAGAGATGTCATAACATACACGGTTAACACCCTTCACCTTATTAATAATCTCATTGCTTACCTTAGCCATGAAATCATAAGGAAGATGTGCCCAATCGGCAGTCATTGCATCGGTACTTGTTACCGCACGCAAAGCAACCGGATGCTCATAGGTACGCTCATCGCCCATCACGCCTACTGAACGGACAGTAGAGAGCAATACGGTACCAGCCTGCCAAATCTGATCGTAAAGAGATACCTCTATCTCGCCATTCTGCATATCAGCAGGAACACCGGCAGCCAAGACGCGGCGAGCTTCCTCACCACTCAACTTCACTTTATACTCGCGCAAACCACGGATATAGATATCGTCAGCATCCTGAAGGATACGTACCTTCTCAGGAGTGATATCGCCCAAGATTCGAACTGCCAAACCAGGACCAGGGAATGGATGACGGGTAATCAGGTGCTCAGGCATACCCATAGAGCGACCTACACGACGAACCTCATCCTTGAACAACCACTTCAATGGCTCGCACAACTGAAGGTTCATCTCCTTAGGAAGACCACCTACATTGTGATGGCTCTTGATAACCTTACCAGTAATATTCAAACTCTCAATACGGTCTGGATAGATAGTACCCTGAGCCAACCACTTGGCACCGGTCTGCTTCTTAGCCTCAGCATTAAACACCTCAACAAAGTCGCGGCCAATAATCTTACGCTTCTTCTCAGGATCGGTAACACCAGCCAAGTCGGTAAAGAACTTCTCTGATGCATCTACACCGATTACATTCAAGCCCAAGCACTTGTAATCTTCCATCACATCACGGAACTCATTCTTGCGCAACATACCATGATCTACGAAGATACAGGTAAGGTTCTTGCCGATAGCCTTGTTCAAGAGAACAGCAGCCACACTAGAGTCAACACCACCAGAAAGACCAAGGATAACCTTATCATCACCCAACTGCGCCTTCAACTCAGCCACAGTAGTCTCAACAAAAGAGTCAGCGCTCCAATCCTGCTTGCTACCGCAGATATCAACCACGAAGTTCTTCAGCAACTGTGTACCCTGCAAAGAGTGGAATACCTCTGGATGGAACTGAACAGCCCAAACAGGCTGCTTGGTTGAAGCATATGCAGCATACTTCACATTAGCAGTAGAAGCGATGCACTTATAATCCTCAGGGATGGCAGTGATGGTATCACCATGACTCATCCACACCTGCGAGTTCTCAACAAAGCCCTTGAACAAAGGATTCTCAACATCGAAATGTTCCAAGTTGGCACGACCATACTCACGGCTGTCAGCAGCTTCCACCTTACCACCCTGGGCGTAAGAGAGGAACTGAGCACCGTAGCAGATGCCGAGCACAGGAATACGGCCAATGAACTGGCTCAAATCTACCTTGAAAGCTTCCGGATCATGAACGGAGTATGGGCTACCGCTCAAGATGACACCAATGACAGATGGGTCATCCTTTGGAAACTTGTTGTAAGGCATAATCTCGCAGAAGGTATCAAGCTCACGAACACGACGGCCGATCAGCTGTGTGGTCTGTGAACCGAAATCCAAAATAATAATCTTCTGTTGCATAATATCTAATTTTAATTTACAGTTTACAATTTATAGTTTATAGTAATCTTGCTATACGGTATAGCCGCTATTAACTATAAACTACTAACTAACGATTTCAGGAATGCTTCCGCCTCTTTCAGCGTCTCCTGCTTTCCCACATCCATCAGTTTGAGATCGTTCTTCACATATCCCTCTATACGCACCTTGTCACAATGCTTCAGATAGAAGTCCATGATAGGGAACTTATCCGGCTCATCCTCCATCAGCGGGAAGAGTGATGGGGCTACCATGTGAATGCCAGAGAAGGCATACATCTTATATTCTTTGGGATTGAGGTTAGGATAAGGGCTCTTCACTTCACCCGTTTCTATATTCGTCCATCCCACCAGCCGCATACTGTCATCAAAGAGGAGATAACGCTTGGTTTTGCGTTCGCTCACCATCAGACGGGCGGCTATCATATCCTGACTCTCCATCTGGTAGAACTTCTTCAGATCCACATTACTCAGAATATCCACGTTGTGGATGAGAACAGGCTCTGTCTGGTTGAAGAGCGGCCATGCCTTCCGGATACCTCCACCCGTTTCGAGCAGCTTTCCACTCTCATCACTGATACGGATGTCCATACCGAAGTTGTCATGTGCTCTGAGATAATCGATAATTTGTTGGGAGAAATGATGCACGTTCACTACAATGCGAGTGAAACCGGCATCCTTCAACTGAAAGATGACACGTTTGAGCAAAGGTTCTCCCCCGACACTTACCAGAGCCTTCGGAATACGGTCGGTAAGTGGCTTAAGGCGAGTGCCCAAACCTGCTGCGAATATCATTGCTTGCATCATTGCT
>CAVHWE010000227.1:0-4315 GCA_963639495.1 bacterium | reverse complement strand
GTAGAGCGCCATCTGGAAGACATCTTCCCGCTGACTACCCTGGAGTTTGAGGGGCATCAGATGCCTGTGCCGGGCAACTACGACAAGGTGCTGACAGATCAATATGGCAACTATATGCAGTTGCCGGATCTGGACAAGGTTAATCTGCATGTCGGCAAGTTGGAGTTCAAATCATGAACCAGTTATAAATGGAAAATTCCAGCAACTAAAGCGATTGCTTGAGTTGCTGGAATTTTTGTTGGCAGTGCTGCTTATAGCTGTAACCGAACCATTTGCGTTGATATTTTCTATAGGTATAGATGGTGCAGTATTTGAGGGAATCCCAAAGGGAATGTCTGCCTACCTCATAAATGGTTGGCGGAATCCTGACAAAATACAGGTCTGCCACCGTATCGAAAGCCGAGAAAGCCTTTACCCCCGGCAGACTCAGCAGCCATTCCTCAGCCATGAAACGGTTGTGCAGTTTGGTATCTTCGTCTAGGGCAGGGAGCGTTCTGAAATAAGAAGCCTTCGCCCACCAGAAGTTGCCGGCATACATCTTGTTTTTGAATGGAGGGAAGAGATAGCTTCCGTAGGTATCATATCCTGCTTCCAGGGTGTTGACTGCCACTTTCCACTGGTTCATCAGGAAATATTCCATCATTCTTCTCCATGCCACAATCTTATCCACGAATCCCTTGAATTCCTTGTCTTCCTGATGCAGGGTAGTCTGATAGGTGATTCCCTTGGTATGGAAATAGTAGAAGAGGAAGTCTTCGTGCTGCGATTTCTCATACATATAGTCGAGTGCCGGAAATTCGAATCGCTGTGGATTGGTGGTCTTGGAAACAAATTCTATCTTATCTTTAGAGTATTGTCCCAGGATATCTTCCAATTCCATGATGTCTTCGTCGTTTCTGGCGATGCAGCTGATATAGAGACGGTTGCTAGCCTCGAGCAGTCCGCTGTCGGCGAGATGCTGCATCTGTTCCCTTACCATCTCTTTCCAGTTGGCGTCGCAGAAGATATGGTAGATGCCGTAGATGGGAGTAGAACAGGCAGGAGTATGGCTCCAGGACGACAGGTCCTTGCGCTCGTATATTCCCAATGTACTCTTGTATATTCTCTTTAGAATGGATGTCATGATGCTGATGGATGCTTTTAATGTTTTAATGAGAAGCTGCTGCTGATGCTTTCAGGGAATTAATGAGACGTTGGAACATGGTTTTCATGTCGTATCCTGGCGTCCAGCCGAGTTGATGCACCTTGCTGCAGGACAGACGGAGCCGGGTCATCGGAGAATAGCCCATGCCTTCCTTCAGCTGGATGACCGGCTGTATGTCGGGATTGAAAGTCTTGCAGAGGAACTTCGCCATATCGATGATGGAAATGTAGGTTGACTCGTTGGCAACATTGTAGGCCTCACCGTCTTCACCCTTCAGCAGGATGAAAAGGATCGCCTCGATGGCATCAACCGTATAGCAGTAGCAGCGGCTCAGTTCACCGGTGGTATGGAGAACGATGTCTTCTCCGGCAATGATGTTGCGGGCAAACTGTGCGAAGACGCGGTTGTCATCTGCCGTAACGCCAGCTCCGAAGGTCTGTGCGAGGCGGGCTGTCTTGACGTGCACCCCATATTCGCGGGCATAGGCATGGCATAGGCATTCGGCTGCTCTCTTGGCTACGGGATAGCTGCTGCGGGTATCTGAAAGATGGATGTAGCCCTGCTCTTCCTCGCTGAGCGGATGGGAATCATCATAGATGCTTCCATATACCTCCAGGGATGAAACATTGACGATAGAGGTGGTGTTCTGACGGAGGGCAAAACGCAGGAGCTGGGCTGTGCCGTCGAAATCGGTCATCATGGTTTCTACCGGCTTGCTGACAAAGTATTGGGATGCAGTAGGACTGGCAAAATGCACCAGATAATCGATGTGAATCTCCTGCGGCATTTCCTCTACCTTGCTGAAATCATGCTTCAGGATAATGATGTTCTTGCCCAAAGCTTCTCCTGAATGGGCATCTTTCTGAGGGTGACTCAGTACCTGCTGCGCCTTTTCCTCGTTTCTTACGAAGCAGACGATGGTCAGGTTCAGTCCGTGCTGTCTGTTGAGTTCTTCCAGGCAATGAACCATGCAGGAGCCCAGTAAGCCCGTAGCTCCCGTAATGCCGATGGTCTTGTTTCTCAGTTGTTCGTAAAGCGGAAAGCTTTTGGCAAAGTCTTTCCAGTCTTCCAGTTCTATTTCGTTATGTTTCATATCTTCTCTATCTTTATCAGAAACCGAAAATCTGCTGGTTCTCGTGTACTGTTACCATGGCACGGAACACGAAGAAATCGGTTGGCGTTGTAATCTTGATGTTCTCCATCGGTCCGATGATGGTACCGAGTTTATAGCCGTAATGGCTCATCATCGTACAGGAATCAATAAAGTTGTGCCTGCCTTCTTCAATCGCCTTGCGGTGTGAAGAGAGGATATCTTTCAGTCGGAAGCTCTGTGGTGCTCTGGCAATCAGAGAATTGTCTCGTTCCGGAATTTCCAGCGAGTTGTCTTCCTGTTTTACGATGAAAGTCTCTGTGGCTGGTATGCAGGTGATGCAGGAGCCGCATTCTTCCACCTTTCGGATATTGTCGGTGATGGTTTCCTCGGTGATGAGTGGGCGTACACCGTCATGAATGAGCACGTTGGCATCCTTGCCGCCGGCAAACTCCTCGGCAGCACAGAGTCCGTGATAGATGGAATCCTGTCCGCTGTTGCCGCCCGGTACAATCTTGACCACCTTGCTGATTTCGAACTTGCGTATCATCTTCTCCAGGAAAGGAATCCATGATTCGATGCAGGCTACGACGATGCCATCTATCTCCGGATGATTGTCAAACAATTCCAAAGTATAGATGATGATAGGTTTGCCGTTCAGTTCCAGGAACTGCTTAGGTCTTGACTTGGTGTGCATTCTGAGGCCTGAGCCTCCTGCAAAGATGACTGCTATGTTCATAAGATTCCTTTTTTAGAGAGTTATTATAAAGAATGTGGCTTTTTGGGGCCGCTTATTTCATGATCAGGGTTGCCTGGTCTGACATGTAGGTGAACAGCCAGTAGCCATTCCATGCCCAGAGATACAGGGTGAGTAACCAGCAGAAATATCTCAGGATAACCTGTTTGCCCGGTGTGAGTGACTTCATCAGATAGGCGATGGCAATAGGAATGATGAATATCCAGTGGCAAGCCATGATATACATCTCGTTCAGTCCGAATCCCATCACGAAGTGGATGACGATGTCTAATCCCAGCCAACTCAGTACCATGAGGAAGAACTTATGTCGGATGCCAACCACGATGCCGATGATGAACAGCAGCGAGATGATAGCTTCGATGACATAATTGAATGTGTAGTTATACTTCACGATGGTAGGTCGGTTTACGCACATATCGTCCAGGAGATAAGAGTCGTGGAGCTGGATGGATTCTCCCATCATGTTGTGAATCAGGGCATCTGTCCTGGAAGTTGACGTATCGGTCCATTTCCAGAATCCTTCCTTCTTCATCGGTTCTCCTGTATGAGCCAGAACCCATGCATGATGGATGGAATCCTTTCGCTGCTGTTCCGGATCCTTGGCATGTGTCTTTACCTCAATCTGCTTATCTACATGAAACTGGGGTTCCCTTACTTCTGTATAGATAAGATAGGCAGTAGTTACCAGCAGGATGGCTGGCAGAATCATAGCCACGAGATTCTTAGGAGCGAAGACCTTCCTGCCGTTGGTAAACCAGGCTGCCAGATAGGTCTTGGCAATGTTGCTGAGGGTGACTCCTCCGGTCAGGAAACTGAGGATGCCGATGGTCCAGGCAGACAGTTGGCGTCTTTCTTTCATCGCCATGCCTGCCAGATACAGCGTCATGGTCAGCATGAGGAGCGACCAGCAGAAGTGGTCGGGTACCAGCATGGAAACCATCACCATACCGAAGGAATAGAGCATGGTGGAGAAAAGAATGCAGTCTTTCTTCTTCAGTTCTATGATTTCCCGGAAGATGCGATATACGAAGATGAAGGAATAGAAGGCGCTTGCTATGAGCAGGATAGCCATGAATATCATCGCATAGTTGGTATCGCCCGAAGATATCAGTTCCTTGTTGATGAGATAGAAGGGATAAAGGATGACTGCAAAAAGCGGATGGCGGGGAATCTCGAAATAGAGTTTGCCATTCGACATAAAGATATACGACCATGCATCAAAGCCGGATACATGGAAGGTCTTGGCGAACAACTGCCAGAAGCTGACGTGGTGCGCTCTGAGGAAAAGGTTGCCGTATTTGTAGAAGAACAACCCGTTGAGCAG
>CAVHWE010000226.1:0-4319 GCA_963639495.1 bacterium | reverse complement strand
TGGTGATGCTGATATGGAAAGGAAGTCAAGGCACAGTGAGCAAGACCGAAGACAGGCTGATAGAGCAAGTCATCAACGAGTATTACGATGCCTATTTCACCACCAAGAGAGTGAGCAACCTCTGTTTCAACACCTTCTATGAGTTCAGTACGGAGCGACTGCCGAAGATATGCGAGGAGAACGGTCTGCATGGCATAGACCTGTCATCCTACAACTATCTGTTGAAAGACTTCTATAAAGGAGGCAGTCACGACGTGACGCTGAATGAGAATATGGACAGCAGTCTGTTTGATGAGACCTTCATCGTCTTCGAAATCGACAGTATCAAGGATGATCCATTGCTCTTTCCACTGGTGACACTCATCATCATGGACGTGTTCCTGCAGAAGATGCGCATCAAAAAGAACCGAAAGATGCTCATCATCGAGGAGGCATGGAAAGCCATCGCCTCGCCCATGATGGCGGAATACATAAAATATCTGTATAAGACCGCCAGAAAGTTCTGGGCAAGCGTGGGTGTGGTGACGCAGGAGATACAGGACATTATAGGCAGTGAGATAGTGAAGGAAGCCATCATCAATAACTCGGATGTGGTGATGCTGCTCGATCAGAGCAAGTTCAAGGAACGCTTTGACACCATCAAGGCGATACTCGGTTTGACCGATGTGGACTGCAAGAAGATATTCACCATCAACCGTTTGGAGAATAAGGAAGGACGCAGTTTCTTCCGTGAGGTCTTTATCAGGCGAGGACAGACAAGTAATGTGTATGGTGTGGAAGAGCCGCATGAGTGCTATATGACCTACACCACGGAACGAGCGGAGAAGGAAGCATTAAAACTCTACAAGCGAGAGTTGAAATGCAATCATCAGCAAGCCATCGAAGCCTATTGCAGGGATTGGGATGCAAGTGGTATCAGCAAGAGCCTCGCTTTTGCTCAAAAGGTAAATCAGGCAGGAAAAGTACTGAATTTAGGGAACAAAAATAAAAAGTAATCAAAGATGAAACGACTTCTATCCATCATAATGCTGATAGTCTGTGTGTTGGCAAAGGCTGACGCACAGTACTACAGCGTGAACTATGACAAGCAGACGGTGGCTGCTATGGCTGCTGCATACGGAACGGAAGCCGTGGCAGAGGCATACTATAACGAGCAGGTGCAGAACATATTGAAACACTATAATGCTGCGGAAGTGGCAAGTGCCGGCATCTTCGCCTCCAAATTCTTGGAGCGCAAGGCAATGACGGAGTTGGGCATCTGGAACAGTAGCACAGAGAACTACTATTACCGCCGTATCTACAACATGGTGTCGGGCAAAATCATGCCGAAGATATGGACGGTGGCAGGAATGATGCTGAAAAGTCCGCAGACCGCCCTCTATTGGGGAAGTTATCTCGTGAAGATATGTGATGACACCAAGAACCTGTGTATGCAGTTTGAGAGTGTGGTAACAAACAGCACCCTCACATTCTCGGACATTGCCTTTCTGCAAATCAACCAGGAGATAGCAGCCATCTTGAAACTTTCAGAGATTGGCAACGTGGATTGGAAGAAGATATTGGACGATTTGTCGAAGGTGCCAGGCAATTTTACAGTGGACAATCTGAAATCCGACATCAACAACCTATATAAGGCAGGAGCCAACCTTGCAGGAGCAGGAATGAACAATATCGGGAATACCCTGTTGCAGAGCAGCCTGTTCAACGACCTCTTTCAAGGCAAGCTCGGTGCAGCCATCGATATTGTGGATAACTATTCCTCGCTGTTCAAAAGTCTCGATAAGAGCGTAGGCAACACACTCTTGGGCATGATTGGAGGCAAGGACAACGTGGCAGGACTATTCTCTCTTGCCAACTATAACCTAACCTCATGGATGACGGACTATCTGGACGAGACCGCAGGAAACTACTATACGCAAAGATGGTATATCGCCCGACGAGACCAAGGAGAAGAAAAACTGTGCGACTATGTACCGCCCACCGATGACAACAGCATCTTGAAAGGCGACCACTGGTACAGAATCAACACCAAGGATGCCAACTTCTATCCCAACAATAGCCAAAAGGAAGCCATCCTGCAAAACTCGGAGAATCATGCCGGATGGTCAAGAACAAGGGTGCAACAGCTCAACAACCAGAATGACGGCTTTACTTATAGCATCAGCTATTGGTTGAACAGCTACATCATCAGCAGCAAAAAGAAAGGACAGAAACAGAAGGCATACGCCTACGAGATACAGGTGTATAAGAGTTGGAACAGGACAGAAGAAGTGTATGAGGCAGTCTTCGATTCCTATTCGATGGACTTGAACACATTCAAGGCACAGCTGCAAGCTCGGTTGAGCGAATGGAATGACAACGAGGAAGGCTATACCTATTATATAGGCAGTGATGCACGCAACTACTATCAGGCAACCGATGCCGCCAAACTGAAGGGATGCGAGAGCGTGACCATCAGCGTAACGTGTAGCGATGGCGTGCAGCTGGGGCAAGGCACCACACAATACAAATGCAAGAGTTGCGGCGGTTCGCTGAATGACCACAGCAAGAAATGCGCCATGACAACATCTGTGACAGAGAACAACCTTGACCTCTCGGACTTGTATAAACAAGAGCAGGAAGCCAATGCCAAGATAGCCTCTCTGCAATCTCAAATCAGTCAGTTGGAAGCCGAGAACAAGTCACTTGTCAAGCAAATCGCCAATGCAAGTGTGGAAGATGCAGCCAAGTATCGGGAGCAATACAACAAGAACAAGGCTTCCATCGAACAACTGAACAAAGAACTTGCCACATGGCAACAGAAACAAAGGGAAATAGAGGAAGCCAAGGCAGAGGCAGGAAAAGACAATGACGTGGCGACGGATGACTACTATCGCATACCAGCCATTATGAACGACTGCAAGAGTGCCTACAACCTGACTTGGCAAGGGGAAGGAACATGGAGCGGCTATACTTACATCCGAAAAGCCACCATGCCCAACATCAACGGCATCATCACCTTCAAGGCAACATTGAAGATCGCCCGAAAGCCGAAATACTTCTTGGGCATCAAGATACACAGAGCTATTCTGCAGATCAGTTGGGAGCTGACATCGGAATACACCAACACCTCGGTAGTGGATGTGATAACGCTTGACCCAAGCAAGACCGAGCAGGAAAAGGCGGACGAAGTGAACAAGCGCATATCGGAAATAGCACAGGAATATCCATCGTGCAAGATAACCACCGAATATGCCAAGAGCGCACCTTCAGATGACAACAGCACGGACGATACCTATCACCTGCTATGGTCGAGTGACAGACTGGAAATAGCCAGAGAGGTGGACAGCAGAATCACCAAGATATACGCAGACTTGGTATCGTTGGAGAAGATGATGCACTACAAGCGCAACATCATCGATGTGCTGATGGACATCGCTCCACATATCAATGCTGACGAAGGACGACGATTGGGTCTTGTGGAAAAATGCAAGAAACGTTGGTTAAGGAAAGCAGCGAGCACCAAACACTCTGATGACTATCACGGCAAGTTTAATGATGAAGACAATGAAAATGAGTAATAGAAAAGAATACAAGGCTGATGCAGCGGAGAGGGTTGCAGGGCCAGTGAGCAAGAAGCGACGAATGGATATTGTGAGAACATTGCTGATAGCAATCTTGCTCCTCGCCCTCCCCTCTAAAACATTCGCCCAATGGGGATTTGATGTTGCCAGTGTGGAAGCCTACATCAATGACCACAAGAAACAGCGGAGCCTGTTGCTTGCAAGAAGCACTTTGGAATACAGCAATAAACTATTGCACAGTTACAGTAAGGACGAGACCAAGGCATACAAGGAACTGAACGTTGACCTTGACAAGTACACCAGGGCATTTGATGTGATAGATGTGCTATATCAAAGTTTACGAACCAGTTTGAACGTGTACTCCACCTACGAGGGTGTGAGCGACAGAATATCGGACTATAAGAAGCTGTTGGATGACTACAACAAAAAAGTCATCAAACGAAAGCGCATTTCGCTTGCCGATACCATACTGATAGGCATCAACCGACGAGCCATAGAGAATATCGCAAATGAAGGCGAATACCTCTACAAAAGCGTGAGCGACTTGGTGCTGTATGCCACAGGAGCGGCAGCGTGTTCCACGGCAGACCTGCTTGTAGTGTTGGAAAGCATCAACACCTCGCTTGACAATATAGAGAAGCATCTGAACAAAAGCTACTTTGAGTCGTGGCGATATATCCAAGTGCGCATCGGCTATTGGAAAGAAAAGGTTTACCGAACCAAAAGCAAGCAGCAAATACTGGAAGATGCCTTCGG
>CAVHWE010000225.1:0-4329 GCA_963639495.1 bacterium | reverse complement strand
GGCGGTGCCGGAGGCGACGAGGCTGCCCTCTTTGCAGGCGACCTATTTAATATGTATAAGAAATACTGCGAATCGAAGGGATGGACCGTCAGCGTGACTTCTGTTTCTGAAGGCGCAGTAGGTGGATACAAGGAAATCGACTTCGCTGTAAGCGGTACTGACGTTTACGGTACATTGAAGTACGAATCAGGTGTTCACCGTGTTCAGCGTGTGCCTGCTACAGAAACACAGGGCCGTATGCACACCTCAGCTGCTACCGTGGCCGTATTGCCAGAGGCTGACAAGTTTGAGGTGAACATCAACGAAGGCGATATCAAGTGGGATACCTTCCGAAGCTCAGGTGCCGGTGGTCAGAACGTGAACAAGGTGGAGTCTGGTGTACGTCTCCGCTACCCTTGGAAAAACCCTAACACAGGCGAGGTAGAGGAAATTCTCATTGAGTGTACCGAAACCCGTGACCAGCCAAAGAACAAGGAGCGTGCCTTGAGCCGCCTCTATACCTTCATCCACGACCGTGAGCATCAGAAGTATGTTGACGATATCGCCAGCCGCCGCAAGAGCCTCGTCTCTACCGGTGACCGCAGTGCGAAGATCCGTACCTACAACTTCCCTCAGGGCCGTGTTACCGACCACCGTATCGGTTACACCACTCACGATCTCAACGGTTTCCTGGCAGGTGATATTCAGGACATGATTGATGCCCTGACCGTAGCCGAGAACGCAGAGAAGCTGAAAGAAACAGAATTGTAAAACCCCGATTCATCGTTCCGTGCTTCGGGGCGATGAATCATCATATCAATCCATTATGAACAGAAAAGAACTCGTAGAGCAGATTTTCGCCAAGAAGAGTTTCTTGTGCGTAGGTCTTGACACAGATATCAACAAGTTGCCTAAGTGCATCACCGAGAGTGAAGACATCCAGGGCGCAGAAGCCGAAATGATATTCAGATTCAACAAGGCTATCATCGACGCAACAGCCCCATACTGTGTGGCTTACAAGCCAAACCTGGCTTTCTATGAGAGCCGCGGAATCGATGGCATGATTGCCTTCGAAAACACCATCAAGTATCTCCACAGCCACTATCCAAACCACTTCATCATCGCAGATGCCAAGCGCGGCGATATCGGCAACACCAGCAAGATGTATGCCCAGACATTCTTCGAGGAGTACAATATCGACTCTGTAACCGTAGCTCCTTATATGGGCGAGGATTCAGTCAAGCCATTCCTCGAGTATGACGGCAAGTGGGTTATCCTCCTGGCACTTACCAGCAACAAGGGTAGCCACGACTTCCAACTCACCGAGGATAAGGAGGGCGAGCGCCTCTTCGAGAAGGTTCTCAAGAAGAGCCAGGAATGGGGCAACGATGAGAACATGATGTATGTAGTAGGCGCTACACAGGGCAAGATGTTCGAAGACATCCGCAAGGTGGCTCCTAACCACTTCCTCCTCGTACCGGGCGTAGGTGCACAGGGCGGCAGCCTGCAGGAGGTTTGCAAGTATGGCATCATCAAGGACTGCGGCTTGCTCGTCAACTCTTCCCGCGGCATCATCTATGCCAGCAACGGCGATGACTTTGCTGAGGTAGCAGGTCAGAAAGCTAAGGAGTTGCAGGCTGAAATGGCAGCAGAACTTGCTAAGTTATAAAAACTCGATTTAGGCGCAAAGTATCTTAAAAAAGAGGCTTTGCGCCTAAAAAAATACCCTTTTATGGGGCGAAAAAGCAAAATATTACAAAATAAAGTCGAGAATCTAAATCTTTTTTGCTATTTTTGCAAACAAATTGCGGTTACCTAAAGGTAATGATGCCTTGGGAACCTAAATAAAACAAACTAGAAGTCAGATAAATTATGGAATTTACCGCTCAACAAATAGCCCAGTTCGTTCAGGGCCGTGTGGAAGGTGATGAGAACGCAACAGTCAACACCTTCGCAAAAATCGAAGAAGGTAAGGAAGGCGCTATCTCGTTCCTTTCTAACCCTAAATACACTCATTATGTTTACGAAACCAAGTCAAGCATCGTACTCATTGATGAGAACGTAGAATTGGAACACCCTGTCAGCACAACCCTCATCCGTGTGAAGAATGCATACGAGTGTGTGGCTAAGCTCCTGCAGATGTACGAATCCATGAAGCCTAAGAAGACCGGCATCGATCCGCTGGCTTTCGTATCTCCAAAGGCTAAGGTGGCTGAAGGCGTATATGTAGGTGCTTTCGCATATATCAGCGATGGTGCAGAGGTAGGCGAAGGTAGCCAGATTTATCCTCATGCCTACATCGGAGAGGGTGTGAAGATTGGTAAGAATGCACTCATCTATCCGAACGTTACCGTATATCACGGTTGTAAGTTAGGCAATAACGTTACGCTTCATGCAGGTTGTGTGATCGGTGCCGACGGATTCGGATTCGCTCCAGGTCCTGAAGGTTACGACAAGATTCCTCAGATTGGTATCGTTACCATCGAAGACGACGTAGAGATTGGTGCCAACACTTGTGTTGACCGTTCTACAATGGGTTCTACCTACGTACGCAAGGGCGTGAAACTCGACAACCTCGTACAGATTGCCCACAATACCGACATCGGCGCCAACACCGTGATGTCTTCTCAGGTAGGTGTAGCAGGCAGTACGAAGGTAGGCGAATGGTGTATGTTTGGCGGACAGGTGGGTATTGCCGGCCACATCACTATCGGCGACAAGGTGTTCCTCGGTGCCCAGAGCGGTGTTCCTGGCAGCCTCAAGAGCGGCCAGCAGCTCATCGGAACTCCTCCTATGGAGCAGCGCGCTTACTTCAAGTCACAGGCCATCTTCCGTCGCCTGCCTGATATGTACAAGGAACTCAACGACCTGAAGAAGCAGATTGAAGAATTAAAGAAAAAGTAATTTTTTTCAATGTTAAATGTAAAGTGTTAAATGTTAAATGAGCGAATGCCCCAACAAGTTAACACTTAACATTTAACACCTAACATTAAAATAAATCGTTATGTCAAAACAGAAGACACTGAAAGGTAGTTTCTCTCTTTGCGGAAAGGGTTTACATACAGGCTTGAGCCTCACCGTAACTTTCAATCCTGCACCAGAGAACACCGGTTATAAAATACAGCGCATCGACCTCGAAGGCGAGCCTGTTATCCAGGCTGTAGCTGAGAACGTTGTTGAAACACAGCGCGGTACCGTACTCGGTAAGGGCGATATCCGCGTTTCTACCATCGAGCATGGTATGTCAGCACTCTATGCCCTCGGCATTGACAACTGTCTCATCCAGGTAAACGGTCCTGAGTTCCCTATCCTCGACGGTTCTGCTGCTCCGTATGTAGAGAAGATCCAGAGCATAGGCATCCAGGAGCAGAATGCTGAGAAAGACTACTACATCATCCGTCATAAGATTGAGGTGAAAGATGATAATGGGTCTGTCATCACCATCCTTCCTGACGAGGACTTCAGCATCACAGCCATGTGTTCTTTCGAGAGCAAATTCATCAACAGCCAGTTTGCTACCCTCGAAAAGATGGAGACATACGCAGAGGAGATTGCTTCTGCCCGTACCTTCGTTTTCGTACGCGATATCATGCCTCTGCTCCAGGCTAACCTCATCAAGGGTGGTGACCTGGACAATGCCATCGTTATCTACGAGCGCCAGGTAGAACAGGCTCAGCTCGACCAGCTCGCCGACCATCTCAAGGTGCCTCACATGGATGCCAACAAGTTGGGTTATATACAGCACCGCCCATTGCAGTGGGAGAACGAGTGTACACGTCATAAGCTGCTCGACATCATCGGCGATATGGCACTCATCGGTAAGCCTATCAAGGGCCGCATCATCGCTACCCGTCCAGGCCATACCGTAAACAACAAGTTCGCCCGCCTCATGCGCAAGGAGATTCGCAAGCACGAGATCCAGGCTCCAATCTACGATCCTAACGAGGAGCCAATCATGGATAACATCCGCATCCGCCAGCTCCTGCCTCATCGCTACCCTATGCAGCTGGTCGACAAGGTCATTGCTATGGGTCCTAACAGCATCGTGGGCGTAAAGAATGTAACCAGCAACGAGCCTTTCTTCACCGGTCACTTCCCTGAAGAGCCAGTAATGCCAGGCGTTCTCCAGGTAGAGGCGATGGCACAGTGTGGCGGTCTGCTCGTATTGAACCAGCTGGAAGAGCCTGAGCGCTGGAGTACTTACTTCATGAAGCTCGATGATGTGAAGTTCCGCAAGAAGGTGGTTCCGGGCGATACCCTCCTCTTCCGTGTAGAACTCCTCGCACCTGTACGTCATGGCATCAGCTCTATGAAGGGCTATATGTTCGTAGGCGACCAGGTGGTGGCAGA
>CAVHWE010000224.1:0-4334 GCA_963639495.1 bacterium | reverse complement strand
GCCATATCGTGGAAGCGGCCTTCGAGCGTCCAGTGCTTGCCCAGATTCTTGTATATCCCTACCTCGGCATAGAGATTAGCCGGGGTGTAGGCATCGCTGCGGCGACGGGTGCACCAGATAAGGTTGCCCGTAAAGCGCCAGCCATCGGCCATTGTGAGCTGAGGTGCCAACTTGAATACGGCAAAATGATTGTACTCCGCATTTCGCTGCTGAGCCTCCTCTGAAGGGGTTTCGCTGCGCTGCCAGAAGTAGTTGACTCCGGCTGTGAGGCGCAGGATGCCCTTATGCCAGAAGGCGGTGGAGCCGATGCCGAGCGTATTGTCGTGGATGGCGCTGAACTGGTGCTGGTGAATGTTCTTCACCGAGGTGCTGAGCACGAAGGCAGGGCGGCTGTAGGTATGCTTGAGCTCTACCACATTCGCCATGCTGTTGACGATATCGGCGGTATAAACCGGCTGCCAGGCGCCCTCCATATCGCCCGCGGTTACGAAATCGCCAAACTCGGGATTGAAGATGCGGCGGCAGTAGGTAGCCTGCAGGGTATGACCCGGCGTGAAACTGTAATAGGCGCTCGCCGAGTAGATATGGTTGCGCGTGGTATGCTTCCAGTGCTCTTCCGGCGCAATCTGCTTAGGACGGAAGTTGATGATGCGGAAGCGGTCGCCTGCCATGAATCCCCACTTGCCGATGTTGTAATCCAGCTGGGCGTAGAAATCCTGGTAGTTGGAATGGTTGGTGTAATTGGCGATGCAGTTCTTCTCGATGGAGAGACCGCCCTCGAAACCAGCCGTAATCCAGAGATTGGAGGTGATGACCGGAGTGGCGTATTCTACCACCATGAAGGGGTAGGTGGATTGGTTCTGGTAGGGCGCAGTCTGGGCTTCTTCCTGCGTGCGTCCGTTGTCGCTGATATGCTCGGCACCGAGGGTAAAGAGGATGCTGGAGCCGTTGTCGGCGAGCGTGCGGGTATAGTCGGCCTGCAGATGATAGGCACGCACGTAATCGGCCGGGGTGTGGGTGAAATGGTTGCGGGTATAGGTCTGCATCGCATCTATTTCGAGCACATCCTTCGCGGTAGGTGTCCAGAGCAGATTGAGTTTGGCACCCTCGTGGGAGTAGTGGTTCACGGTGGTGCTTGAGATGCCCTGGTAGGCATCCTTATCGCTGCTGGAGGTGCGCTGGAAGTTGCCTTCTACATGACTGAGCACACGGAGTTTATCCTGCTGGCTGATAACGCTGACGATGCCTTTTGCGCCGCCGTAGGTATCACCGAAGAGTCCCCATCTGCCGGTGGTTCCGTTCTCCTTCTTGCGCAGTGTGATGTCGATGACTTTCTTCAGACTGCTGCATCCCTTCATCACTTCGGCGTTCTGGCACACCTTGATGGTTTCAATCTCCCGAGCCTTGAAATGGTGGAGGAAGGTGGCGTAATCGAGTCCGTATTCCTGGTTGTCGATACGGATGACGAACTTGCCGTAGAGGTTGGCGAATGGATCTCCGCCGATGATGTTGTTGCCGTCGAGCGAGATGACTTCCGGGCACATCATGAGCACATCGAGGAGTGATTCTTCGCCTGTGAGTTCCATTTCTGGGACATGCATGATGTATCTGTCGCCGATATGTTCAATCGGAGCGGCTTGCATCTGGTAAGTAGTGCTGGCCATCGCGAGTGCGATGATGAGCAGGCTTTTCTTCGTACTGTTGTTTATCTTCATTTTCTTCTAATTTATATTATTGGTAAAAAGGATTGCTTCGTGCCAAATTTACTTGCAAAGATAAGGCAAAAATCGGGGAATAACGAAAAAATGGATGAGTTTTTTCCGTCCAATGCGTAAAAAGGGGTGTCATTGCGTAAAAAAGTGGAGAACGGGGCAAAAAAAGAGGGCGTAAAACTTGCGTGGTATTAAAAAAAACATTATCTTTGCAAAAGAACAAAGAATTTTCTAAGAACTATACATATTATATAATAACCCTTAAAAAGATAAGAACTTATGAAGCGACTATTACACATTCAATTCCTATTGGTATTGTTGCTGGCGCTGGGATACTCTTCTCTGCAGGCCAAGCGAATCACACAATGGCAGGCTCAGCAGCAGGCCTACAGCTTCTGGGGAAAACAGATGCCGCAGAAGGCGAAGGCGAAGAGCAGGGCGGCTACTACCGCATCGCGCTCTGATGCTTACTATGTATTCAATAACGATGCAGGCGGATTCGTCATTATCGCTGGTGATGATGCCGTAACGCCAGTATTGGGCTATACCTCAACGGGATCATTTGATGCCGAGAATCTGCCTGACGGACTGAAAGACCTGCTGAAGAGCTATGAGCGGCAGATTGCGGCGCTGGGCGACAATTATGTAGCGAACCAGACTGCTACAAGAGCCGGTTTTACAGGCGAAAAACTGCTCAAAACCGCAGAATGGAACCAGATGGCTCCATTCAACAAGTATACGCCAAAAAACTATGTAACAGGCTGTGTAGCAACGGCTGGAGCCATCGTGATGAAGCACCACGGATATCCTGCCAAGGGTACCGGAAGCCATTCTTATACCTGGAACGGCAAGACCCTCTCAGCCAATTTCGAGCATACCTACGACTGGGCAAGCATGCCTGTCAAATATGACGGCACCAACGATGCCGCTTTTGACGGCGTGGCAAGACTGATGTCAGACCTCGGTGTGGCAGTGGAGATGCGGTATGCTAAGAATGGAAGCGGTGCGTATATTGGCGACCTGGTAACCGCCCTGCAGAAGTACTACGGCTACAGCAAACTTTCGCATCTGATGGCAATAGAAGATGTGGGTGCTGAGGCATGGAATGCGAAACTGCGTGGCGAGATTGATGCCAACCGTCCGATTCTCTATTCCGCTTCCGATGCTTCGGCTGGCGGCCATTCCTTCATCATCGACGGATACAAGGACGAAAGCTTCAGCGTAAACTGGGGCTGGGGCGGCTATTGTAATGGCTTCTACCAGATAGGAGCCCTGAATCCGGAAAGCGCAGGAAAGCCAACGGGCGATAAATATAATATAGGACAGACGGCAGTAATCGGTTTGCAGCCATCTGATGGTAAGGAGAAAGTTTCAAGTTTGGGATTCTTGAAGTACGATGGTCTGATGCAGGTACTGAATATGAATGTTACCGATGTGAAGAAGGGGCAGAAGTTTGATGTTTATTCTTTGCCTATCGCAAATAATGGAGATCATGCGTTTACCGGTGAGTGTGCGTTGGCTTTGATGAACGCTAAGGGAGAACTTCGTGAGATTCTTTCTTCTGTGGCAATTAAAAATTTTGAAATAGGACATTATTATCCTGTTTTTAATTTCTATACTACAAGCAAAATTGATGCTGAACCGGGTGATTATCTGGTAGTTATGGCAAAGGAAAATGGTTCTGAGGAGTATATAGAACTGTATGATCCAAACTATGAGAGAATGCGTCTGCCTGCAACAGGATATGAGCCTCTCACGTTTGAGATAAAGAGAAAAATTGGTAAGGGTGCTACTTTTGAGCCTGCTTCCAGATATAATCCTTCCAGCAATTTCTATAATGGTAAACCTATCATGGGTACCTATTATAATTATTACCTGACGATAGATGAGGATATAACAAAGTATTTTGTTGAACTGGATGGTAAGCCTGTTAATGATATCAAATTGGGTACAGAAAATAAGAATAGTATCAGAGGCGTGAAGCCTGTTTACAAACTCGAGGTAAGAGCTTATCGTGATTATCAGGAAAAGGATACCACAATCAACCTGACGGGGGCTGGAACGCTGAAGCAAGCACTTGCCAACGGAAAACCTGATTATTTTGTATACAGAAATATCAAGGTGAACGGAGAGATAGACAAGCGCGACTTTGAAGAACTCGCCAGTCATAGGTTCAAGAGCATCGACCTGAGCGGTGCTAAGGTGGTGGCTTATGAAGGCTACAAGGCTGATATGGTTCCTAAGTATGCATTTGAAGGCAATGAATATCTGGAGAGTTTCAAGATGCCTGCCGGTGTTAAGGAGTTGGGCTTCAATGCTTTCAGAGCAACCATGTTGAAGGAGATTGATTTGCCGGAGACGATAGAGGAATTCGGCCGCAACACATTTAATGCCTGCTTCTATTTGAAGGATGTATATATGCGTCATAAGGAGGCTCCTTACTGGATAAGCTGGTGTGTATTTGCTGGCAAGAGCAGTAAGTTGTATCGCACGCTGCATCTCTATCCGGGCAGCAAGGCGAAGTATGATGCTCATCAGTATACCAAGAACTGGATTAAATACTTTGATAATGTGGTAGAGGATCTGGAGCCTACCGGCATCCATTCTGTAACATTGGATAAG
>CAVHWE010000223.1:0-4375 GCA_963639495.1 bacterium | reverse complement strand
TTAGCTTACGCGATTCAACTTCTTGATGATAGAGAAGATGAAGAGAGCTGAAACCAGACAGATACCTGCGAGAACACCCCAGATGGCAATGAGGTTGAAGTTCTGACCCCACATGATGCCAGGAATCATAACCAACTGGTTACCGATGGCTGTTGCACCGAACCAGAGACCCATCATCAAACCAGCATACTTTGGAGGAGCTACCTTCGATACAAATGAAATACCGATTGGAGAAAGCAGAAGCTCTGCGAATGTAAGGATGAGGTATGTAGAGATGAGGAGGTTAGCACTTACACGTGTACCCTCTGTAGCAGGATTGCCCTGTGTCAAAGGAAGCTCCAGTCCCATAGAACCTACAGCCATCCATACAAAACCGAGAGCTGCAACGAGCATACCCAAACCAATCTTCTCTGGCGATGTAGGCTCCTTGCCAATCTTGTGGAGCCATGAGAACAAAGCAACGCTCACTGGTGTCAATGCCACTACATAGCATGGGTTGAACTGCTGGAAGATAGGAGCCTCAACATCTACGGCACCTTCAAGGTTGCTGTACTTGTAGAAGAGGAAAGCGATAGCAGCAACGATGACGCCAAGAGAGATGCCCTTACCCTTGCCAGTCTTGCTCTGTGCCAGACCGAAACAACCGTAAACCACGAAGATGCAGGCTACGAGGTTGGTAACATCGAACGCCATTGACTGCAGACCCTCTGAAGTCTTCTGTGTATAATCGCGGGCAAAGAGTGTCAATGTATTACCGTTCTGATGGAAAGCCATCCAGAAGAAGATAACCACAGCGAATACGAGACAGAGGCAGATGATGCGCTCCTTGGTCTCAGCCTTAGAAAGTTCGTTTGTCTCCTTGGCAGAAGTCTTATCATCCTTACTCTTGGTCTCAGAAGCAAGAACATGCTTGTATGTAAAGCTGAAGGCATAGTAGATAGCGATACTAACAATAAGCGAAGCACATGCCACGGCGAATGCGAAGTGGTATGAATCTTCCACCGACACGCTCAGGCTCTCCTGCGCCCACTTCATAATCTTGATGGCAGCAGTAGGAGCAAACATAGCACCGATGTTGATAGCCATATAGAAGAGCGAGAAACCGGAATCACGGTTGCTGGCATACTGTGGCTCGTCGTAGAGACGGCCTACCATCACCTGCAGATTACCTTTGAACAAGCCAGTACCCAAAGCGATGAGGATAAGTGAAATGCCCATGGCAGCAATGGCAACGGTGTCCTTGCCAAGAGGAAGCGAGAGAACAAGATAGCCAATGAACATGATGAAGATACCTGTGGTAACCATACGTCCAAAGCCAAACTTGTCGGCTGCGATACCACCGATGATAGGAAGGAAATAAACCATCATCAGGAATGTAGAATAAATAGTACTTGCCAATCCAGTTTCAAAACCGAAATTGGCCTGCAAATAAAGCAAGAACACAGCAAGCATGGTGTAATAGCCGAAACGCTCACCCGTGTTTGCCAAAGCTAAGGCCCACAGACCTTTTGGTTGATTCTCAAACATAATTTTTTGTTTTGTTGTTATTTTATTATTTAGTTATTCTTTTCTCGCAATTTTTGTGCAAAGATACATAAATTATTCCATATTTCAAACTTATTGCACCAAAAAGCGCACTTCACATAGCATTTTTCTACTAGGAACCGGCTAAAATTCTAAAAAACAGACAAATCAGATTAAAAAAATCCGTTTATATTACAACGTAATTGCATTTTTTTTCGTACCTTTGCACCCCGAAACCATGAGGAGGTTTCGGGATACACAAAAATACTTCAAAAAATTCTAAATAGAAAGGTAAAAGGATATTTATGAGACAACTTAAGATTAGCAAGAGTATAACCAACCGTTCCAGTGAAGCACTCGACAAGTACTTGGTGGAGATTGGTAGAGAGCCTATGGTCTCTATTGATGAAGAAATCGAACTTGCCCAGAAGATTCGCAAAGGCGGTCGTGAGGGAGAACGTGCCAAGGAGAAATTGGTAAAAGCAAACCTTCGTTTCGTTGTATCTGTTGCTAAGCAATATCAGCACCAAGGTCTTTCTCTTACCGACCTCATCGATGAGGGTAATATCGGTTTGGTAAAGGCTGCTGAAAAGTTTGACGAGACCCGCGGCTTTAAGTTTATCTCATACGCCGTATGGTGGATTCGCCAGAGCATCCTGCAGGCTATTGCTGAGCAGAGCCGTATCGTTCGCTTGCCTTTGAACCAGGTAGGTGCATTGAGCAAAATCAGTGCAGAAATCAGTAAGTTTGAGCAGGAGAACCAGCGCAAACCTTCTGTTGCTGAGCTCGCTCAAATCACAAAGATGGAAGAAAGCAAGATTGACCAGACTATCAAGGCTGACAATCACCACATGAGTATCGATGCTCCATTCGGTAGCGATGATGATGACAATGCGATGGTCGACGTGATGGCTTCGGGTGATGACAGCCGTACCGACAAGGGTGTAGACTTCGAGTCTATGGCGAGCGAGCTTGACAGAGTTCTCAACTCTGTATTGAAAGACCGTGAACGCAAGATTCTGTGCTACTGCTATGGTATCGGTTGCCACGAGAAGGGTTTGGAGGAAATCGGCAGCGAGTTCAACCTTACCCGTGAGCGTGTTCGCCAGATTCGCGAAAAGAGTATCATCAAGCTCCGTGATAGCGGTAAGATCAAAATCTTGATGAAATACTTGGGATAAGTTAAGTAAAGAGTGAAGAGTGAAGAACGAAGAATTCTTTTGCTTTTCTTCACTAGGGATTGAAGACGAGAGAAAAATTAGATAAAAACTAAGTTGCTAATAGCAACGAAAGTAAAAAAGGGCAATCAGTTGGTTCATACCAAACCTGATTGCCCTTTCTCTTTAAATATTATATATAAAGAATCAGCAATTGAATTCTTCACTCTTCGTTCTTCACTCTTCACTTAATTCACAAAGTTACCAGTCTTGTCAAGAAATCCGTTCTCGCCATCTTTTGATGCTTCGAAGTAAGGATATTCATCACGCAAGCAAATTTCGTCGTAAAGGAAATCCGCCACTACCGTATCGTTACCATCCGGCATTACCAGTCCCATCTTGCCATTCTTCTCGGCTATTACCGGCATGATGCTCAAGTCATCATTATAAATGTAGCAGGTGCGCAAGAAATCATAAGTTGGCGAGAGTAAGATGTTGCCTTGATGATCTTTCATACCGAACTTTCCATCCTGCTCAAATACTTCATGATATTGAATGTATTTCGCCTTGATGCGCTGGTAATAGAAAACCATCTTACGCTTATCGTTGACAAAATCCAGCATATACTGGAAGGTGTCACAATAGTTGGCTACCGAACGGACCAGAATCATCTTCAAGTCAAGACCATCCAATGCTTTTCTGTTCAGATCAATATACTTGGCTATCGCCTTCTCCTTCTCTGGTACAGAGAGGCTGGCTAGCCTTTCCTCAAACTTCAACATAGCTTGCTTGGTACCCGACATACCCTTGATATACCGGTGTATCTGTCTGCCCATCTCTGAACATACAAACTTGTCAATCTCCTGCTGCTCTATCGGGTCAGCATAGTCCTTAATCAATGATTCAGGTGTCGCATTCATGGCTATTTCCTTTCTTTTAAAAATTACACTTTCACTCTTCACTTATTTCACATTAGGTTTCTGCAAACCATATCCCTTTCTCTTGTCTTCAAACAAGAGGAGGAAAGAGATGATGATGGCAATCACACCAAAAGCTGCAAAAATGGTCATCGTCTGGGTATAGTCGATAACACCGTCAGCACCTGTGTTAGCCTGGTTCACCTTACCAATCCATACAGGAATGAGAGCCAATCCGATGTTCTGGATATAGAAGATAAGGGCGTATGCAGTTCCTAAGAGTTTCATTGGGATAATCTTTGGCACAGATGGCCACATGGCTGATGGTACCAGTCCAAATGCGATGCCCAGGATGAGCATCAGCACGATGGCAAGCACCCATGAGTTGATTGGCAGGGCAAACATGACGTGCACAAAGGTCAGGAGGCAACTGCCGATAATCATCAGCGTAGCACCCTTGCCATACTTATCGTATATACTACCGAAGAGCGGTGTGAGGAAGATGGTACCGAATGGCAACATCGCAGGAATCAGACCTGCCAAATTAGCATCCACACCATACTTGAAAATCATCAGTTTGGTGGCAAACTTCAGGAATGGGAATACACCGGCATAGAACATCAGGCAAAGGAATGCCACATACCAGAAACCTGTTGTCTTGAACAAACCGCCCAAGTCTGAAAACTTGAAACCTTCTTCCGGCTCAGTAGCCACAGCTGCTGCAGAAGCATCCTCCTTCTTGTCCATCACGCAATAAACCAGATAAACCAGTACACC
>CAVHWE010000222.1:0-4400 GCA_963639495.1 bacterium | reverse complement strand
ACGCACATGATGGCTGAGCCAAGGATGACTACTGCCAAGATGACGAACATAAATAAATTTGCTGTTATCATTGTCTAAAGTCCTCCTTACTTAGTCTTGGTGTTAAACTTACCGATTTCCAATGGGGCACCACCATCGATGAGGTTAGGAAGGCTTCCGCCCTTATAAACCTCCTTGTCAAGGTGCATCACCAACTTGTTGCGGTCGAAGACTGCATTCTCGAAATCGTTGACAAACTTGATTGCACCGAAGTTACATGCGTTGACACAGAGCTCACAGAACATACAGTCGCCCAAGTCGTACTGGTAATCCACCAACTTGCGCTTCTTCTTGCCTGTCTCTGGGTCCTCTACCATCTCGGTCACGATCTTGATGGTATCGTTAGGGCATGACTTCTCACACAATGTACAACCCACACACTTGTAAGCCTCGTTCTCATCACGAACAAAGACCAGGCGTCCACGGAAACGTGGAGAGATGTGGAGTGTAGTCTTGCGGTTCTCAGGATACTGCTCTGTGCTCTTGGGTGTGAAGTACTCCTTCATGGTAGTCTTCATACCGATAGCGAGGGTCTTCAAACCCGCTGCAATACCGCCGAAATATGAATTGTTAGACATACTTTCTTATTATTATAATAATGTGTATTAAAGATTATCCGTGGAATCCGAATGCTACGCATACTGTCATCAAGATCAGGATGACCAGTGACAATGGCATCAGATACTTCCACTCCAACTTCAGGATCTGGTCGATACGGAGACGTGGGAATGTCCAACGTACCCACATCAGGAGCCATACCACGGCGAAGGTCTTACCGAAGAACCAGATGAAACCTGGGATGAGGTTCATCAGATTGTCGAAGCCCTCGATACCGATGTTCAATGGCGCCCAACCACCGAGGAATACGGTAGAAGCGATACCAGAAATCACGAAGAGGTTGAGGTACTCAGCCAGGTAGTAGAAACCGAAGCCCATACCAGAATACTCAGTGTGGTAACCTGCGGTCAACTCACTCTCAGCCTCAGCCAAGTCGAAAGGACCACGGTTTGCCTCAGCATTACCTGCTACGAGGAATACGAGGAAAGCCAGGATAGCTGGCACATGTCCCTTGATAATCAACCAGTTCCAAGCACCAGTCTGTGCCTCTACGATACCGCTTACCTGCATGGTGCCGGTAAGAACGACTGCAGAAATGAGGCAGAGACCGAGAGACATCTCGTAAGAAATCATCTGTACGGCACCACGCATGGCAGATACCACAGAGTACTTGTTGTTTGATGCCCAACCAGCGAGGAACACACCCAGCACGCCGATAGAACTTACGGCTGTGATGAGGAATACACCTACGTTGAAGTCAAGAATATGAGCTCCCTTGTTCCATGGAAGGAATGAGAAAGTACCTACAGAGGCAATGATCACGAGGAATGGTGCCATGTAGTAGAGCAGCTTGTCGGCTCTATCTACAGCGAAGATCTCCTTGATCAACATCTTGAGCACGTCGGCGAATACCTGGAAGATACCCCAAGGACCTACACGCATAGGGCCGAGACGGCACTGGAAGTAGGCACACACCTTACGCTCCATGAAGATAAGTACGATAGCGATGAGGGCGTATGCTGTCAAAATGCAGATACCCACGAGCACGCACTCAATCAGAATCGACAGGAAGTCGCCCAAACCCAAGGTCTGGCGAAGCAGATTGTCGATGAATGTTGTTACTATACTAAAATCAAACATAATTATCTATCAATATCAGGGATTACGAAATCGATTGCTGCACCTGTAGTGATGAGGTCGGCGATCTTCTGACCACGGAGCATTGGATCCAAGGCTCCTGTGAGTGAGAGACCCATCGGACGCATCTTCATACGGTATGGACTCTTGTCACCCTTTGAGTCGAGATATACACCAAACTCGCCGCTGGCACCCTCTACTGAGAAGTACCACTGTCCCTCTGGAACCTTGATGATTGGCTTCTGCTTGATGTAGTACTCACCCTCTGGAATGTTGTCGATCAACTGCTCGATGATGTCCAAGCTCTGATACAACTCCTGGATGTGTACATAGTAACGATCCATAGAATCGCAACCGGTAAGGGTGATTTCCTTCCACTCTACCTTGTCGTACATATCGTATGGATGACGTTTGCGGGTATCGTTCTTCCAACCTGATGCTCTACCGGCAGGACCGGTTACGGCATAGTTGATACAATCCTCATAGTTCATTGGACCTACACCTTCGAGACGGTTGTGAGTAATCACGTTGTCACCGAATACGTCGAGGTACTCCTGAATCATCGGACGGAGATACTTGCAGAGGGTCTTCACATTCTGAACGAAGTTAGGGTCGATATCTGCCTGAAGGCCACCGATACGGTAGTAGTTCTGGATCAGACGGCCACCGGTTGTCTCCTCCATCACGTTCAATACGTGCTCACGGTCACGCATACAGTAAAGGAATGCGGTCAAGGCACCCAAGTCCTGTGCGGTACAGCCGAGGTACAACAAGTGAGAGTCGATACGCTGTAACTCATCCATGATGGTACGGATGTAGTGGATACGGTCTGAGAGTTCGATACCCATAGCCTCCTCGATAACGCCAACCAGAGCGTGGCGGTGCATCATCGCAGAAAGATAGTTCAGACGGTCGGTCAATGCCAATGTCTGTGGATAGGTCATATTCTCCCACATCTTCTCGATACCACGGTGAATATAACCGAGGTGTGGATAGATGCGCTTCACGGTCTCACCATCGATAACAGTCTGCAATCGGAGCACACCGTGGGTAGATGGGTGGTTAGGACCAATATTGACAACATAGTCATTCTCGTCGAAGCGACGCTTCTCTGTAGCAACGAGATGTCCATCCTCGCTCAAGGAATACTCCATGGTGAAGTCATCCTCTGGCTCATCAGTACAAGGGAACTTGTTTGCCTCAGGACTCATATCGAAGTCCTTGCGCAATGGATAGCCCTGGAAATCGGTACGGAGGAAGAGACGACGCATGTCTGGGTGACCCAGGAACTTAATGCCTACGAAATCGAAGACTTCACGCTCCAGGAGGTCAGCCACCTTCCAAAGGTTAATGACTGTAGGAATCACATCACTGCCATCCACCTTCTTGGCGATGGTCTTTACCGAGCAGCGCTCGTTGGTCTGAGTATTCTCGAGAATATAGATACATCCGAGACCTTCCTCACCGAAGTCTTCACCGATGATGGTAACAAGGTAGTCGAAATGCTTCTCGTTCTTCAACTTCGCCATTTCAGAGGCGAAATTATCAAAACTCAATTCAATATTATTCAGTTTCATGTTCTTATACCTTATTATATTAATCAGTTAGACCTTTCTGAGGGTCGAAATCCTCAGGTACTTCAGTTACGATGATAGGCTCCTTGTGTCCGAGCTTCTCGCTGTCAGAGAGGTTCTCGTTGCTCAAGCCGCGAAGACCACCCTTGCTCATAGAGAGTTCCTTCTCATCCTGAGTCATCTTGTGGTTAGCACCACCGAAGAATTTCTCAACCTTTACCTTACGCTGCAACTGCATCATACCGTAAAGGATAGCCTCAGGGCGTGGAGGACAGCCAGGGATATAAACATCCACAGGAACCAACTCGCTGATACCACGAACCACATTGTAGCTCTTCTTGAACGGACCACCAGAGATGGCGCATCCACCCACAGCTACCACATACTTAGGCTCAGCCATTTCATCGTACAAACGTTTGAAAACAGGTGCCATCTTATTGGTAATAGTACCGGCACACATGATCAAGTCAGCCTGACGTGGAGAGTTACGGGTTACCTCGAAACCGAAACGTGAGAAGTCGTAACGTGCACAACCTACAGCCATGAACTCGATACCACAGCAAGAGGTACCGAAGGTCAAAGACCAGAGTGAGTTACTGCGTCCCCAGTTGATGGCTGCATCAAGGGAACCGACTACCACATTCGCACCACCCTCATTGAGCTCCTGCGCAATCTTTTCGAGGGTATCATTGTCCTTAAACTCGTCGTAAGGAATACTCTTGATAGAGGCTCTTTTGTTTACTTCCATTCCAACGCTCCTTTCCGCCAAGCGTATGCAAGGCCAAATACCAATACCAACAGGAAGAACCCGATGCTCACGAGAGCCATAGATCCAAACTGCTTAACTACGACTGCCCATGGGTAAAGCAATACTGTCTCGATATCAAACATCAGGAAGAGGATGGCGAAGAGGTAGTAGCCGATGTGTGATGGCAACCATGAGCTGCCACGAGTCGGAATACCGCACTCAAAAGGTTCACCCTTTACCGGATTGTATGAACGAGGACCGATCAACTTCGCGATGACATAAGCAGCCACCACCAAGGTTACAGCCGTCAGCAAAACGGTGATAAATAGTGTAAAGTTCATAAA
>CAVHWE010000221.1:0-4403 GCA_963639495.1 bacterium | reverse complement strand
GCCTTCTGAGCACCTGCTGCTGCATCCTTGCTAGCACCTGGCATAGCAGGAAGAGCGGTCTGCTCCTGAGTGGCTCCCTCCAAAACACTGCTTTCGCCAGCTGCCTGAGGGGCTACATAAGCACATGCCACGCTGATGACAACCAAGGCTGCAGCGAGGCCCCATGTTAATTTCTCAACAATGTCAGTGGTCTTGCGAACACCCATGATTGAGTTGGTTGAAGAGAAGTTACTTGCAAGTCCACCTCCCTTTGATTCCTGGATGAGCACGATGAAAATCATCAGGATAGCTACCAGGACGATTAATACTACTAATAATGTGTAAGCCATTTTTTAAAACTAGTTTTATTTATTTATTATTCTTCTTTATTTCTTCTTGCTGTTCAGCATCAGTTTCTCAAGGAATCTGAGCTGGTCAACATAATATCCGTTCTTGTCAGGATGCTGCTGATGCAGGCGGCTGATGATTTCGTAAGCCCTCTGATACTTGCCCTGCTTGATGTAGATGCGGGCGAGGGTTTCGGTGAATACACCGCTGTTTTCCTCTTCGCCATCCTTGCCGGAATCGGTCTGAAGTTCGGGAGTAAATTCTGGTTTGTAATCTTCGTCCTGCTGGATTTTTGGCAGTTTGAAACCGCCGTCCTCCATAAAGTCGTCGATGAGACTCATGGTGCGCGAAGTATCTTCTGGCTCCTGCTGGTCTTCGGTCTCCATGAGATAAGCCACATAGTCTACAGCCGCGTCAGCAGGTGTAGGCTTACGTTTCTCCTTCTTCTCTTCTTCGTCTTCTTCCATAGGAATGGATCCCAGGAAGTGGTCGATGAGGTCACTAGTACGGTCCCCGTGTTTTTCTGCTCCTATTCCTCTTACGCCTTGCTGCTTGTTGGATTCAGCCTCTTCAGGGGCGTTTTTTATCTGATAGTGGGCTGCCTCTACCATCTCGAAGATAATCTTACGGTCGGTGATGTAGATGGCTGCACGGCGCAGTTCTTCGTCGAAACTCGGGTCGTGGAGCAGGTACAGATTCTTCAACATCAGCAGGCGTGCCGTCTGATAATACGGATATAAGGCCAAGAGGGCGCGCAAGTCGTAGAGCGTCTCTCGGTTCATTTCCTCCGGGTGTTGTATCAATCTGCTTAATTCCACGATATTTTTACTTTACTTTATTTTACTTTGAACTTTGAACATTGAGTTTTGAACTTTATGATTAGTAAAGCCGTTAAATTCTTCACTCTTCACTTTTCGTTCTTCACTTACTTTACCAGTTAGCTACCGTAGCGTTGAATATCTGGTCTACCAGGTCTTTGATAATCTGGGTTACCAGTTCTTCCTGCACCGAGGCAAGGCTCTGAGTGGTGTCGTAGGTCTTGGCAGATGTAAACTGCTTTTCAAAGTCCTCGGCATGGTTCTTGGTGTTGGTGAAACGTACGTTTATGGTGATACTGAGCTCAGTCTGTGCTGAGTATCCCTCAGAACTAACCGACTTGTTGCGCTGAGAATATTGGGTGATTTCGCCCTCTATCTTCAGGTCTCCGTTGCGTGACACCTGTATGAGCTGGGTGTTGCTGGCAAACTTATCCTTGAGTTCGTTGTTGAACATCGGACCCATCGGACCCCACACATACGAACTTCTGATAGGGAAGTCGGCTATCTGTATGGTCTTGGTTTTGGTGTAGTCGATGCTGGCACCGTTGAACTTGTAGCTCACGGAGCATGCTGCCATGACCGCCACCATCAGTGTGACTCCTATTATATATAGGTACGCGCGTATATGCTTCATAACTTATATTTGTTAATCTTTCTGTACAGAGTTCTGTCGGAGATTCCCAGTTCTTCTGCCGCTTTCTTGCGGTTTCCGTTGTTTCTCTCCAATGCCTTTTCTATCATCTGCTTGCTAAGGTCGCTGAGGTTCAGATTCTCGTTTTCTTCCTTGATCTCCTCAATTTCAGCATCCTCGGCTTCGGGTTTGTAAGTGCCCCTCATGCCTCCTGTAGCTATTTCCTGACGGATGTGTTGTAGCTCGTCGAGATCGGTAATCGGAGGTACGGAAGTAACCGGAGCAACCGATGGAACGGATGATACGGACGGAACCGGAGAAACCGATGAAACCGGAGATACGGATGATACTGGAGCTACCTGGGTATTCGGCTGAACCGGAGAAACATATCCGCCTGTACCGCCCAACTGGCGTGCCTCATCGAGTTGCTTGCGCAGGCTGTTCATCTCTCGTCTCAGGTCGCTCACGTTGCCCCTCAGTTCGTAGAGAATCTTGTATAGCAGTTCGCGCTCGCTGGCGTAGCTATGGTCGTCCTTGCCATCCTTCTGTATGGTGGCGAGCTGTGTAGACTCCTCATCTCTCGGAATAAACTGGGTGAGGGTCTGTGCATCGATTTCTCTTTCTCGGCTCAGCACTGACATCTGTTCGGTAATGTTCTTGAGCTGTCTCACATTTCCCGGCCACTTGTATTTCAGCATGATCTGCTTAGCCTCATCTGAGAGTGAAATCTTAGGCAGACGGTATTTTTCGGCCATCTGCATGGCGAAGAGGCGGAAGAGCAGGAGAATGTCGTCGCCACGCTCTCTCAATGCAGGCATCTGTATCGGGATGGTGTTGAGGCGGTAGTAGAGGTCCTCGCGAAAGCGGCCTTCACTCACAGCCTTGCGCATGTTTACGTTGGTGGCTGCCACGATGCGAACATCCGTTTTCCTTATCTCAGTTCCACCCACGCGGATGTATTCTCCCGTTTCGAGCACGCGCAGCAGTCTTGCCTGCGTCTGTATCGGGAGTTCGCCCACCTCGTCGAGGAAGATGGTACCCTTGTTGGCAATACCGAAGTATCCTTCGCTTTCGCCTATGGCTCCAGTGAAGGAACCCTTCTCATGTCCGAAGAGTTCACTGTCAATGGTTCCCTCCGGAATGCTTCCACAGTTGATGGCGAAATATTTCTCTCTGCGGCGTGGCGAATTGTCGTGAATCACCCTTGGAATGATTTCCTTACCCACACCGCTCTCGCCGATGATGAGCACGGAGAGATCGGTCGGCGCTACCTGTAGGGCTACGTCGAGCGCATGGTTCAATCCGTCGCTGTTACCGACGATATTGTAGCGTTGTTTTATCTTTTGTAGTTCGGAAGTATCCATTTAGTTGCCAAAATTACTCATTTTTTCTGAATTATCTGCATTTTTTTTTAATTTTAACGTTCGGGAGGTCTGATTACAGGGCAGATTTGCCTTTTTTGCGTCATCTGCCCTCCCGAATCTTTCTTTATTCCGCTTTTTCTCGGGAATAGGGAATCTTTCTCTTATCCCTTTTTCTTAGGGATGGAGAATCTTACCTTCTCGCTCTCGTCACGCTTCTCGTGGTAGAGTTTAGGCAGTGGATTCTCGTAGGCCTCATCATAGTCTTCGCGGTTGCAGAAGGCATCCAGCGCCAAGTAGATGGCGTGGCGGAAGGAGATTGCATCGGCTTCGTTGCAGCCCGTGATGCTGTAGCTAGGAGTGGTGTTGGCGGCGGTGTGCACGAGTGGCAGACCGGCAGTAAAGAGTACGCCATCCTCGGTGTAGAGAGAATGGAACGGGGTAGTAGCCTGATCATGATACATGGCCATGATGCCGTCGAACTCTACGAAATGGCCGTTGCCGAAGAACTCGTCAGCAGGGTAAGGACCAAAAGCTTGTATTTTCTGCTCGGCAAGCTGGTCAATGGCTGGGATGATGATGCTGGCTTCCTCTGGTCCGCAGCTCTCCTCACCGTTGTTGCTAGGATTCAGGGCGAGCACGGCGATGCGCGGGTTGGTAATCATGAAGTCTCGCTTCAGTGATGTGTGCATCTGCTTCACCTTCTCGATGATGAGCTCCTGGGTGATAGCTGCCGGCACGTCCTTGAGCGGAGTCTTTCCGGTTACGGATGCGATGCGAAGGTCGCCGCCGCAGAGGATGGAAAGGCCCTTGGCACCTTCGCCCAGGCAAGTTTCAATGTATTCCTTGTGGCCCTTGAACTGGAAGCCCTCAAATTGTGCGTTCTGGTTGTTTACCGGTGCGGTAACGAGCACGTCGAAGAGCTCGTCGCGGTAGTCGGTCATGGCTCGGTCAAGTGCCTTGATGGCTGCCGTACCCGATTCCTGAGTAGGCATGCCCATGTCAACCTTTACCTCCTCGTCTACGGCTGGCAGGAGGTTGATTCTTCCGTCTTCAGCATCTTCTGCTTTCTGGATGATGGAGAACTGGGCAGGCAGATTCATCGCCTTGCGGTAATAAGCTGCCACTTTAGGCGAACCGTAGATGATAGGGGTACAATACTCCAACATCTCTGGCTCACTGAATGCCTTAAAAATGAGTTCGTATCCGATACCGTTGGTATCTCCGTGAGTGATGGCCACTCTAATCTTTTTGCTGTCCATTTAT
>CAVHWE010000220.1:0-4411 GCA_963639495.1 bacterium | reverse complement strand
CAGGATCCTGCCACCACTTCTGCCATGTTCCCCACTTTTCTGGATGAGCATCGCAGAGTTCCTTGGTATTAGAAATGTAGCCGATAGGTGCATCGAACCAAACGTAGAGCACCTTTCCATCTGCACCCTCTACTGGAACAGGAATACCCCAATCCAAGTCGCGGGTCATCGCACGTGGCTGAAGATCCATATCCAACCAGCTCTTGCATTGGCCGTAAACATTGGTACGCCACTCCTTGTGACCTTCCAGAATCCACTTCTTCAGCCAATCCTGATACTTGTTCAATGGAAGATACCAGTTCTTGGTAGGCTTCTTCACGAGACCATGACCAGGGTTGTTCTTGTTGGTAGGGTTGATAAGCTCCTCTGGAGAAAGGGTTGCGCCACATTTCTCGCATTGGTCTCCATAAGCACCCTCTGCACCACAGCGAGGGCAAGTACCTACGATGTTACGGTCGGTAAGGAATTCGCCTGTTACCTCATCGCAGAACTGCTCCTCTACCTTTTCCTCCAAAACGCCCTTATCGTAGAGTGTGCGGAAGAAGTCTGAAGCAAACTTATTGTGAGTTGGTGAAGTGGTACGGCTATAAACATCAAAAGAGATACCGAAATCCTCGAAACTCTTCTTGATGAGGTTATGATAGCGGTCAACCACCTCCTGTACGGTAATTCCCTCTTTCTTGGCACGGATAGTAACAGGTACGCCGTGTTCATCGCTACCGCCGATGAAGACAACATCCTGCTTCTTGAGACGGAGATAGCGAACATAGATATCGGCTGGCACGTAAACACCTGCCAGGTGACCGATGTGCACACCACCGTTGGCATAAGGCAAAGCCGCAGTAACGGTGGTACGTTTAAAGTTCTTTTGTTCCATATTAGCTAATATATTTTTGTTATTTGGCTGCAAAATTACAAAAAATGTTGGAGATAAGAAAGGAATCTCGTCGCTTTTTCTTTCTTTTATATATAATAAGGTGTAAAAAGCAGGGCACTTCAGCGTTTTTATGGTACGGAAAGGGGAGGACTGGATACGAAAAAAGGCTCTTTGCATCTCTGCAAGAGCCTCAAATCTTGTACATTTCCCTCAGACTCCTCCCTGATAGGATTGTACCTAACATTATCATTTACCTTTCTAAGAACGATTATTCGTTCTGACAACTTATGTTGTTGACCTTTTACAATCTAATTACCTTAGTATGTAGAAAACTTCCTCCTTATATATCTTTATCTATAGAGAGATTTCTTACATTACGTTCATATAGGCAATAACGGCCAACTCTGCGAGAAGAATTACGAAACCAATCTTCTTTACTGCGTCTGTAATTTTAAAAATGCAATCCATAATTTTAATAGTTTTGTTGTTAATAATTGAACCAGCGTTGTGCTAGCCTTCTTTTTTCGTTTGCAAAGGTAATGCATTTTTTTATCCTATATGGGGTAAATTTTATCAGAATTAGTGATTTTCATAACTTTAAAAGCTAATTTAAATCAAATATTCCACCCTAGAGAACAGAATTTACCCTTTATTGGACGATTTTAGTATTCGTCTTTGTCCGATTTTGATAGTATTTTTGTGTTTATGGGGTAATATTTTTGTAGTAACAAAAGAAAATAGCCATTCTAAAACAGTTTTGTAACTATTACAGAATGGCTATTTCTTCTTTTTTCTCTCTTTTTTCTTTATAAATCCAACTTTTTAGGGTGAATGATAGGAAAAAATTAGATTTTTATCCTTATTATAGATGTCCTCTTTCTGCCCAATCGCCTCTGTCGAGGGTTCTGTATCCCACGGCTTCTGCTATATGGTCAGGCTTGATCTGCTCGCTTCCTGCCAAATCAGCAATGGTTCGTGCCACTTTCAGTATTCTGTTGTAAGCTCTTGCTGACAACGAAAGCTTCTCCATTGCCATTCGGAGCAGTTCTATGCCTTGTTCGTCGGGTTCGGCAAACTGATGAATCATTCTTTCAGTCATCTGGGCGTTGCAATGGATTCCTTTATAGTCTTTGAATCTTTCAGCTTGAACTTCTCTTGCCTTGATGACTCTTTCTCTTATCTTGGCACTTGGCTCACCTGGTGCTGCCTTCGAAATGTCCTGGAAAGGAACAGGACTAATCTCGCATTGGATGTCGATGCGGTCGAGTAACGGACCCGAAATCTTGTTCATGTATCTTTGAATCTGACCTGGCGTGCAGACACAGCGATGTGTCGGATCACCATAATATCCACATGGACAAGGGTTCATACTTGCCACAAACATGAATGAACATGGATAATCTGTAGAATATTTCGCTCTGCTGATGTTGATGTGGCGGTCTTCCAAAGGCTGACGGAGTACTTCCAGGGTGGTTTTATTGAACTCTGGGAGTTCATCACAGAACAGAACGCCATTATGAGCCAGCGATATTTCTCCAGGTTGTGGTGAGGTTCCACCGCCTACCAGAGCCACTTGAGAGATGGTATGGTGAGGAGACCGGAACGGGCGTTGGGAAATGAGTGATACATTCTTACCCAGTTTGCCTGCGATGGAGTGAATCTGTGTTGTTTCCAGACTCTCAGAGAGCGTAAGGGGAGGGAGAATGGACGGCAAACGTTTTGCCATCATCGATTTTCCGGAACCTGGAGGACCTACCATGATCAGGTTGTGTCCGCCAGCCGCTGCCACTTCGAGTGCTCTTTTCACGTTCTCTTGACCGCGGACATCGGAATAATCGTATTCACAATGTGCCTGATTATCGTAAAATTCCTTGCGGGTGTCGACAATGGTAGGAGAAGGATTACTTCTGTCGCTCATGAATTGTATGACTTCGAAAAGCGTTTTCATGCCGTAAACCTCAAGATTGTTTACGACAGCCGCTTCCCGGGCGTTCTGTTCCGGCACAATCAGTCCCTTAAAGTGCTCTGCTCTTGCTCTGATAGCTATCGGCAGGGCACCTTTGATAGGCTGGAGCGTACCGTCAAGGCTCAGCTCGCCTACCATCATGTACTCTTTCAGATGATCTTCGGGAATGTTGTTGTTGGCGCCTAGAAGTCCGATTGCAAGCGGCAAGTCGAAACTGCTGCCCTCTTTTCGGAGATCAGCTGGAGCCAGATTGATGGTGATGTCGGCTATCGGAAATTTGAAGCCGCTATACTGGAGAGCTGCTGAAATTCGGTTACGGCTCTCTTTGACCGCCTCGTCGCCTAAGCCTGTGAGGTGGTACATGACGCCTCTGTTGAGGCTTACTTCTACGGTTACAGTAGTTACTTCTAGTCCGTTAACTGCTGCACAATATGTTTTTACTAACATATAGGCGTGCTTTTTATGGGTTCTTGACTAGCTCGAAAGTATTTATTTTAGCAGTTGGTCGAGCTTATTGTAAAGCTCTTGCTTTTTCATGCCTCGGGCGATGATTTTACCATTTTGAAGTATAATGTTGTCAGGAAGGTTTCCCAATCCCAACTTCTTCAAGGTCTTGTCTTCCAGCATTTCGCCGTTGCAGATGATAGGGCATGTGATAGAGTCGCGCTTGATGTTGTTCTTGCATTCGCTCTTGCTGGCATCCAGACAGAAAGCCATCAGCTTAAGCTTGCCGTTCGATTTCTTCTGACGGCTCTTCAGTTCGCGCTGCATGTCCTGGCTGTCATAGTTATAGGTAGCCCAGGTGTAGATTACGGCAACCGGAGCGCTGCTCATTTCTGTACTAGAAACGAGTTTTCCGTTGATATCGTATGCTGTAAATGAAGGCAGGGTTGCACCGGTGCCTACATTCTTCATGGTTTCTGCCAACTGCTTCATCTTAGCCAACTGTCCGTTTTTAGGCTGTTCCTTCTCTACGATATTGATGAGTGAGAGCGCCTTGCGGTAATCAGGTTGTGTAGAAGTGATGAAGTATTTTCTGATCAGATAGATGCTGCACATAGAATTCGGATGTTCTCTGACGAAGTCTTCAGCATGCTTTTTAGCCTCAGGTGGCGTATCTTTCAGGATGTTCTGGCGGAATTTTGTCATCAGTTCGTTATCCTTGGTTCCGCTTACCTCCATTTCCTTAAGGTGCGAAGCATCTGCCTTGATTTCTACTGATTTGCCCGATTTTGCGAAGATAGGCTGCTCAGAGAAATTAGGGAAAACAAGCATAATGGTAAAATCTTCCTTACATTCGGTTTCGAAAGTGAAACGGCCGCCTTCTACCTTGATGGTGTCAACGCCTTCGAAGCCCCCGTCAGGACTGTATACATAAAACTCGCCTTGATTCATGTTGAGAAATTTGCCTTCAAACTTGAAATGCCCACTGCTAACACCACATGATGTTAAGACCAGCGTAATGAATAAAATGAGGATGTAAGCAAATTTTTTCATAAGGAAAAACTTTAAGGTGCCGCGAGCGGGACTCGAACCCGCACAGCCATTACTGGCCAAGGGATTTTAAG
>CAVHWE010000219.1:0-4478 GCA_963639495.1 bacterium | reverse complement strand
AAATATAAGATGTTTTTTTCATTCTATTACTGCAATCTAAATACAACTGGTACAGTATACTTAACACGTACAGCAGAACCGTTTTGCTTACCTGGTTTCCACTTAGGCATGCTCTTAACGACACGCTGTGCTTCACGGTCAAGTGAAGGGTCTACGGAACGAGCTACCTTAACATCAGAGATAGAACCATCACGCTCTACCACGAATGATACGATAACACGACCCTGTACACCATTCTCCTGTGCAACGACAGGATACTTGATGTTGCTTGCAAGGTAAGACATCAGGGCGCCTTGTCCACCAGGGAATGAAGGCATCTCCTCTACAACATCGAAGACCTTAGTTGAAACTTCAGGTTTTGGAGCTGGTGGTGGAGGTGGGGCTGCTACTGCAATCTCACTTCTTACAGCTTCAATTGTACGGTCCTTCACACCTTCCTTGTTTTCAGTACCGACTGCAACTTTTTCATCCAGTTTATCCATCTGCTTAACCTGGTTTTCCTCTTTTACGAGTTCATCCTTCTTGATGACAGGTGCAGTAAACTTCTGAGTTTCGCGAGCCACAGGTATCTCCTTCTTAGGTTCAATCTTTGGCTTCACTGGCTCCTTCTTCTTTTCTTCCTTCTTAGCCTGCTGCTGGAGTTTAGCCAACTCCATAGCTTCCATATATGCCTGCTGTTCTTCGGCCTGTTTCTGTTCGATGACTTTCCAAGCCAAGAATCCACCCACGAGAGCTGCAGCAATGACCAAGATCAGAAGAGCCTTGATGTTTCGGCCAGAAGTACCCTTACGGAGCTGGTATGCACCATACTCCTTGTTCTTTCCGGCGAAAACCATATCGACCCATTTAGGATCGTAAAGATCTATTTTTGCCATTTCTTTCTTGTTTAAAATTGTTTGTTACTCATCTTACATCTTAACGTTTCTAGACTTGAGAAGTTTCTCGTCGTCTGCGTTAATCTTATCGATGACGTAAGTACCAATGTTTGAAATCTGCATTTCGTCGAGAGCGTCAACCATATTCTTGTAAGAAGCGTTGTCGGTAGGCTTGATGACGATGGTAAGAGTAGGAATCTTGCCATCCTTCAAAATACCTGCCTTCAAATCACTAAGTTTCTTCTGATAGATGCTATCAGGATACTGCTTAGGATTCTTCTGACGGTCCATGTTCAACTCCTTGACAGCAAGTGCGATTCTTTCTACAGGGCGTGTGCCGTTTTCTGTAGCGTGCTCTCTCAAGACCTTACGGATGCCCTGGCTGCCCCATGTAGTCTCCTTGATCCATGATGGGTCATCGTACTTAGGAATACCTGCACCATAATAAATCTTGTTGTCTGCTGTTACGTAGAGTGTCACAGTCTCAGAAGCTTTCGACTCGTTCCTCTTGTCCTCTGGTTGGTTGTCATCATTACTTGGCATAGTCAGCTCCATAGTCTGAGGTTTGCTCAATGATGTACACAGCATGAAGAACGTGATAAGAAGCATGAGCATATCCACCATAGGCGTAAAGTCTACGCGGACATTCATTTTCTTTTGTTTGCTTTCTTTCTTTGCCATTTATTCGTCCCCCTGTTGTTTTAACTGTGTAATCATATAGTAATGACTCTCGTCCATATCCTGGAGTTCGTTCATCACTCTCTTAACTGTCTTATATGGAGTAGAAGCATCAGCCTTGAGGGCAATCTTGATGTCCTCGTTTGACTGGCGAGCAGCGTTTACCCACTGCTGGAACTCGCTCATACCGCCCTTAATACTGTCGAGAGGAATACCTTTAGTCTGGAGATACTGTGGACGCTTAGAAGCGTTCATTGTCAGATAAGTACTCAAGTCGTTCATTGGTACACCAAACGTACCTTCGCTCTTGAATGTCTCAATCTGCTTTGGATTCAATGACACGCCGAATGCTCCTGTCATTGTGCTCAGTGTAGCTCCCAACTGATCAGTATTATCAATACTCATAAATACTTGGCCCTCGCCGGTAGGATTACCAGCCTTGTCCTTCTCAGGACTTACCAAGATAGTCAAGACGCCGTTCTCTGGCACCTTAATCTCAGACACAGATCCTGGTGTGTTAACCTTTACAGGCTCATTCTTTACGAATGTAGAGGTGAGCATGAAGAAGGTAAGCAGCAGGGTCATAACGTCTGACATAGGAGTCATATCGATCCAGACGTCACTCTTCTTAATTTTTACTTTACCCATAGCGATAAAATTTTAAAGGGTTAGCAAAAATTAAGCCTCTTCTGCGTGGTTAGCTTCGTATGTCTGAGCAATTGAGTAACCTACCTCGTCGAGTGCGTATGTCAACTTATCTACCTTGTTGGTGAATGTGTTGTAAGATACAACGGCACACCATGATGTCAAGATACCGAATGCGGTGTTGATCAACGCCTCAGAAATACCTACAGAAAGTGCTGCTGAGTCAGCGCCACCACCTTCACCCATGGCCTGGAATGACTTGATCATACCGGTTACAGTACCGAGAAGACCTGTCAAAGTACCAAGTGTTACGATTGTAGCGATGATAGGCAAGTTCATTGTCAAAGTAGGCATCTCCAACTGTGTTGCCTCCTCGTGAGCCTGCTGAATCTTAGCTACCTTCTGTGCTTTTTTCAAAGAAGCATTAGCGCCAGACTCCATTGACTTGTAAGCGTTCAAAGAAGCCATAACAACGTTAGCTACTGTACCGCGCTGCTTGTTGCAGAGCTGCTCAGCCTTAGCGAAATCATTTGCGTTCAAAGCTGCCTTGATGTTTGCAACGAACTTAGGAAGAGCACCTTTACCTGTAGCGGTCTTAAGAGCCAACCAACGCTCGATTGTCATAGCCAACACTGTGAGCAACAATGTGTGGATAACTGGTACGATTACACCACCTTTGTAGATAGTACCCCAAATGTCTGCTGGGTGATCCTGTACACCTGGATCCTGGAAGTGCATGTCATTACCGAACCATGTGAAGAACAATGTGAATGCGATGATAGCACATACCACGATGATCCAGAATGCGCCTCTTACTCCCTGAAAGCCCTCAGACTTCTTAGCTGGGGCTGCTTGTTTTGTAGTTGCCATAATTTTACTTTTTTTTAAATTATTAGTTAATAAATTATTAATATTTTCTTTTTTTTCTTTCTCGCTTCGTAGACCTTGAATGTGTCGTTTGTCAATAAACACAGTTGGGTTATCTATTTTGCATTGGCAAAGATAATAAATTAAAGTTTACTATCAGCCTAATTAAGAAGTTTTAACGAGATATTGGCTTATTTTATACCAATATCTCGCATTTTTCTTACATTTTGACCCTTGAAAATGGTCTTTAAGCCATTTTTATTTCAACTTGCCCAAAGCTTCCTTGATGCGCTTGATAGCTTCAACGATGTTCTCGTCGCTTGTTGCATAGCTCATGCGGAAACAGTCTGGATCACCGAATGCGTCACCACCTACGGTGGCTACATGTGCTTCCTCGAGAAGGTACATGGCAAAGTCGGTTGAATTGTTGATGGTCTTCTCACCATTGCTCTTGCCAAAGTAGCTGTTGCACTTAGGGAAGAGATAGAAGGCACCCTGTGGCATGTTTACCTCAAGACCTGGAACCTCTTTTGCCAACTTTACAATCAGGTTGCGTCGGCGCTCGAAAGCTACGCGCATTTCTTCTACTGCACTCTGGTCGAGTGTGTAGGCTGCTTCTGCTGCCTTCTGGCTGACAGAACATGTACCGCTGGTATACTGTCCCTGGAGCTTGTTGCAGCCCTTGATGATCCATTCCGGACCTGCCAGGAAACCGATTCTCCATCCTGTCATGGCGTAAGCCTTAGATACACCATTGGCAATGATAACCTGCTCCTTCATGCCCGGTTCCTGAGCAATGCTGTGGTGCTTGCCGATATAATTGATGTGTTCGTAGATTTCATCTGCCAACACAAATACTTCAGGATGCTTCTTGAGTACTTCTGCCAGTGCTGCCAACTCTTCCTTAGAGTATACGCTACCGGTAGGGTTGCTTGGAGAACAGAGAATGAGCATCTTGGTCTTCTCTGTAATGGCATTCTCCAACTGCTCTGCTGTCATCTTGAAGTCCTGGTCGAAACCGGCATTCACAATGACCGGAGTACCTCCTGCCAATTTCACCATCTGTGGGTAGCTTACCCAATATGGTGCTGGAATGATAACCTCGTCGCCTGGATTTACGAGTGCCAATACAGCGTTGCAGACGCACTGCTTACCACCAGTACCAACGATTACTTCATTGGTAGTGTACTCCAAACCATTCTCGTTCTTTAATTTGGCTACAATTGCTTTTCGCAAGTCAGGATAACCTGGTACTGGTGAATAACGGGAATAGTTCTCGTCAATAGCCTTCTTTGCTGCCTGTTTGATATTGTCAGGAGTGTTGAAGTCTGGTTCACCTACGCTCATGTTGATTACATCAATACCTTGAGCTTTCATTTCACTACTCTTCTGTGACATCGCCAGCGTTGCTGA
>CAVHWE010000218.1:0-4482 GCA_963639495.1 bacterium | reverse complement strand
ATCGTCTCATTCTTTCCAATTCATCATCCTTTCGCATTTTGTCGTTCAACTTCTCCTGCATTCTGTCAAGGAAGTAAGTACGGCTATAGTTCTTGCGTCTTCTGATGTCGGTGTAGAAACGATAGCAGTCCTTGGCTTTGATGCCGAAGAACTGGTACATGGCTTGCGCCAAGTCCTTGAACTTCACATCGCCATCGTTCACGCTTCCCATTACGCAGATGCCATATACCATTTCTACAAGGTCAACGGCATTGCCAGTCCATTTTACTAATGGCTTTGATTCTGATGATACTGGCGGAGAGGCTTCTGAAGTGGATGTGGTCACATGAAGATGATATGTTGCTGCCACATGCTCTTGCATTCTGCGGACAAATGCAATAGCCTTGCGCACATACAAGCCTACGGTTCCCAAACAATCCTTTATATGGGGCATTGACAGATGAAAGTCAAGCTCGGTTTCTGCGTATGACAGTGCAAAGACCGCTTGCTTCACATTGGTGCTGCATAAATCAACCACAACCTTGATAAACTCACGATATGAGTTCTCCAAAGCGTTACCACCTTTGTTCTTATAACCTGCATTCAGCAAGTTGAAAAAATCAGTCTCTATCAATATGTTGTATTCCATGTTGCTGTATCTTTTATGGGTTTGTACTAATTTGATGTTTCTGTGCGCACATCATTTATTAGTCCAATACCTATGCCATTCCAAGACAGTCTAAACAATAGAATGATGATATTTCCTGATAATCAGCAACTTTATCAAGAGAATAAGATTTTCACAAGGGAATTGCAAGCAGAAATAGTGTAAGGAAAACCGGACACTTGTCCAATCTTCCTTACACGGTTCTTATACCGTTACAACTTATTAGTAGGAATACCATACTCTTTCATACGGGCATAGAATGTAGTATGGCTCATTTCCAACATTTTTGCCGCGTCACGCTTGATGCCATTGCATTGCTTCAAAGCCCACAAGATACGCTCTCGATTGATCTTGCGTTCTTGTTCATCAAAGTCCAATGCCTCTTCTGTCAATGCCGATTGTGACAACTGCAAGTCCTCGACATCTATTATCTCATTCTCGCATAACAGCATAGCTCGCATGATACATGATTTCAACTCACGCACATTGCCTGGCCATGTATGGCTTACAAGTGCCCTTTGCGCTTCCTTACTGATACATTTTATTTCTTTGTCCGTATGCCTATCATATAGTTTCAGGAAGAAGTTAGCTAATGGCATAATATCTTCCTTGCAATCCCGCAACCGTGGAATCTCAATAACCGCTTCGTGAAGTCGATAATACAGGTCGCTTCTGAATCGTCCTTCCCGAACTGCCTCTTGCAGGTTTTCATTGGTGGCGGCAATAATGCGCACATCAGCCACTTTATCTTTTGTAGCTCCCAATGGTCGGTAGCTCTTGGATTGCAACACACGCAGCAGCATCGCCTGTACGTCTTTCGGCAGGTTGCCTATCTCGTCCAAGAACAGCGTACCTCCAGCAGCCAATTCAAAGTAACCTTTTCTTGCTGCCTCCGCACTTGTGAATGCCCCTTTCTCATGCCCAAAGAGAGCGGAAACGGCAAGTTCCGCAGAAAGCGTACCGCAATCTACTACCTCAAAAGGCTTGTCGGCTCTTTTGCTTTGCAGATGTATCTTTTCCGCTATATGTTCTTTGCCAGTTCCGTTGTCGCCCAATATCATAACAGCCATGTCGCTTTTAGCAAACAATTCTGCCATTTTATATATACGGCGAAACTTCTCACTTTTGCGGTAAACAATCTTGTTATTCAACTCGACGAGTCGTTTCTGCTTGTCTATGATTTCTTCCAAACGTTCATAAACTACATCAAGCAACAATTTCTTCGGTATATAATCTTCCGCTCCCAATTTCATAGTCCTCACGGCACTCATACTTTCATCGTAAGATGTCATGATGATAAATGGATTCTGGTAGCCGTTACTACGCATCCATTCCAACAGGTCGATGCCGTTATCATTCCCCAAGCGCATATCCGAAATGACAACATCCCATTCAGAGGATTCCCTCACAGCTTTCAGACCATCTCTGTAATTGTAGCATAAGATTGTTTTCCATCCCTTCGCTTCCAACTTCTTGCCCAACATATTGCAAAATGTCGGGCTGTCTTCAATGATTATTACTTTCTTCATGCTGTTACCTCCTCAATTTTCTTTTGTGCGGCTTTGATGATTTCCTCACCATGTGCGAAAACATCCTCAACCGCTTGGTTGATAACGTCGTCTGATGATGTAGAATCTTCTATCAGGTCAAAAAGATAGTTCAAAGACTCGTCAGATTGTACCATCATCCATGAGCTTCTTGCGTGGTGAATGACATCAGACATTTTCTTGCGGTTCTCCTCTTTGGCTACATTACGGATACTGCCCAATGTATCAGTCATTTCCTTTACGAAATTCTCCAAAGTCTCTTTTTCATTGCCGTAGGTCAGCAACATAGAGAAGTCTATTTGTTTTTCTGCTATCTTACCATTCACACACTTTCTTGCAGTGTTTATCAAATCCTTGTCAGACATCGGCTTGAACAGACAAGCGACAAATCCTGCGTCAAGCAGTTCTTGCTCACTCACATTTGGTGCTGCTGTCATAACGACAACAGGAATGGTCTTGGAGTTACGCACGTTCACCATACGCATCATTTCCAGAATCTCGATACCGTTCACTTCAGCCATCTTCAAATCCGTTATCAGCAGATCATAAGATTTTTTGCGCATCATATCCAATAAATCCGTGGCATTATTACAAGTGTCACATACGATGCCGTTTGATGCAAACGCCTCACGGATGGTACTCAGTTGCACATGGCTATCATCAATGGCAATGACAGTAAACGAATCTTGTCGTTTCGTTCTATACTGGATTGGTTCCACATTCTGCTTTTCGGCTGCAGCCATAGGAAGACTAATGGTAAAGATACTTCCAAGCCCTTGGTGACTGGACACATCGATTTTTCCTTTCATCAGTGAAACGAGGTTCTTGACAATGGAAAGCCCCAAGCCAAATCCCGGTTGGGTGACCGCATTTCCCAATCTTGCAAATTCCTTGAAGATTTGTTTTTGTTGTTTGTCATCCAATCCTGTTCCTGTATCCTTAACCTTTAGCATGAACACACCATTCTTATAGGTTGTGGACAATACTATCTCACCCTTTCCCGTATATTTGATGGCATTGGAAAGCAGATTGCGTCCTATTGTAAGCACCTTTTCCTTGTCTCCATTGACAACACCATCTGCCTTATTGTTGACGCTCAATTCCAGTTGTTTCTTCGCAGCAAAGGGTTCATACTCCATCTTTAATTGCTCGGCAATGTCCATCATACGGAAAGGGCGTTCCTTGACGGTCGCCTTTCCATTCGCTAATTTGGAGTAAACCAGGAAACTGTCTATCATAGAAGTCAAGCCTTTCGATGTGTCAACAATCAAGTCGGCATATCGTTTGCTTTCATCCGTAGCATCTTCAAGTCCGCTAATCTTGCGGGCATAATCCTTGATGGCAGACAAGGGACTGCGCATCTCATGCGTTACTGTCAGCATCACCTTTCTTGTTTCTTCCTTGCTCTTACGTGTCTTGAATGCGAATCGCCACACCAATAGGAATAATACGAAAAATACCAATATCAACAATCCTATCATCCCTATATAATAATAGGTATAATTGCCTTCCAAGTCTGCGATTTGTCGCTCACGAACTTTGATGCCTTTATCCACATTCTCATCAGCTATGCTGATTACTCTTTGCAACTGCTTATTGATACTTTCATTCCTGTTTCCAAGACTATCCAATATCTCCACTACCTTACGGCTTTGCTGGTGATGTTTAGCAACAACCGTTTGGTTTAGGTTGGTGAGCATCTTTTCAGTTTGGGTTAAACGGTTGCCTGTTGTTACTCCATTTTCTTTCTTGCCGAACAATCTGCTGAAGAAACCTCGCTTCTTTGGCTTTGCCTGCTGTGGCATAGCTGAAAGTCTTTTGCTTTCAGTCTTATTCTGCTCTACAATTCTTGGAACTTCGGCGGTCAGCTTTTCTTGAGTGTCATTCATTTCCTGCATAGCATCCTTTATATCCAGAAGGAGCAGTTCCTTTTCTGCAAGAAGACGGCAGATCGTATCAGAATCTTCATTCGGACAAATACCTGCGATGCCTTGAAGCATACTGTCCACTTCCAATCGAAGCGAATGATACTCATTTACATCTGTTGAGTCCCAATCCGCAACCATTTCACCAAGCAGTGACAATTCCGTTATGTGCAAGTTTAAATCATGCACATTCTTTCGCCACTGATGCAGTTCTGCATTTCTACACTCAATCTCCTTTCTGTCGCGCCATTCAAATAGGCCGATTACAATGGTACATCCTACGATGACGATGGCAGTCATGATGCCTAAAGCCATCCATCTACAGATATGCCCGGTCTGTTCTTTGCGTTCCATGTTGTTTACT
>CAVHWE010000217.1:0-4488 GCA_963639495.1 bacterium | reverse complement strand
GCCCTGAAGAGGTGTACGAGATGGTGTTCGACCTGATGTGCGACCTCGATGCTACAGAAGACCAGCTCGACTTCCCTGTAGTTTACGGTTCTGCCAAGAACGGTTGGATGGGCGAGGACTATAATCATCCAACAGACAATATCGATTATCTGCTCGATAAGATTATTGAGGTTATCCCTGCTCCTAAGCAGCTCGAGGGTACTCCACAGCTCCTTATCACATCTCTCGATTACAGCTCTTATACTGGTCGTATCGCCGTAGGTCGTGTTCACCGTGGTACATTGAAGGACGGCATGAACGTTACTATCTGTCACCGCGACGGAACCCAGGAGAAGACCAAGATCAAGGAGCTCCACACCTTCGAGGGTATGGGTCATAAGAAGACCGATCATGTAGATTCAGGCGATATCTGTGCCGTTGTCGGCTTGGAGAAGTTTGAGATTGGTGATACCATCTGCGACTTCGAGAACCCAGAGCCACTGCCTCCAATCGCTGTCGATGAGCCTACCATGAGCATGCTCTTCACCATCAACGATTCACCATTCTTCGGTAAGGAAGGCAAGTTCTGTACATCACGCCACATCCAGGAGCGCTTGAATAAGGAGCTCGAGAAGAACCTCGCTCTCCGCGTACAGCCTTACGAGGATTCTACCGATAAGTGGATTGTATCAGGCCGTGGTGTGCTCCATCTCTCTGTACTCATCGAGACCATGCGCCGCGAGGGCTATGAGCTCCAGGTAGGTCAGCCTCAGGTTATCTATAAGGAGATTGACGGTGTGAAGTGCGAGCCTGTAGAGGAGTTGACCATCAACGTACCAGAGGAGTTTGCTTCTAAGATGATTGATATGGTAACCCGTCGCAAGGGTGATATGACCTCTATGCTGAACATGGGCGAGCGTGTAGACATCGAGTTTGATATCCCTTCACGTGGTATCATCGGTCTGCGTACCAACGTGCTTACCGCTTCTCAGGGCGAGGCTATCATGGCTCACCGCTTCAAGGAGTATCAGCCATACAAGGGTGAAATCAGCCGCCGTTCTAACGGTAGCATGATTGCGCTCGAAACCGGTACTGCCTTTGCTTACGCTATCGATAAGCTGCAGGATCGCGGTAAGTTCTTCATCGACCCAGGTGAGGAGGTTTACGGCGGCGAGGTTGTAGGTGAGCATGTTCACGACAACGACCTGGTAGTCAACGTAACCAAGGCTAAGCAGCTTACCAACGTGCGTGCTTCGGGTTCTGACGATAAGGCCCGCGTGATTCCTAAGACCGTGATGAGTCTTGAGGAGTGCCTGGAGTATATCCGTGAGGACGAGTACGTAGAGGTAACTCCAAAGAACATGCGTATGCGCAAGATTGAGCTTGATCACCTGAAGCGCAAGCGCAGCAACAAAGACTAAACAGAAATGTTTTTGTGGAGATTTTTTAGAAAGTTTTCATTGCCCTGCTCCCTGGTTATGGGAGCATTGGGCTACCTGATATTCGCCAATGTGCCCTTCCTGGTGCCCATTGGCGATTATTGTGGTCCGAGGTTGGTAAGTCTGATGCCGGTAGTGCTGTTCTCACTGCTCTATGTTACTTTCTGTAAGATAGAAATCAAGGAGATGAAGCCTAAGGCGTGGCATTTCATCCTCCAGTTCATCCGTACCTCGCTGGCATTGGCGATGGTAGTGCTCATCTTCGAGTTCGGTTCTGATTACAGTACCAAACTGATTCTCGAGGGTGCCTTCATCTGCTTCATCTGTCCTACGGCAGCCGCTGTGGCTGTGGTTACGGAGAAGTTGGGCGGCAGTATCGGTTCGCTGACCACTTATACGGTCATCGCCAACATTTTTACGATGATCATCATTCCGAGTCTTTTCCCGATGGTAGAGAAGGGGGCAGACGTATCGTTCCTCATGATGAGTGCGATGGTGTTCCGCAATGTCACTACCGTGCTGGTGGTGCCTCTGCTGCTTGCCTTGTTGAGCCGCAGGTTTCTTCCAAAATGGGTGGATAAGGTGAAGAATGTAAAGGATTTGGGCTTTTATATGTGGTGTTTCAACCTCACGATACTGATGGGCGAAACGGTTCGCAACATGCTCCATGCCGAGGTATCGGGCGTAACGATGCTTCTGCTGCTCTTTGTACCGCTGCTGGTATGTCTCCTCCAGTTTGCCATCGGCAAGGCGGTAGGCAGGCATTTCGGTGCGAGTATCAGTGCCGGTCAGGCGTTGGGACAGAAGAATACGGTAGTGGGCATCTGGCTCACCCTCACCTTCCTGAATCCTCTTGCTGCCGTAGCACCGGGAGCCTATGTAGTATGGCAGAATCTGGTCAATGGCTGGCAACTTTGGTATAAAGAAAAATATGGCAAGCTTAAGTGGTAAGCTTGCCATATTTTTTTGTTTCTAATCCTGGGTAGGGTAGATGAGGTTTTCTTCCCTGATGCAGCAGAGCACCTCATCCAGATATTTTCTGGCTTCATATTTCGCCATAGGCAGGTCGTGGAGCAGGTAGTTGCCGCAGTCCTTTGCCGCCTGTCCCGGAATCTCGCCCTCGAAATCGGCGATAAACTTAAAGGTGCGCTTCATCAGTTCCACGATGTCCTTGCTCTCCAGGTCGCCCTTGATGAGGAGATAGTTGCCTGTGAGGCATCCCATCGGTCCCCAGTAGATGATGCGGTCCTTCCACTCCTCGTCGTTGCGCAGATAAGTGGCAGCCAGATGCTCGATGGTATGGATGGCGCCGTTGTGCAGACAAGGCTCCTGGTTAGGCACCTTCATGCGGATATCGAATGTTGTGATCACTTCTCCGCCTACTTCGTCCTTACGGCTCACGTAGATGCCGCGGAGCAACTTGTTATGATTGATTGTAAAACTTGGAATCTTATTCATCTTTTTTATAATGTTGAATGTTGAATGTTGAATGTTGAATGAATAGTGTTGAATGTTGAATGTTGAATGTTGAATTAGGCTAGCGCCCTTGAGTCCGTTAGGCAAAAATTCAACACTCAACATTCAACATTCAACACTCCTAAAGACTTTCGAGGAAAGCCTTGGTAACATTGAAAGAGCCTTCAGCCATTTTAGCCCAGAAGTCGAAATACTGCTGTGCCTTGGTATCCTTCAGCGGTACATCGCTGATGATGCGGAAGGAGATGAAAGGCGTCTTGTAGATGTGGCAGGTTTGAGCGATAGAGCAGCTTTCCATATCCACCGCCATCGCCTGAGGGAAGTGTTCCAGGATAGAGCGCATCTTCTCCTTGCTGTCTACGAACCATTCGCCGCTCACAATCTGTCCGGCATGGATTTTCGGGTGCCTATTGCCTGGCAGGTTGTTGATGGCGAGTGCCTTCTCCACATATTCCTTAGGTGTTTTGAAGGAAGCAGGCATGCCCAGAATCTGTCCGAACTCACATTCCTCACCGCAGTAGGCATCGTGGTAAACGCAGTTGGTAGCCACCACCACCTCAGTCACGTTGAGGTTGATATCAGCGCCTCCAGCCACGCCTGAAGAGATAACAAGGTCTGGGTGATAGTTGTCAATCATTTCCACGGCCCCGATGGTACTGTTCACCTTACCGATGCCGCATTGTTGCATCACCACCTCGTTATTGCCTATCTTTCCGATAACGAAGTCCTTATAGTTTTTTCTCTCAACCTGCGATTCGGTCAATAATGTTTTGAGTTGCGCGAACTCCTTGTCCATCGCAACGATAATTCCTATTTTCATATTGTATACTAACTTTTGGGTGCAAAGTTACTAAAAATATTGCAGAGAGTAGCAAAGTTTAAGGAGTTTTTAAGGTAAAAAGGCTTTTTACCTTTAAAGACTGCAGTTGGTAACTCCGAGCGTAGTAGCGATGGCTGTAAGGACGGAGATTGCAATCTGCAAAATTGTTTTCCAAGTATTTGCTTTCATAGTTTTAATGTTGAATGTTGAGTGTTGAATGTTGAGTGCAGCCTTTCTTGAATCACGATGCAAAGATACGCCAATTTCCCGATACCACCAAATTTCAGCGTGTGATAAGGCGCGATTTTCAGCACGCTTTCAATCTGAAACCTGTTAAAAAAACTAACTCGCTCTAAATTGGTCTTTGATTGAAAATCAAGAAGTTGGGCGTTTGCCTATATTATATAGGTAACAATATGGAAACGAGCGGACTTCTGCTCGTTTCTGTATTTTGCAATATGCAAAGAACGCCTCAATTCGGGGACAAAGATACGATATTTTTCTTAATATCCCATAATTTGCAAGAAGAGAAACATAGAAATTAGGACTTTTTTACATGAAATCTCAAACTTGTGAACATAACCCCATCATAAAATGAATAGCAAGTATTCCTGCTGAGTTTATCAAATCAGGGCCATTGTTGTTGATGACGACTCTACCATCAGCTCATATATACCTTTCCGACACAAGCATATATTGTTTTCGTTTGTACTCCGAGTGTGTACAGTTTCAAACCATGATTTACATTCTTATATAAGAAAGTGAAGCCGTGAC
>CAVHWE010000216.1:0-4489 GCA_963639495.1 bacterium | reverse complement strand
TTTGTTATAATTTGCCTGCAAAGATACAGAGAATTTATGTAATAGCCAACTAATTTCGTATAAAATTTCAGAAAACTTCGTTTTTTTGTTAGAAAAACAAATAAAATGCTTACAATTTATCACGATAGATACTCATTTCTGCTGATTTTGTGCAAAAAAACAAGAAAGAGCTTATTAACCACACTGAACTCTTATCTTATTAAGATTACCTGACGAAAAAGTATAAAGCGAGGCGGCCAGACATGTAAGAAAGGTAAGAAGAAAAAAAAATCCTCCTAAACCGAAGTTTAGGAGGACCTGGTCACAAGACCAAATATCTGAAACTACTTATTTCTTTATTCAGCTGCATTGTTATCATTGAATGTAGCAACACGGTTGAACTCAACCTGCTTGAAGAGCTTGTCAGTAGCACCCATACCCTTAGCCTGAAGACGATTTGCGCTAATCTTGTAAGTCTTAACGAGAATGTTCTTTACAGCATTGGCACGAGCCTCAGAAAGTTTCTGGTTAAGTTCCTTAGAACCCTCTGGAGATGCATAACCCTTAATTTCAACCTTAGCATCTGGATGATTCTTCATATACTGAGCAATCATCTCGATGTTTGGCATCTGGCTACGCTCTACTTTTGACTTACCTACAGTAAACAATACTGTTGGCTGCAAATTGGTAGCAGTAGCTGGCTTTACATACTTAGGAGCCTTCTGGCACTCATTGAGCGCATTCTGGAGATCCTTGATCTGCTTGTCCTTAGCTGCGAGTTCAGAATCCTTGCTATTCAAGTCGTTGCGGAGGTTGTTGATCTGACCATTCAAACCATCAATCTCGTTCTGGTCGCGTGGAGTTACGATAGTGAAGTTGTGAGAGTTGTTAGAACCCTTGAACTTGTAGTTAACACCCACCTTAACCTGGAAAGCAGACTTGTTAACATCAAACTGGCAACCATTGCAAGCACTCTTGTTGTCGTGAAGGAACCAATTCATAGATGGCTCTACATATACCTGCCAAGCCTTGTTTGCGCCAAGGTTGAATGCGAAGTCAACACCTGCGTTAGCTGTGAGGGCATTGAGGTTGCCATTATGAAGGTTGAAAGAGTGGTAACCACCAATGCCTGCCAATGGGATGATTTCGAATTTACGTGGCTCACCCTTGTAACCCAAGAAGAGGTTTGTTGCATTGATAGTACCGATGAACTTACCGCTTGCACCACGAACCAAAGTCTTATGTGTAAAAGGCAGGTTGCGGTTACGAGCATAGAGGTCAGCCTCTACAGCAGCACCCCAAACTGGAGTAAACCACTTTCCGAGACGTACACCTACTGAAGGATTTACGTTCTTGAACCATGCATTGTGAGTAGTCTTTGTAGCAGCTCCAACGTTTACACCAAGATACCAATTGTCAAAGAACTTGCTCTCCTGTGTAGTCTGAGCAGATGCAGATACTGCCATTACGGCAGCAGCAAACATTAATACTAACTTTTTCATTTTCTCTCTAAAATTTGATTTTATATAAATTACTTAAAACTTCATTTTCAGGGTGCAAAATAATAAAAAAAATTATTAACTACCAAATTTTTGGCCATATTTTATGCTGTAAAACATAAAAAATGGAGAAAAAGAACATTTTAATATCCTATTTCTCCATTCTATTTTACTCAAAATGAATAATCTGAGCCATTATTGGTTCTATCCGTTTCTATCAGAAAACATCTTCTGAAGAAAGCTAAAGTTCGAAAACCTGAGCGCTTCTGCCTGCGATGGTTACCTGCATGTTTCCCAAGCCAGAAACCGAGAGTTTCAGCGTGCGAGGCAAGGCATTCACCACTTTAAGCCAGGTTTTGCCCGATTTAGAATCCTTCACTACACTGGTGCCCACATATTTCTTCAGCGCATCCGGCAGACTGAGCACGGATGAAATGTAGAGGTCACCGGCATGCTGACCGAACATCTTCTGCATCTTGTAGCTCTCGCTCGCGCGTACATTATTATTATCAAAGTAAATCATGTCCGGCTGCCAGTTGCTGTATCCGTCCTTACACAAGAGAGGAGCATAGGATGTCATTTCTACCACATCGCCGTTGCGCTCCACATTGCAGAGGTGGATGCCCTCAGCCAGCGCATTGTCTACCGCATTGGCACCGCGAGATGCATATTCGCCCAGATAAACCTTAGGAGCCTTGCGGTCGTAATGGTCGTAATAATCCTGATGGTTCAGGAACCAGCCCGGCTGCTCATAATAATGCTCGTCTACGGCATCAATCCAGCGCTTGTTTTCGCGGGCAATCTTCCAACCCTCAATATAATCGGAAGACGGGAAGTGGAACGGACCTACGGTACCTACCACCTCGAGCTGAGGATACTTCTGCTTCACTGCCTTGCAGATCATCAGGTAGCGCTGCTCGAAATCGGTAGAGATGAGGTCTTCGTTGCCGATGCCTATCATCTTGAGGTTGAACGGAGCCGGATGACCCGCATCGGCTCTCATCTTAGCCCACTTAGAGGTGGCAGGGTCGCCATTCGCCCATTCTACCAAGTCTAGCACGTCCTGAATATACTGCGGCATCTCGCTCATCGGGATTCCGCCCTGCTGACCAGCCACTCCGCGCTCATCTGCCACAGAGTTCTGACAAGGAACACCTGCCGCCAATACAGGCAGCGGCTCGGCTCCCATATCCTCGCACCACTGGAAATACTCATAGAAACCCAGCTGGCGGGTCTGATGGTATCCCCAGATGTTATAGGCTGGCTTGCGATCTTTCTGCGGCCCCACACTCTCCTTCCAGTGGTAAATGTTCTTGAGCCCCTGACCGTGGAGCATGCAGCCGCCCGGGAAGCGCACGAAGCGAGGCTTCAGGTCGGCAATGGCCTCGGCAAGGTCTTTACGCAGTCCATGACCCTTGTAAGTATCTTGTGGTTTGAGACTTACCAAATCTACCGCCACTTTCTGCTCGCCCTTAGGCAAAATGGCAAACCGGATGTTCTTGCCCAGTTTGCCCTCCTTGGTGGTGGCTTCGCTGGCGAGTTCGCCCTCATATTTATCGGTCACGATGAGCTGCGCCTTATATTCCTTCCAGTCTGCGCCCTGCACCTTGATCTTGGTCTGGCATACAGGCAATCCCTCCTGGTTTACGAGCGCCAGGGTGAGGTCTTTCTTCTTGGCATCGATGCAGCGGGCATGCAGGCTCATCTCGTAGATGGCTGGCTGATGCTTGCCCTCCTTGCCCTCAACGGCAGCTCCGCGACGGATGGCGATGCCGTCCCAACCTATATTATAAATAGGTGTAGCGCCCAGAACGGCATAATGGGCATTGTTCTGGCTCACCCCGTTTTCGGTGGCGATGCCCTCTTTCTCTACCCCCACCCATGCCGTGGTGGCGTTCCACTGGCGGCGGTGGTCTTCCATGTTATACTCGAAGTCGCCGTTCTGCAACATTTCTGCAGAGAGTCCTCCGTCGGCAGCGCGGCTGATGTCTTCGAAGAAGATACCCATCAGCTTATTGGAGATGCGGTGGGATTTCTGCGGATTGATACTGAGGTTGGCAGGGATTTCCGAATCTTCCGGCAGGTCGATGTGGTTTACCTTGGCATAAGCTGCGAGGTCGGCATCGGTCTTCGGCATCGGCTGGGCGTTGAGTTTTGCCTCTTCAGAGAGGGCGTGGAACCAGGAACGGATGTAGTTGAGATGCACTGCCGGCACCTCGAAATCGCAGCCATGGAAGAGTTTTCCGCCGATGGTTGCGGTGTCGCGCTGCCAGAGTATCTCGTCGGCAGAAGCTTCCAGCGTATCTTCCTTGAAGGTACGGAAATCGTTGCTTGCCTGTACGTATCGCTTGCCCTTGGATGTCTTGAGATAGATGTCGAAGTTGCCGTCATCCATCTGATAGGCAGCCACATCCTTCACGCCTTTTTCGCGGATGATGGGATAATCCTGCGGGCGCCAGGTGATGAGGTCTTCAGAATAGGCTACGGCAAACTGCGGTGCATGCTGGTTCACGCTCCAGAGTGCGCGCCATGTGCCGTCGTTGGCTTTTACCACGAAGGGGTTATACATCTTCTTTTCAGCTCCCCACGGACCGTAGTCGCTGGCGCAGAGCTGTCCTACATCCACCCAACGCTCATCGTCGGTGAAATAAGCCAGATGCAACCCCTGGTTGGGTGCTGGCGAATAGATGAATATCTGACAGATGGAGTCCTTGCCCTGTATGGTGTATGCAGGGGCATCCTTGTCTACTTGCTTCTGCATCTGCTGTCTGCTGACAGCCTGACTGGCACTGGCAGCTGCCACGAGCAGCGCCGACGTAAATACGTACTTTAGTTTTACCATGTTTCTATATTTTTAGATTAATATTATTTGTGTCTGTTTTACACTCTTTCTCTCGGCTTGATAAAAAGGCAGAGTGCATCCCTGCACCCTGCCCCACAAATTAGAGAGTTATAAAAAATCAAGTATGCAGTGACTTAAGCACTGCTTCTTTCTGAAATAATTATCTTCT
>CAVHWE010000215.1:0-4527 GCA_963639495.1 bacterium | reverse complement strand
TTACCGCAACTATCACAGTGACCAGGTGAACAGTATTGAAAACATGAAATTCTAAAAGACAATGGAATACAATTATGCATTTTTGATACTTCTTCTGCCATTCCTGAGCTTCCTGGTTCTGGGACTTGTGGGTATGAAGATGAAAAGACCGGTAGCAGCACTCATCGGTACCGTATTGATGGGCTGTGTATTCGCGATGTCTGTCTATACAGCATACGAGTACTTCTTTGCAGTGGGTCGTGATGCCTCTACAGGTATGTACCCAACTGTTACCGTATTTAATTTCACATGGTTGAAGTTTACTGAGTTGCTCACCTTCAACATCGGTTTCCGTCTGAGCCCAATCTCCGTATTGATGCTCATCGTGATTACCACCGTCAGCTTCATGGTTCACATCTACAGCTTCGGCTATATGGCAGAGCGTGATGAGAACTACAAGGTTGAGGAATATGAGAAGGGTATGCAGCGTTTCTACGCTTACCTGAGCCTCTTCACCATGTCAATGTTGGGCTTGGTAGTAGCTACCAACATCTTCCAGATGTATCTGTTCTGGGAGTTGGTGGGTGTTTGCTCATACCTGCTCATCGGTTTCTACTATCCAAAGCATGCTGCAGTACATGCCAGCAAGAAGGCGTTCATCGTAACCCGTTTCGCTGACCTCTTCTTCCTCATCGGTATCCTGTTCTACAGCTTCTACGTAGGAACCTTCAACTATGACTTGAATGCTCAGCCAGAGCTCAACTCTGCTTTGGCAGGTGCTGCTTGGGTAATGCCAACAGCGTTGTTCCTCATGTTCATCGGTGGTGCCGGTAAGAGTGCGATGTTCCCATTGCACATCTGGTTGCCAGATGCAATGGAGGGTCCAACTCCTGTTTCTGCGTTGATCCACGCCGCTACCATGGTTGTAGCCGGTGTTTATCAGGTAGCCAGCCTCTTCCCAATCTGGGTACAGTATGCTCCTGAGACATTGCACTATGTAGCTTACATTGCAGCCTTCACCGCATTCTATGCAGCAGCTGTAGCTTGCTGCCAGCGTGATATCAAGCGTGGTCTGGCTTTCTCTACTATCTCTCAGATTGCCTACATGCTCGTAGCGCTCGGTGTCTGCTTCGCAGTAGATAACCACCATGGTGGTTTGGGTTACATGGCTGGTATCTTCCACCTGTTTACCCACGCTATGTTCAAGGCATTGCTCTTCCTCTGCTCAGGTGCCATCATCGTCATCATCGGCAGCAACTTCAAGGATTACATGGGCGGTCTGCACAAGTACATGCCTATTACCAACATCTGCTTCCTCATCGGTTGCTTGGCGATTGCAGGTATTCCTCCATTCGCAGGTTTCTGGTCAAAGGATGAGATTATCTCAGCATGCTTCCAGTTCTCTCCATTCATGGGCTGGTTCATGACAGTGGTTGCCGGTATGACAGCATTCTACATGTTCCGTCTCTACTACGTAATCTTCTGGGGACAGAGCTACTATGAGCTGGATCCAGAGAACCGTCGCAAGCCACAGGAGGTTCCTTTCGTGATGTGGGGTCCATTGGTATTCCTCGCCATCATCTCTTGCCTCTGCGGTTTGATTCCATTCGGTCATTTCGTATCTGCTACAGGTCAGAGCTACGATATCCATATCGACATGAGTGTGGCAACAACCTCTGTTATCGTTGCTATCATCGGTATCGGTCTGGCTACTTACATGTATGCTCCTAAGAAGACTCCATTGGCAGACGCTTTGGCTAAGAAGATGCCTAAGTTGCACAAGGCAGCCTTGAATCGTTTCTATATTGACGATGCTTGGCAGTTCTTCACCCACAAGATTGTCTTCGGTCTGTTCTCAAAGCCAATCGCATGGTTCGACCGTCGCGTTATCGATGGTACCTTCAACTTCATGGCTTGGGGTACACAGGAGGCAGGTGAAACCATCCGCCCATGGCAGAGTGGTGATGTTCGCAGCTATGCTATCTGGTTCCTCACCGGTACCGTAGCATTGACATTGTGCCTGCTCGCACTTCTTTAATGAAAGTCTCACAATTAAGTAAATAGAAAAGAAATGAATTTAAGTATATTCGTCATAGTACCACTCCTGATGTTGCTCGGCCTCTGGTTGGCACGCAACGACAAGCAGGTTCGTGGTGTGATGGTAGCAGGTGCCAGCGTATTGCTCGGTCTCTCCATCTATTTGGTGTTTGCATTTCTCGAAGCTCGTGAGACAATGCCAGCCGACCAAGCTCCGATGCTCTTCACCTACTGTGTGCCTTGGTTTGAGCCATTGCACATCAACTATTCACTCGGTGTGGATGGTATCTCTGTAGTGATGATTCTCCTGACTTCAGTCATCGTGTTCACCGGTACATTTGCTTCTTGGCAGATGGAACCAATGAAGAAGGAATACTTCCTCTGGTTCACACTCTTGAGCATCGGTGTATATGGCTTCTTCATCTCTATCGACATGTTCACCATGTTCATGTTCTATGAGGTAGCGCTGATTCCAATGTACCTCCTCATCGGTGTATGGGGTAGTGGTGCGAAGGAGTATTCAGCCATGAAGTTGACATTGATGTTGATGGGTGGTTCAGCCCTTTTGGTTATCGGTATCCTGGGTATCTACTTCTACAGTGGTGCTCAGACCTTCGAAATCCTCGATATCGCTCACCATACCAATGGTGCTCATGCGATTCCAGAGAGCGTGCAGAACGTGTTCTTCCCATTGCTCTTCATCGGTTTCGGTATCCTCGGTGCGCTGTTCCCATTCCACACATGGTCTCCTGATGGTCACGCCAGTGCGCCAACAGCCGTATCTATGTTGCACGCCGGTGTATTGATGAAGCTTGGTGGTTACGGTTGCTTCCGTATCGCCATGTTCCTCTTGCCAGCTGCTACTCACGGCTTCTGGATTAAGGTATTCCTCGTGCTGACTACCATCTCTATCGTATATGGTGCTCTGTCAGCTTGTGTACAGACCGACTTGAAGTACATCAACGCTTACTCATCAGTATCTCACTGTGGTATGGTGCTCTTCGCTCTCTGTATGATGACCGAGACAGCTGCTACTGGTGCTATCCTCCAGATGTTGTCTCACGGTTTGATGACCGCCCTCTTCTTCGCCGTTATCGGTATGATTTACCATCAGGCTGGTACACGTGACGTACGTTACCTGGGTGGTTTGATGAAGATTATTCCATTCCTCTCTGTAGGTTATGCAGTAGCTGGTTTGGCTAACCTCGGTTTGCCAGGTTTCTCAGGTTTCGTAGCCGAGATGACCATCTTCGTAGGTTCTTTCCAGAATGCAGATACCTTCCATCGTGTATGTACCATCATCGCATGTACCTCAATCGTAATAACAGCGGTTTACATTCTGCGTTGTGTTGGTAAGATCCTTTATCAGAAGGTTCCTAATCCAAAGTTGGAGAAGCTTCACGATGCTACCTGGGACGAGCGTATCGCTGTAGCAGGTCTGATTGCCTGCGTTGCAGGTCTCGGTATGTTCCCACTCTGGGCAGAGGAGATTATCATGGACGCTGTAGGTCCTATCTTTAGTGTAATCATGTAATAAATATCAGAAGAAATGAATTACAGTCAATTTTTAAATATGATTCCAGAGGCTACCTTGATGGCAGTCCTGTTGATCACTTTCATTGCTGACTTCTGCAGTTCCAAGAGCGCAGACCGTAAGTGGTTCAATCCTCTGGTATGTCTCTTGATGGTGGCTCACATTGCCATCAATATCTTCCCAACAGAAGCCACAGAGGCATTTGGCGGCATGTACACAACAGGTCCTGCTGCCGGTGTCTTGAAGACTATCCTGGCGCTGGGTACCCTCATCGTGATGGTACAGGCTAAGGAGTGGTTGAGCCGCAAGGACACAGCCTTCAAGGAGGGTGAGTTCTATATGCTGATTATCTCTACCTTGCTCGGTATGAACATGATGGTTAGTGCCAACCACTTCCTCCTGTTCTTCCTCGGTCTCGAAATGGCATCTGTGCCAATGGCTTGCTTGGTAGCATTCGATAAGTACCGTCACAATTCTGCTGAGGCAGGTGCCAAGTTCATCCTTACTGCTACTTTCTCTAGTGGCGTGATGATCTACGGTATCTCTCTGCTCTATGCAGCTTGTGGTACTTTGTACTTCAACGATATGGCAAACGTCATCTCTGCATCTCCATTGACCATCGCCGGTATGGTATTCTTCTTCAGTGGTCTCGGTTTCAAGATTTCCTTGGTTCCTTTCCACTTCTGGACAGCCGATTCATACCAGGGTGCACCAACTACTGTTACAGGTTATCTGTCAGTAGTATCTAAGGGTGCTGCAGCGTTCACTCTCTGCGCTATCCTCATGAAGGTGTTCCAGCCAATGGTAGAGTATTGGACCGTATTGCTCTACATCGTGATTGTACTTTCTATCACTATCGCCAACCTGTTTGCCATCCGTCAGAGCGACCTGAAGCGTTTCATGGCATTCTCTTCTATCTCTCAGGCAGGTTACATCATGTTGGCAGTGGTAGGTAACTCAGCGATGAGCGTGAGCGC
>CAVHWE010000214.1:0-4544 GCA_963639495.1 bacterium | reverse complement strand
ATCCTCCTGGGCATCACCGAGGACGACAAGCCATTTACCGTAAAGGATATGGGTGTAGGTGGCAGTATCGTAGCTCTCCTTCTCGATGCTTTGAAGCCAAATCTGGTTCAGACAACAGAGGGTACACCAGCATTTGTTCATTGCGGTCCTTTTGCCAACATTGCTCATGGCTGCAATTCCGTCATGGCTACTGCTGCTGCTCTTGAGTATGGCGACTATGCCATTACAGAGGCAGGATTCGGTGCAGATCTCGGTGCAGAGAAGTTCTATGACATCAAATGCCGCAAGACAGGTTTGCAACCAGACCTCACCGTTCTCGTTGTTACCCTCCAGGCGTTGAAGATGCATGGTGGTGTAGCTCTGGAAGATATCAAGAAGCCAAACATTGCAGGTATGGAAGCCGGTTACTGGAATCTCGACAAGCACGTAAAGAACCTGCAGAGCTTTGGTCAGACTGTAGTGATTGCATTCAACAAGTTTGCTACCGATACAGATGAAGAGATTGAAGTATTGCGCAAGCATTGCGAGGAGATGGGTTGCGGATTCGCAGTAAACAGTGCCTTTGCCGAAGGTGGAAACGGAGCCATTGAACTTGCCAACCTCGTAGTGAAGACCATCGATGAGCGCCCATCAGCCCCTCTCTATTTTGCCTACGATGATAACGATACCGTTGAGGAGAAGATAGAAAAGGTTTCATTCAATCTTTACGGAGCAGGCAGCGTGACAATGAGCGATTCTGCCAAGGCGATGATTGAAGAAATCAAGAAGTTGGGTGCAGAGAAGTTCCCTATCTGTATTGCCAAGACTCAGTACAGTTTCTCTACCGATGCCAAGGCATATGGCCCAACAGAAGGTTTCGAACTCCATGTTCGCGACATCACCCTGAATATGGGTGCCGAGATGATTGTAGTCATCGCTGGTCCTATCATGCGTATGCCAGGTTTGCCAAAGAGCCCACAGGCAGAGCGCATAGATGTAGTAAACGGTGAGATTACAGGTCTTTCTTAAGTCCCACAGATTTCACAGATTCACACAGATTTGATATACTCAAAAGCCCAGGACATCACGTCCTGGGCTTTTTCATTTATCTCATACTGAATTCACAACCACAATATAACTGATTATAGAATTCATTGATTCTCAAAAGTTCACCTCGACGATTCTGCAAACCACCCTTTCGCCAGTTCATATCCCACCATTCTACATCAGGATAAGCCTCAACGGCAAGATGACCGGCAGTATCTATCTGCCTGATATTCTTCCAGCGCGAAGATGCCAACGTGGTGGTGAGAAGATGAAAGCCATGCTCCTGCGCATACTTGGCTGCATGAGAAAGGCGGAACTGAAAGCAGACAGAACAACGGCTGCCACGTTCGGGTTCATCCTCTAAGCCCTTGATGGCAGAAAGCCACTCCTGATGATCATACTCATCCTCTACATAAGGCACATTCTGGGCTTCCAGGAATCGTTTCAGTTCATGTTTACGAACATCATACTCCTGCTGAGGATAGATATTGCTGTTACTGAAATATACTGTAGGCTTCATGCCATTACGAAGCATACATTCTACGATAGCTGCCGAACAAGGTGCACAACAGGCATGCAACAAGACAGCCTGACCTTCAGCCTTGCTTCCATCCGGGAGAGTAAGTTTTACGTATTTATATTGTTCTTCTACAGGAATCTTCATATTACTTTGAACTTTGATATTTGAACTTTGAACTTTATGATGAGTATTCTTGACGAATACCTTGCTTATTTCTTATTATAAAGTGAGCGGAAAAAGCGGGATTTCGCTTTTGGGCTAAAAAAACAAATGGAGTACAATCTCACGACACCCCCCATTTGCCCAAATATATGCGAAAACTAGTGCAAAGTTACTACATTTATTCGAGCCACCAAATTTTTAACTCATTATTTTCTTCACAATGGTTCAAATAACTAATATTTAACCATATTTTAACACTTAAACACCAGTTTCATTATCTTAAAGAACTATAAATCACGTTTCAGCGTGATAACTGTCAGTTCAGGCCATGCGCCTAGGCGGAAAGGAAAAGAACCACCGATGCCCGATGAAACATATAGCATCTGCTCACCTATCCGGTAAGCTCCACCCCACTCTTTGAAAGCCATACGGGCAGGAGTCCATTTGCCGATTTTCAATTGTCCGGCATGCGTATGTCCTGCCAACGTAAGCTGTATCTTCTTACCGACCACTTCTCTGCGCCAATGGTGAGGATCATGGCTCAAGAGGATTTTAAAGATACCAGGATCCAACCCCTTCATAGCTTTCTTCAGATTACTGCGATTGGTGAAAGGAGGCTGACCGGGATTCTCTACGCCTATTACAGCGATAGATGCCATACCATGACTCACCACATGATGTTCGTTCATCAGCTGATGCCACCCCAGACTTTCCTGATAACCATAGAGCATGCGGCGGTTTCTCTTCAAAGCGCCAATAGAATGATTGTTGCCATATTCACAATAATCATGATTGCCCCAGATAGAATAGATGCCATCAGAAGCATGAAGCTGAGCCAGCGTCTCCAGATAAGGCTCCACTTCGCTGGCTTGGTTATTGACCAGGTCGCCCGTAAAGAGAATCATATCGGGTTCTTCATTGTTGGTAGCATCCACCACCTTCTGCACGAAATCATTGCCGGGAGGAAACGAACCGAGATGAAAGTCGGTAATCTGAACCAGACGGTAACCATCAAAATAAGGAGGTAAATCGGGCGATGTAAAGGTGATGTGTTTCAGTTCCAAACGCTTCCATCCCTCGATAAAACCAAAGGCAAACCAGCCTATCACACCCAAAGCAGGAATCAGAGCAAAGAACCAAGGTAGGAATGCATCGAACAGGATGAAGACAACCTTAGGAAATGCCGAGAAAAGTATCGTGGTAAAGAGTACACGGACTGACAACTTGTGGAAGAATCCCATCTGCAAGCCCACCTCAGCAAGAACAAGCAACAACGAGGGAACCCACCATAAGATGGCTAGCGGCAAAGGCCACTCACTCACCCCGATATGCCAAAGCCAGAAGTCGGGCAGGAATGCCAGAACCGACATGACTACAATATAGAATATGGATCTTAATACCTTTTTTATTATCTTCTTCATTGTTTTACTTTATATGCGGGTACAAAGGTACGATAATTCAGAGACAATACAAAATAAATTTAAATATATTTTCAATGTTTTGTTTTTTGAGAAGATTGCATTATCTTTGCACATGAAAAAATAAATAAAATGGCAAGAAGACTAAGAAAAAAACGCATAGCAATCATATTGCTTACCTTTACAGCAATCGTAGGATGGACTACACACAGCTGTGTATCTCGCTGTACATCAGCATCTGATAAGAACAAGGCGGCAGATTCGCTCCCTAAGGTTCACATCAACGATTCTATCTCAAATGCCCTGACAGAAGGGAAGGAATACCATGAGATGGACTCTGTGATAGAAAGGTATCTCAAGAGATGGGAAATCAACGGAGCCCAACTCGTTATCACCCGCAACGACTCGCTACTCTATGCCCGCGGATTCGGAATGGCAGATAAGGAGCGAGGCATCAGAATGGAGCCTAACATGCTGATGCGCTTCGCCTCGGTATCGAAACTGATTACAGCCGTAGGTATCATGAAGTTGCAGGAGATGAAGAAACTCAAGCTGAACGAAAAGGTGTTTGGCGAGAAGGGCATCCTGAGAGATACCGTTTATAACAACAGCATCAAGGACAAGCGATATTACGACATTACCGTAGAACAGCTGCTGCGCCACCAGGCGGGTTTCAACAATTATGCCGGCGACCCGGTATCTTCCACCCGCTACATCATGATGCAGAACCATCTCAAAACGCCACCTGATCACCCTACCCTGCTCAAGATTCTCTTGAAGCGCCACTTGGGTTATACTCCTGGCGAAGGCAAATACTACAGTAATCTGGGCTACATGATTCTCTCCATGATTATAGAAAAGAAGAGCGGAATGAAATACGAAAACTTCATGCAGAAGTATGTGCTCCAGCCTGCCGGATGCTACGACATGCACATTGCCGGCACTTACTTAAAGGACCGCAGACCTAACGAAACGAAATACTACATGCATGGAGGAAGTATCCCGGTATACGAATACAACAACAGCGGCAGACTGGTAGAGAAATGCTATGGTGACACCGATCTTCCACGCCTCTCGGGTGCAGGTGCCTGGTGTGGTTCGGCAGCAGAGTTGAGTCGTTTCATCGCCAGCATCGATGGTTTGCCACATGTCAAGGATATCCTCAGCAAGAAGAGCATCGAGTTTATGACGCGCGAGCAGGCTGACCACCAATACTCTATCGGTTGGAACTATACACCAAAGAGCAACAAACCATGGATTCGTACCGGTTCGCTGGCTGGCACATCAGCCATCGTCTTGAAATATCCGGATAACCAATGCTGGATTCTCATTACGAATACATCTACATGGAAGGGCCATGGTTTCTCTAACGATACAATGGCTTTCTTCGAGAAACTGAGAAAGAAATATATGGCAAA
>CAVHWE010000213.1:0-4560 GCA_963639495.1 bacterium | reverse complement strand
AGAAAGGAGAAAGAAATATGGAGAAATGTCTATATTGCTATAAACCGCTCAAGCCAGGTCAGGTAGATTACCACCCCGCTTGTGCAAAAAAACTCTTCGGCACCAAGGAAGCCCCTGTCCTACCCTATGTAAGAAAGGAAATCGGCGACCTCGCAAAACAGGTAGTGCGTGCCCAGACCACCCTTACCGGTGTGCAGGCAAAACTCTCGCTCGATGTCAATCCGGGCGGAAAGAACGAACCATCCCGCTTTACCATCGTAGGTCTTTGGGGAAAATATATCCTCAAACCACAGACCGACCGCTACCGCTGTCTACCGGAAATAGAAGACCTCACGATGCATCTTGCCGAAGCCGCCAAAATAGCTGTGGTTCCCCACGGCTTGATTCGCTTTGCCGATGGCGAACTCTGTTACATCACCCGGAGAATAGACCGACTGGATGATGGGCAAAAAGTACCGATGGAGGATATGTGCCAGCTGTCAGAGCGCCTTACCGAGTACAAATATAAAGGTTCCTACGAGCAGGTAGCCAGACTCATCAAGAAGTATTCCTCCTTCTCGCAGCTCGATCTCGTAAACTATTGGGAAGTGGTCATCTTCTCATGGATTACGGGCAACGCCGACATGCATCTCAAGAACTTCTCGCTCTACAACAATCGCAAGTTGGGTTATGGCTTAACTCCAGCCTACGACCTCCTCTGCACGAAGATAGTTATGCCAGAAGATACAGAGGAGCTCGCCCTGACGCTCAACGGCAGAAAGAGAAAGATTCAGAAATCTGATTTCGTCAAGGTAATGACTGCATCGGGCCTCAGCGACAAGGTAATCAACAACATCGCCAAGAAGTTCCGCCGTTCCATCGTGAAATGGCTTGACCTCATAGAAGCCTCCTTCCTGCCTGACAGCATGAAGAAGGAATACAAGAAACTGATTCTCAGCAGAGTTATGGCATTAAGATAATGTTTCTGTATAAAATAAAAACAAACACCCCCGAAAAGGTATAATTAATCAATCTACGAGATTAACTATAACTTTTCGGGGGTATATTGTTTAAAGCAAATTTGCTTCTTCAATAGTATCCAACCCAAATTTACTTCTTCAATACCGGCTCGCAGGTGATATCCACACCGAGCTTCTTGAAGATTTTCTGGTCTACATCACTCAGCATCACGGTGCAATGAGCCTGACAGCCGCGAAGCTTAGGCAACTGCTCCAATGCCTTCTTGCAGTTCTCATCATTCTCCGAAAGAACAGAGAGGGCTACGAGAACCTCATCCGTATGAAGACGAGGATTGTGACCACCGAGATAATTCACCTTGGTATGCTGGATAGGCTCAATCATCGACTGAGGAATCAGCTTCAATTCATGGTCGATGCCTGCCAACTGCTTGGTAACATTCAGGAGCAAGGCGGCACTACAGCCCAGCAACTCGCTGCTATGACCGCAGATAATGGTACCATCCTCCAACTCAATGGCAGAAGAGGTATGTCCCGTCTCCTTCTTATGATTCTTGGCAGCTACCGTCACCTTGCGGTAATCAGTAGTAATCTTAGCCTGATTGAAGAGCATCTGAATCTTATTGATCTCATCTTCATTGCAAGCACCAGCCGCCAACTTGTTGGTAGCCGCATAGTAACGGCGGACAATCTCATTCTTGGATGCCTCGCAGCAAGCCTCATCATCAGAGATACAGAAACCTACCATATTCACACCCATATCCGTAGGCGACTTGTATGGATTGCTACCATAGATACCCTCGAACAGCGCATTGAGCACAGGATAAATCTCGACATCACGGTTATAGTTGATGGCTATCTTGTTGTAAGCCTCCAGATGGAACGGGTCAATCATATTCACATCGTTCAGATCGGCAGTAGCAGCCTCGTATGCGATGTTCACAGGATGCTTCAATGGGAGATTCCACACAGGGAATGTCTCAAACTTGGCATAACCGGCACGCACACCACGCTTGTTCTCATTATAAAGCTGACTCAGGCAAACCGCCATCTTACCGCTGCCAGGACCCGGCGCAGTAACAATAACCAGCGGACGCTCTGTTTCAACATAATCGTTCTGACCGAAGCCCTCGTCAGAGGCAATCAGACTCACGTTGTGAGGATAGCCCTCGATGAGATAATGGCAGTAAGTCTTGATGCCCTCGCGCTCCAGACGCTGTTTGAAGGCGATGGCGGCAGGCTGGCCATTATAATGAGTGATGACAACAGAACCCACCATGAAACCACGGTTTTGGAACTCACCACGAAGGCGCAACACGTCCTCATCGTATGTAATGCCCAAGTCGGCACGCTTCTTGTTCTTCTCTATATCGGCTGCACTAATCACGATAACAATCTCGATGCTATCGCTGATTTTCTGGAACATGCGCAGTTTGCTGTCAGGCTGGAAACCCGGCAAAACTCTACTGGCATGATGATCGTCAAAAAGTTTACCGCCCAATTCGAGGTAAAGCTTTCCGTCAAACTGTGAGATTCTCTCCTTGATGTGTTCTGACTGAATCTTCAGATACTTCTCATTATCGAAACCTATCTTCATACTACTTTAAATAAAACTATATCGCTATTATTTTGCAAATTTGACTGCAAAAGTACAAAAAAAACTGGCTATAGAACAATGTTTTACGCAAATTATTCTTAATTCTCAAGGATTTGCCGTATCTTTGCATCTTGCAATGGGCAGCATAACATGTCATATCGCAAAAACATGAAGTTTAAAAGAAAACATAACCGACAAATGAAAAAGAATTTACGTACCGCCTCTATCTGCGTGCAGGGAGGCTATGAGCCAAAGAACGGCGAACCGATTGAAGTGCCAATTTATCAAAGCACCACTTTCAAGTATGACAACACTGAGGAGATGGCTATGCTCTTCGACCTGAAGAAGGAAGGCTACTTCTATACCCGTCTCCAGAACCCTACCAACGATGTTGTGGCTAAGAAGATTGCCGAACTCGAAGGTGGCGTGGGAGCCGTTTTAACCAGCAGCGGTCAGGCTGCCAACTTCTACGCAGTATTCAATATCTGCGAAGCGGGCGACCATATCGTTACCTCTAATGAGATTTATGGTGGTACATTCAATCTCTTCGGCGTAACCCTGAAGAAACTCGGCATCGAGTGTACTTTCGTGAATCCGAACGACAGCGAAGAAGAAATCCAGAAGGCTTTCCGCCCTAACACCAAGGTTGTTTTCGGCGAAACCATCAGCAACCCGGGCTGTGCTGTACTCGACATCGAGAAGTTTGCGCGCATCGCTCACAAGAATGGGGTGCCTCTCATCGTTGACAACACCTTCGCTACGCCTATCAACTGCCGCCCATTCGAATGGGGTGCCGACATCGTTACCCACAGTACTACCAAGTATATGGATGGTACCGCTTCACAGGTAGGTGGCGTGGTAGTAGACAGCGGCAACTTCGACTGGATGGCTCATGCTGATAAGTTCCCAGGTCTCTGCACACCGGATGACAGCTACCATGGTCTGACCTACGTGAAGGCTTTCGGCAAGATGGGCTACACCACCAAACTCGTAGCTCAGCTGATGCGCGATCTCGGCAGCATCCCTGCCCCAATGAATTCATTCATCCTCAACCTCGGTCTTCAGAGTCTCCACCTCCGTATGCGCCAGCATTGTGCCAATGCACAGAAAGTGGCAGAGTTCCTGCAGAACGATGAGCGTGTGGCTTGGGTTCATTATAGCGGTCTGGAGGGCGATGAGTATCATGCGCTTGCCCAGAAGTATATGCCAAACGGCACCTGCGGTGTTATTGCCTTCGGATTGAAGGGAGATCGCGAGACAGCCATCAAGTTTATGGATTCTCTCGACATGATCAACATCGTAACCCATGTAGCCGATGCCCGCACCTGTGTGCTCCATCCAGCCAGTCACACCCATCGCCAGCTCAGCGAAGAGCAGTTGAAGGAAGCAGGTGTTGCGCCAGATCTGATTCGTCTCTCCGTAGGTATCGAAGATGTAGAAGACATCCTCGATGATATCAAGCAGGCTTTGGATCAGATTTAAGTCCAATAGGATACATAACAACAAAGCAACATTATAACAGTAAAATTAGAAACATGATTAAAGCTATGATTTTAGCTGCTGCGGCTCTCACGATGAGCACAGCAGCTGATGCACAGACTATGATTCAGAAAAATGACATCAAGGTAGAAAACCACCTGATGACTCCTGAGGCTCTCTGGGCAATGGGACGTATCGGTGGCGCCGAAGCTTCGCCTAACGGCAAGCAGGTGGTGTACCAGGTGGGTTACTACAGTGTAAAGGAGAACAAGGGTCATCAGATGCTCTTCATCATGGATGCCAACGGCAAGAACAAGAAGGCATTGACCACCGATGCAAAGAGCGAAACAGATGCTGCCTGGATTCAGGGCGGACAGAAGATTGCCTTCATCCGCGACGGACAGCTCTGGAGCATGAACCCTGACGGTACAGGCAGAAAGCAGCTCACCAACGACAAGTTGGGCATCCAGGGTTTCCGCTTCTCTCCTGACGGCAAGAAGGTAATCCTCATCAAGGAACTCCCTTACC
>CAVHWE010000212.1:0-4593 GCA_963639495.1 bacterium | reverse complement strand
ATTACTTCTTCCAAGCGTCGATGATACCCTTGAAATCAGCAGCCTTCAAAGAAGCACCACCGATCAAACCACCGTCGATGTTTGGCTTAGCGAAGAGCTCAGGAGCGTTGCTAGCCTTGCAGCTACCACCGTAGAGGATTGATGTCTCCTCAGCAGCCTCGTTGCCATACTTCTCTGCTACGATAGAGCGGATGTATGCCAACATCTCCTCAGCCTGGTCAGAAGTAGCAGTCTTACCTGTACCGATAGCCCAGATTGGCTCGTAAGCAAGGATGATGTTCTTCCAAGCGTCAGCGCTCAAGTGGAATACTGAACCTTCCAACTCAGCCTTTACTACCTCGTTCTGCTTCTCAGCCTCACGCTCCTCGAGAGTCTCACCGCAGCAGAAGATAACCTTCAAACCGTTAGCCAAAGCCAACTCTACCTTCTCCTTCAAGATCTCAGCTGTCTCGCCATAGTACTGACGACGCTCTGAGTGACCGAGGATAACATACTGAGCACCTGTGCTCTTTACCATCTCAGCTGAAACCTCACCTGTGAAAGCACCCTTAGCCTTGTCTGCGCAGTTCTCAGCACCGAGACCTACAATCTCTGAATCCAAAACCTGAGCTACAGAAGCCAAGTGGATGAATGGAGTACAGATTACTACGTCGCAGTTTGGTTTGTCTGCTACCAATGCCTCGTTGATCTCCTTAGCGAGAGCAACACCGTCCTGCAGGTTCATGTTCATTTTCCAGTTACCTGCTACAATTTTCTTTCTCATTTTTCTTTTCTTTTTAAAAGTTGATAATATTCTGTTCGAATTCTCTTTCTTTCTGATCCAGGCGCCCCAAGCCCAGAGCCGGTCGGCGATGGTGAGGAGTACCAGTGGGATGATGAACCAGGAGATGACGCCGGCTATCTTCTTGGCGGCACTTACTTCCGGCATCTTGCCTATCTCGGTCTTCTCCAGTGGCTTGTCGCCGAGCTCTGCCATGTCTGGCAAATCATTGTGACTCCATTTCCGGATGATGGTTCCGTTCTTCAGCAGAAGAAGACCCGGGTTGCTGCGGATTACCGTCTTCAGCGTAGTCTCGTCTGTGACATAGAAGGGATATTCCGCTCCTGTTATGTCCTGCCAGTGCTTGATGGCTTTCTCCGTACTTGCCGTGAGGCAGAGAAACCGGTAGCCGTGGTCGTTGGCATATTCGTAAATCTCATCGATATTGCCGAAGTTGCTGTCGTCGGCAAATTCCAGATGTGGCGAAACCAGGAGGAAGGTGTAGCCTTTATCGTGAATCACTTCCTGGGTAATGTCTTCTCCTGTTTTGGCATCTGCTATGCTGAAGTCGTGGATGGGAGGTACGTATCCTTCTTCGGTCTGAACCGTCTTGCTGTCGATGAAGGTCCAGGTAGAGTCGGGATAGTTGTCTATCGTAAACTCCTTCCGTTCTCCGTTCTTCTCCAGGATGAAGGTGGTATCAAACTTGGGTTGCTTGGCTCCCTTCGGAATCTCCATGCCCTTGGCGATGTTGACACCTATATGATAAGGACGGAAGTCGAATTGCGGAAGATACCACAGACTCCAGATGCTCATCACGATGGAGAAGAGGAAGGTGTAGTTGATGGCAATCCACTGGGTTGGTTTAGATACCAGCTGTGGCATTTCCAACGGTTTCTTCCAGAGCAGGATAGCGATGGCAAGGAGGATGAGGTTCTTGACGAACGTCTCCATGTTGGTGAGTACGATGGCATCACCGAAGCAGCCGCAATCTTTCACCGGGTCTGCGATGACAATCCACAGGGTAATCAGCGTCATCACGCTCATCACGAGCAGCGCAATCTTGCTGACCAGTTTTCTGCGGATGGCAAGGAGTAAGAAGATGCCGATGGCAAACTCGCACATCGCCAGCACGATAGACATCAGCAGTGTGCTCCATGCAGGGAACATCCATTCGATGTGCAGTGCTTCCAGATAGTCGGTTATCTTGTATTGCGTGCCTAATGGGTCGATACCCTTCACGAATCCTGAGAAAATGAAGGTTGCTGCCATCAGCAGTCGCCCGATATTGACCGCTATCTTTGTTAATATGTGAGTTGCCTTATTCTTCATCATTTGATATTTTACTTCTCGCTCATCTTGATGGCACCGAAGACGGCATAGTTGATGATGTCCATATAGTTGGCATCGATACCTTCAGAAACTAGGGTAGCGCCTGCGATGTCTTCAATTTCCTTTACGCGCTGAATCTTGGTCAGGATGAAGTCGGTATAACTGCTGACTCTCATCGAGCGCCATGCCTCATCATAGTCATGGTTTTTCTTGAGCATCAGTTCCAGTGCCTCCTTTGCATGGAGGTCGTATAATTTCATAGCCTCTTCTGGTGTCATATCCACCTCATCCACGAAAGGCTTTTCGAGCTGGATGAGTCCTATGATACCATAATTAATAAGGGCGATGAATTCCGGACGGATACCTTCGCCAACCAAAGATTCTTTCTTGATTTCAAGCGAGCGGATGCGCTTCGCCTTGATATAGAGCTGGTCTGTCAGAGAAGAAGGGCGCAAGATTCTCCAAGAGGCTCCATAATCATGAAGCTTCTTCTCAAATAATGTCCTGCATTCACTCATGACATCCTTAAACTGCTGTTCTGTTTTCAATAAATCTGCCATAATAATTTCGAAATTCGGTGCAAATTTACGCATTTATTATGAAATAGCCAAATATTTATTTTGTTTTTCGCCTAAAATACAGTAACTTTGCACCCCGAAAGTAAAAAGAGTATGAGAAATTTGACCAATGCCGAACTGGCACAGATACTGGATAAGGATATATTTCATAAGATTTCAGAGGCAGCAGACGGGCTGTCTGTGGAGTGTTATGTAGTAGGTGGATATGTGCGTGACCTCTTCCTGGAGCGACCTTCCAATGATATTGATGTCGTTGTGGTTGGTAGCGGTATAGAGGTAGCTTCTGCCTTGAAGAAGATGCTCGGAAGAAAGGCGCATCTCTCTGTGTTCCGTAATTTCGGAACAGCACAGGTGAAATATCAGGATACTGAAGTGGAGTTTGTCGGCGCCCGCAAGGAGAGCTATCAGCGCGATTCCAGAAAGCCTATCGTGGAAGATGGAACGCTGGAGGATGACCAAAACCGCCGCGACTTCACCATCAATGCGATGGCTATCTGCCTGAACAAAGACCGTTTTGGAGAACTCGTAGATCCTTTTGATGGTGTCTACGATATGGAAGATGGTATCATTGCCACTCCGCTCGACCCGGATATCACTTTTTCTGACGACCCGCTGCGTATGATGCGTTGCGTGCGTTTCGCTACCCAACTCAATTTCCAGATTGAGGAGGAAACCTATGATGCGCTCTCACGTAATGCCGAGCGCCTGAAGATTATCAGTGCTGAGCGCATCTGCGACGAGATGAACAAGATTATGCTCTCCAAGCACCCGAGCAGCGGTTTTTATTATCTGAAAGATACAGGTCTGCTCGATCTGATTCTGCCAGAACTGGTGGCGATGGACAAGGTGGAAACGCGAAACGGCAGGGCGCATAAGAATAATTACGACCATACGATGGAGGTGCTCGAGAATGTCTGCAAGCATTCTGATAACCTCTGGCTCCGTTGGGCTGCGCTCTTCCACGACATCGGCAAACCGAAGAGCAAGCGCTGGGATAACAATATCGGCTGGACATTCCACAGCCATAATATAATAGGTGCAAAGATGATCCCGGGTATCTTCCGCCGTATGAAACTTCCGATGGATGCGAAGATGAAGTATGTGCAGAAGCTGGTAGAACTCCACATGCGTCCGATTGTGATTGCTGATGAAGAGGTTACCGACAGTGCCGTTCGCCGTCTGCTGAATGATGCCGGTGATGATATCAACGACCTGATGACGCTCTGCGAGGCTGATATCACCAGCAAGAACCAGGTACGCAAGCAGCGATTCCTGGATAATTTCAAGATGGTGCGCGAGAAACTGGTTGATCTGCAGGAACGTGATTATAAGCGACTTCTACAGCCATGTATCGATGGCAATGAGATTATGGAGATGTTCCATCTTAAACCTTGCCGCGAGGTAGGTACCCTGAAGCAGTATCTCAAGGATGCTGTGCTTGACAATAAGGTGGCTAATGAGCGCGAACCATTGATGGCACTGCTGATGAAGAAGGCTCAGGAGATGGGTCTGGTAAATGCAGAAAACTCAAAATAGAGAATAATTTTTGTTAAATAACGGCTCCTTGCGAGCCGTTATTCATTTATTATTAGTACTTTTGCAGCGCTTTTAAAACTTAAAGGCGCATAAAAGTTTTCGCTGGAGGGTGAAAAAACATTTGAATAAGAGAAGATAAAAGATTAAATAATAAATTATAATATATAAAATAGGTATGAAAATTAAAAGCGTTTTGTTTGTTGCAGCAGTTTGTGTTCTTGCTGCGTTGACATCATGTGGTGGAAGTAAGAAAGGCGGTCTGCCTAACTTCGGCGACGATGAGTTCGCTGTGGCTACTATCGGTACTTCCAGCGCCGCATTGCAGACTACCTATCCTGCTACCATCAAAGGTATCCAGGATGTAGAGGTACGTCCTAAGGTTTCTGG
>CAVHWE010000211.1:0-4633 GCA_963639495.1 bacterium | reverse complement strand
ACAGAGATTATAACTATTATACGCTTGATATTCCTAACAAGGAGGTGAAGATAGGATTGACCAAGGCTTTAATTCCGTCTTATGTTACTGGTAATACGCTTGCTACCACCAATACGGCTCGTCGCATAGCACAAGCTTTGGATAAGCAAGACATGGATGGAGCTTTGCATCTGTTACATGAGTTTCTGGGTACTGTGCCTTATTGCAATGTTACCAATCATGAGGGGCATTATCAGCAGATGCTTTTCATCATCTTCACGCTCCTCACCGATTACCTGGTAGATGTAGAGGTACATACCCCAAAGGGAAGGGTAGATATTGTGCTGTTGACCAGAACTGATTTATACATTATAGAACTGAAGCTCAACAAGAGTGCTCAGGCTGCAATGCAGCAAATCAATCTCAAAAATTATCGCCAGCGTTTCGCTCTCAGTAACAAACCTATAACGAAAGTTGGTATCAACTTCGACTCTTCAAAGGGAAATATAGAGGATTGGGTGATAGAGTAAATGAAAAAAGATAGAAAAAATTTTGTTTTTTGATTAAATAACCGTACCTTTGCAGCTAAAATAATAATAAATTGCAAGAAAATGGGAAAGATTATATTGACGGGCGACCGTCCTACAGGTAAACTTCACCTGGGTCATTACATCGGCTCTCTGCAGCGCCGAGTACAACTTCAGAACGCTGGCGACTTCGACAGAATGTTCGTTTTCATGGCAGATGTTCAGGCTTTGACTGATAATGCCGACAATCCTGAGAAGATTCGCCAGAACATTACAGAGGTGGCTCTTGACTATCTCTCTGCGGGCCTCGACCCACAGAAGTGTACACTCTATATCCAGAGTATGATTCCAGAGTTGGCAGAGTTGACTACCTATCTGATGAACCTCATCAGCGTATCTCGTGTTCAGCGTAACCCAACCGTGAAGACTGAGATCAAGATGCGTAACTTCGAGGCAAACATTCCGCTCGGTTTCTTCTGCTATCCTGTGAGTCAGGCTGCCGACATCACTGCTTTCAAGGCTACAACCGTGCCTGCCGGTGAGGACCAGGAGCCTATGCTGGAGGTAACCCGCGAGTTGGTTCGCCGTTTCAACCAGACTTATGCGCCAGTATTGGTAGAGCCAGAAATCCTGCTTCCAGAGATTGCCTGCTGCCGTCGCCTTCCAGGAACTGACGGTAAGGAGAAAATGAGTAAGAGTCTCGGCAACTGCATCTATATGAGCGATGACGAGAAGACCGTTTGGAAGAAGGTGAAGAAGATGTCTAACGGTGAGCCACGTATGAGCATGGACGAGCCTGGACATCTGGAGGGCAATGCCGTATTCACTTATCTGGAGGCATTCTCTACACCAGAGGACTTCGCTGAGTTCTGGCCTGAGTTCAAGAGTCTTGACGAATTGAAGGAGCAGTATGTAAAGGGTGGCATCGGTGATGGTACCTGCAAGAAGTTCCTGAACAGTGTGATTAACAAGATGCTTGATCCAATCCGTGCCCGCCGTCATGAATATGAGCAGGATATTCCTGAGGTATTCAATATCCTGAAGAAGGGTAGTAAGGATGCCCGCGAGTTTGCAGCCCAGACCATGGACGAGGTTCGCAAGGCTATGCGCATCGACTACTTCAGCGATGCTGCCTATATTGAGGAGCAGGCGGCAAAGTTTAGAGTATAGTGATTATTTATTAGTGATTAATGATAATCATTAAAGTACGTGAATAAACGAATATTACAATTAGCGGTACCGTCGATAATATCCAATATCACGGTACCGCTTTTGGGTTTGGTTGATGTCGCTATCGTCGGGCATATCGGCGATGCGGCTTACATCGGAGCCATTGCCGTAGGGTCGATGCTATTCAATGTCATCTACTGGCTTTTCGGATTCCTGAGAATGGGAACAAGCGGAATGACTTCGCAGGCTTTGGGAAGGAGAGATTTGGCTGAGGTGCTGAGGCTTCTGGTGCGCTCATTGAGTATCGGTGTGGGGATAGGACTACTGTTCTTTGTTCTCCAGAAGTGGATTATTGGTTGCGGACTCTGGGCGATGTCGCCGGAAGCGGATGTCGTAGAACTGGCACGAAGATACTGTTATGTCTGTATCTGGGGAGCTCCGGCTGTACTCGGACTCTACGGATTTACGGGCTGGTTTATCGGTATGCAGAACACGCGCATTCCGATGATGGTATCGCTGACGCAGAATGTGGTGAACATCATCGCCTCCCTGCTGCTGGTCTTTGTCTGCGGGATGACGGTAGAAGGTGTGGCGCTCGGAACAGTCATAGCCCAATGGTGGGGATTCCTGATGGCATGTCTGTTCTATCGTATCTGTTATCGCCGGTTAAGCAAGTATGACTATCGCCGGCATCTCTTTGCTGCAGAACCGCTGAAGCAGTTTTTCTCGCTCAATAAGGATATCTTTCTCCGCACCCTCTGTCTGGTGGCTGTGAATCTCTTCTTTACAGCGGCAGGTTCCAGGGAGAGTACTATCGTGCTGGCTGTGAATACGCTGCTGATGACGCTCTTTACCATCTTCTCTTATTTTATGGATGGTTTTGCCTATGCGGCAGAGGCGTTGAGCGGCAAGTATTACGGAGCCCGAAACATGGGGGCATTCCGCGAGGTGGTTAGAAGAACGATGGGTTTGGGAACTGTTGTGGCAGTAGGTTTCACCTTATTATATATAGTGGGTGGCGAGAATTTCCTCTCTCTGCTCACAAGCGATAAGCAGGTGATAGCTGCATCGGGCGAATATTTCTGGTGGGCTGTGCTGATTCCGCTGTCGGGTATGTCGGCATTCGTCTTCGATGGCATCTTTGTAGGCATCACCCAGTCTAAGTCGATGCTCTGTTCCAGCGCCGTAGCCTCGGCTTCGTTCTTCGGTCTGTTCTTTGGCTTGCATCCTTTTCTGGGCAATCATGCCCTGTGGTTGGCCTTCATTCTCTACCTCTTGTTAAGGGGAATCGTACTGTTCGTCATTTACCGTAAAAAACTGCGGTAAATGACGAATAGTGTTTTTATAGAATATTTTAGTAGAAATAATGCACATCTTTCATAAAAATTGCACACTGAATTATAGTGTGCGCATTTTTGTGAAAAACTACATTAATATAGTTTAAATCTTAGGCTTATATTCTTTTTCTTAGCCGAAAATTAGTAATTTCGCAGAGCAAAACTTAAAAAGAAAAGAGTAAATGACAGCAGAAGAATATTATCAGCAAGGTAACGCCTGGCGCAAGCAGGGTGACTTTAAGCGTGCCCTCGACTGCTATATGGAGGCCATTGCCCTCGATCCGGAGAGCCCTGCCGTAGCAGCCAAGGAGATGCTGGATGATATCATGAGCTTCTATTGCAAAGACTACTACAATCCATAACAACCGACATGTGGACAGCAGGAGCTTTGTTTACTCCAATGGTAAAGATAATTAGTAAGAAATTAGAATATGAGTAAGATTAAAGGGGCTATTGTAGTCGACACCGGGCGTTGCAAGGGATGCTCGCTCTGTGTGGAGGCTTGTCCTCATCATGTCATCGCATTGGCTGAGAAGAAGGTCAATGTGCATGGTTATCGCTATGTAGAGGCGGCTGTGCCTGAAGCATGCGTTGGCTGTACCTCGTGCGCCATCGTCTGCCCAGACGGTTGCATCACAGTTTATCGAAAGAAGGAGGACTAAACAATGGCAAATCAAGAAGTAACATTAATGAAAGGCAATGAGGCGATAGCCCATGCCTGCATCAGATGTGGTGCGGATGGCTTCTTCGGCTATCCTATCACACCTCAGAGTGAGATTATAGAGACGCTGGCTCTGCTCAAGCCATGGGAGACATCAGGTATGGTGGTTCTGCAGGCTGAGAGTGAGGTAGCGGCTATCAATATGGTTTATGGTGGAGCCGGCGCAGGCAAGCGTGTGATTACCACTTCGTCAAGTCCGGGTGTGGCTTTGATGCAGGAGGGTATCTCTTACATGGCAGGCGCTGAGATTCCGGGCGTCATCGTCAACGTGCAGCGTGGCGGTCCGGGTCTGGGTACCATCCAGCCTTCGCAGAGTGATTATTTCCAGGCTACCCGCGGCGGTGGTAACGGTGACTACAACGTCATCGTGCTGGCTCCGGCTTCGGTTCAGGAGATGGCAGACTTCGTGGATCTTGCCTTCACTCTTGCCTTCAAGTACCGTAACCCGGCAATGATTCTGAGCGATGGCGTCATCGGACAGATGATGGAGAAGGTGGTGCTGCCACCTATGAAACCTCGCCGTACCGAGGAGGAGATTGCGAAGGAGTGTCCTTGGGCTACCATCGGCCGTCCTAAGAGTCGCCCTGTCAACATCATGACCTCTCTGGAACTCAAGCCTGAGGTGATGGAGCAGCGCAATATCGCCCTTCAGGAGAAATACAGGAAGATTCGTGAAACGGAGGTTCGATATGAAACCGAGCAGATGGAGGATGCCGATTATGTAATCGTAGCCTTCGGAAGTGCGGCACGTATCGCCGAGAAGAGTATCGAGAGTGCCCGGGAGCAGGGCATCAAGGTGGGACTGTTCCGTCCTATCACCCTCTGGCCTTTCCCAGAAAAGGAAATTCATGAACTCGCCAAGACCAAGAAGGGCATTCTGGTTGCCGAGATCAATGCGG
>CAVHWE010000210.1:0-4645 GCA_963639495.1 bacterium | reverse complement strand
GCCCGGAGATTCAGAACATCATCCAGTTCCTGGAGAGTTCAGAGAAGGGTGTCATCACTAAGATGTAATGAATGTACATAAAGGGATTTACCATCCCGAATAGTAAATTTTTCATTTAGTAAATTCAAGTCATACCTATTTGAATTTTACTCAGTATGTGAAGGGCTGGCCGTGAGGTTAGCCCTTTTCCTGTTTCAATTGAACTCAACTTTCGCAAGATGGTTCGATTAATTAATTGAATAAATGTAAATAAATGCAATTTTATTTTGTAATCTCTTCGTTTATGCGTATCTTTGCAGACAATTTGGGTCATTGTGCCCTTTTGGTTTTAAGTTAGTAAAGGTTTTTAAAATGAGAAAGAAACAATATAAGCCAAGCAATCATCGTGGATTGCAGGTCATTACTTTGTGTATCAGTACCGCTATGGTGCTCATTTTGTTGGGATTGGTTATCTTCTCTGTCCTCATGGGACGCAATCTCTCTTCCTATGTGAAGGAGAATCTCGTGGTGCAGGTGATGCTCGAACAGGATATGACTAATCCGGAGGGATTGCAGATGTGCAAGCGTCTGAATGCAAGACCTTATGTCAATACGCTGACTTATATCACCAAGGAAGAGGCACTGAAAGAGGCTACCCGTGATCTGGGCACCAACCCGAGCGAGTTTGCCGGTGTTAATCCTTTCCAACCTTCCATAGAGATTACGACGAAGGCAGATTACGCGAACAATGATTCTCTGAAGTGGATTGCCAAGGAACTGAAGTCATACCCACGTGTTACTGAGGTTACTTATCAGCACGACCTGATAGAGCAGGTGAACAATTCGTTGGCAAAGATCAGTATCGGATTGCTGATTGTTGCCGCCTTGCTTACCTTCATCTCGTTCTCGCTGATCAATAATACGGTTCGTCTGGGCATCTATGCCCGCCGCTTCTCCATCCATACGATGAAGCTGGTAGGTGCATCCTGGGGCTTTATCCGCCGTCCGTTCCTCCGCAAGGCAATGCTTGTAGGCGTTGTTTCAGCCCTGCTGGCAGATGGTTTCCTGGGCGGTTGTCTCTATGCATGGTCGCTCCACGAGCCTGAACTGATGAACGTTCTGGGCTGGCAGGAACTCGCCATCACTGGCGGTTCGGTCTTCCTCTTCGGTATTATCATCACCGCCTTCTGCGCCTGCATCTCAGTCAATAAGTTCCTGAAGATGAAGGCAGGAGACCTTTATAAGATTTAATTCTAGTTAATAGTTAAAAGTTAATAGTTTATAGGACTTTGCCGTATAGCAAGTTTGCTATAAACTGTAAACTATAAATTGTAAATTATAAAAAATGGATAAGAAGAATTTAGCATTCGACAAGATGAACTTTATCTTGTTAGGCATCGGAATGGCGATTATCATCATCGGTTTTCTGCTGATGAGTGGCGCCGGTTCTAACGAGCATACCTTCGATACTGATATTTTCAGCACTCGTCGTATCGTTGTAGCACCAACCGTAACATTGATAGGTTTCCTTTCTATCATCTATGCGGTGATTCACAAACCGAAAGACAATTAAGGGTTAATAGTTAATAGTTTATAGTTAATAGTTTATATACATATTATTATTAGATGGATTTTATTCAGACTATCATTATCTCTATCGTAGAGGGACTGACCGAGTTCTTGCCTGTATCCAGTACGGGCCACATGATTATAGCAGAAAACTTGCTGGGTGTAGATATCCAGGATAAGTTTGTCAACGCCTTTACTGTCATCATCCAGTTTGGTGCCATCCTTTCTGTCATCTGTCTGTATTGGAAGAGATTCTTCTATCCTGAGGCTGTGAAGACCGGTGAGAAGACCTATTGGAAGGCGATGTTCGATTTCTATGCCCGTCTGGTTGTTGGTACCGTGCCTGCCGTGGTATTGGGCCTTGCCTTCAATGATTTCATCGAGTCAAACCTTGGCAATGTACAACTGGTGGGCTGGATGCTTGTCATCGGCGGTATTTTCATGCTCTTCTGCGATAAGATATTCAATAAAGGCAGCGAACAGACCAAGCTTACTTACAAGCGTGCCCTGATTATCGGTTTCATCCAGTGTATAGCGATGATTCCTGGTGTATCGCGCTCCATGTCAACCATCGTGGGTGGTATGTCCCAGCGTCTTACCCGCAAGGCAGCAGCCGAGTTCTCATTCTTCCTGGCAGTGCCAACCATGTTTGGCGCCACCTGTCTCGAGGTTTATAAGCTCATCAGCCATGGCGGCGGCTCATTGCTCACCCAGGGCAACAACCTGTTCACATTGATATTAGGCTCAGTGGTAGCATTCATTGTTGCCATTCTCGCCATCAAGTTTTTCATCAATTATGTCACCAAGTACGGTTTTGCAGCTTTCGGCTGGTACCGTATCGTAGTAGGACTTATCATTATCATCTGCGGCCTTTGCGGTGTAGATATGCAGATGGTTGACTAAACATAAAATATGGATTTCAGAAAAGGAGAAATTATTGCCATCGACAAGCCTTATCGCATGTCGAGTTTCGGAGCCTTGGCGCATGTTCGCTATCTGCTCAGCAAGAAGCTCGGTTTTAAGGTGAAGATAGGACATGCCGGTACGCTCGATCCCCTTGCTACTGGCGTGCTGGTGCTCTGTACCGGCAAATGTACCAAGCAGATAGAACAGCTGCAGACCCATACCAAGGAGTATACAGCTACCCTGCAGCTCGGTGCTACCACCGCCAGCTATGATATGGAACATAGCGTGAATCACACCTATCCTACGGAGCATATCACCCGCCAGCTGGTGGAGGAAACGCTCAAACAGTTTGTAGGCGAGATTCAGCAGGTTCCGCCTACCTACAGTGCCGTAAAGGTGAATGGCGACCGCGCTTATGCCTTGCGCCGAGCAGGAGAAGAGGTTCAGCTCAAGCCGAAGACCGTGCGTGTGGACGAGATAGAACTCACCGATTATAACGATGAGCAGAAAACCGCCAGCATCCGTGTGGTTTGCGGCAAAGGCACTTACATCCGCTCCCTCGCCCGTGATATCGGCAGAGCTCTGGATAGCGGTGCCTATCTTACCGCCCTCCGCCGTACCAAGGCAGGAAGTTTCGCAGTAGAAAACTGCATCAGTTTTGAACATTTCCAGGAATGGCTTGATGAGCAGCCTCTCGAAGACAGCCTTCAGTCATCCAAGTAATAAATAATATAACATGAAGCTATCACAATTTAACTTTAAGTTGCCAAAAGATCAGGTGGCACTTTATCCACATAAGGCAAAGCACGTGGTAAAAACGGCTAGTGGTGAACGTACATTCGAGATTACTCGCCGCGACGAGTCCCGACTCATGGTTCTCCACAAGAAGAGTGAAACCATCGAGATGTACAAGAAAGATGAAAACGGCAAGGATATGGTTGATGCCGATGGCAATCCAGTATTCCTGCAGTTCAAGGATATCGTGAATTACTTCGAAGAGGGCGATACCTTCATCTTCAATAATACCAAGGTTTTCCCAGCCCGTCTTTACGGTACCAAGGAGAAGACCGATGCCAAGATAGAGGTGTTCCTGCTCCGTGAGCTCAATCCAGAGATGCGTCTTTGGGACGTATTGGTAGAGCCTGCCCGCAAGATCCGTATCGGCAATAAGCTTTTCTTCGATGATGTCAACGAGATGGTTGCCGAGGTTATCGACAATACCACCAGCCGTGGCCGTACCCTCCGTTTCCTCTATGATGAGGATGGCAGTCATGATGTCTTCAAGCGTTCGCTCTTCGCTCTGGGCGAGGCTCCGCTTCCTCGTTACGTCATCGATGCCCGTGAGGATCATCACGCTACAGAGGATGATATGGACGATTTCCAGTGTGTTTTCGCTGAGGTAGAGGGTGCTGTAACTGCTCCTGCTACCGGTCTTCACTTCTCTCGCGAGCTGATGAAGCGTATGGAAATCAACGGTATCAACGAGGCATATATCACCCTGCATTGCGGTTTGGGCAACTTCCATGATATTGAGGTAGAGGATCTCACCAAGCATAAGATGGATTCTGAGCAGATGATGATCAGTCAGGAGGCTTGCGACTTGGTTAACAAGACCAAGCTTGCCGGTCATCGCGTTTGTGCTATCGGTACCAGTGTGATGAAGGCAACTGAAACAGCTGTTGGAACCGACGGTATGATGAAGGCATTCGACGGATGGACCAACAAGTTCATCTTCCCTCCATACGATTTCGGACTTGCTGACTGTGCCGTAGCCAACTTCTATCATCCTGAGTCAACCTTGATGATGAGTACCGCAGCCTTTGGTGGTTACGACCTGGTTTACGAGGCATACAAGATGGCAGTGAAGAACGGTTATATGTTTGGCTGCTATGGTGATTCATTGTTGATTCTTCCAGATTAACGGGGTGAACATGTATAAAGTATATTTAAGTCTCGGTACGAATTTGGGCAACCGTAAGCGCAACATTCGCGAGGTAATAGAAAAAATAGGAGAGCAGATTGGTGTGGTAGAGCGCCAGTCTGCTCTTTACGAAACCAAGCCTTGGGGCTATTCGTCGCCCAATGACTATATCAACGCCTGTGTGCTGGTTCTCACCACGTTGGCTCCGCGCCAGGTGCTGGAGGCTACGCAGCGCATAGAGCGCGAAATGGGGCGCACCATGAAGTCGGT
>CAVHWE010000209.1:0-4665 GCA_963639495.1 bacterium | reverse complement strand
GAACGTTACAGCAAGCTGGAAGCCTACTGCGACCTGCTTTCGAAAGCATCCTCAGGAGCCTATCAGTCACCGGGAACCGACGGAGCCCTCCAGCTGCTCCCCGGTCAGTTTGTTGCCACCATTTCCGAACTTGCCCGTCAGTGGCAATGGCAGCGTGGCACGGTTCGCCAGTTTATCTCCGGACTCACCAAACTTGGTCAGCTTTCCGTAGAGCCATATTCCAAGAGCTTCATCTTCTCTGTCAACCTGGAGCAACGTCTGTCTCTTCTTATCGAGAGCCCGGACGACATCCTCGACTTCTGCGCCATGCAGTTCATCCGCTTCATCAAGGGCAGATCCACCGCCAAGGAAGTGGCCGATTCCTACAGCCGTTATTACGACTTGAAGATGAACATGGCCAAGCAGGAAGGATATGGCGGCATTCCTGCCAGGCGTGTAGTCAATCAGCAAGCCCAGGTGTTCGATTCACTGGCAGTTTCCATCCTCCGTTATCTCAATCAGGAGAAAGAACTGCCCGAGGAACTTTCCGATTCCGTGAGCCTGCTCTTTGGAAAAGACCATGTCTGGGACTGGCACAAGGTGATAGATTCTCTTGGCACTCTGGCTAAAGCCATCAGTGGCAACACCAAGCCGAGTTATATGGACGAAGTGGCAACCCGATACTCGAAAGCGGAGATTGTACTCCTGGATTGCATCTTCGAGCACTATATCTCCGGCTCCGCATCCAACTACTATGCGAATCCCCATCGTCCTCTTACTGAGGCCAGGGAGCCATCCGAAAAGGTAGCACCTGCGGAGTCTTCCGACGATTAAAAACAATAGTCATATTCCCCTTATTCCATGCGAGGCACGCTGATGGCGATCAGGACGCCCGTTAGCACATCGCTGAATGATTTCAAGCAACGTGAGGCAGCGTGCTTGCACCTGCCACTTTTTTTCAGTCTTGGGAAGCCTAATACCCCGACCTACAAAAGTAGTCGGGAGGGCTGACCAGATAAACAGCAAGCTGGGTCAGATTTCCTGGTGTTGCCAAGACTGAAAAAGGCTCCTGGAGTAAGGACTATAGCAAAGAAATACGATATGGGAACATCATCAAAACAGGTCATGGACATCAAGGTCACCAAAGGTCTCGCTTCGGTAGGCAACGAGGAGTTGAGAGACTGGACGGAGAAGGGATGGAACCAGGCCATGCGTGAAGGCAACTACGACCGTAGCCGTGAGCATCTCAACTTCGAGATCCGTCCAGGTGGCATCGTCGCCCCGATAGACAAGAGCCGTCCGCTTACCAGGCGTATGGCAGAGAATCTCGCCTCACGTGGCATCAAAGACCCAAACGAAGGACTGGCAGAACCTCGTTTCCGAACCGTAGTGAATTTCATCTTCGGAGGTTCAACGGAACGTATGCGAGAGCTTGCCTTTGGCAATCAAGAGGTAGATTTTGAAAGCAAAGGTGGCAACGAACATATCCGGCGAATGCCCGAAATAGAAAAGTGGGCACAGGACATCTACCGCTTTGTGGCAGATAAATATGGAGAGGAAAACATCGTCTCCTTCATCGTCCACTGCGATGAGAAAAATCCGCACGTCCACTGTGCGCTTCTGCCGATAGATAAAGATAAGAAGTTCGCCTTCAAGAAAATCTTCCATGGTCAGAACCGCATAGATTACAAGAACTATCTTCTTGCCCTGCACGATGAACTTGCCAAGGGCAATGAGAAATGGGGACTTACGAGAGGGGTGTCGATAGCAGAGACTGGAGCACGTCACCGTTCTACGGAAGAGTATCGGCGATGGCTCGCCAACGAGTGCGTGACACTCGAAGCCCAGATGCTGAACACCCGGAAAGCCCTCGAAGATCTGAACGTGGAACTCTCCATTGCCCAGAAGAAGCAGAAATCCTTCACCTCCATGATAGAGAATCTGAAGGCAGAAATCGTCCACCTCGAAGCTGAACTCAAACCGCTGAGAGCCTTGCAAGCCAACAGCGACAATATCAGTGCCGACATCGCCCGTAAGATTCAGAGCCTTGAACAGCAGAAGGCTTTGGTGGAAGATAAACTGGCAGACAAGGAGAAGAAACTTTCTGAGACCAACCAGTTGCTTGACACCCTCCGCAAGGACAAGGAAGAGATTGAGAAGCAGGCCAGTGAACTGGAAGACAAAGCCAACCAGTCTGAACTTTCCTGGGCTCACAACATGAGCTACCATCTCAACGGCGTGATGCTCGACACCATGGCACATGAGTTTGCCATTCGCTTCCCGAATCTCCCCGACAGCGTGAAACTCGACTTCGACGGCACGCTTCTCTGCCAGTTGGCAGAAGACGGCAACCATGTCGTCAAGGTAGCCTTGAACCTCGTGTGCGGTTTCGTGGATGATGCAACGACCATCGCTCAGACGCATGGAGGTGGAGGCGGCAGCCCTGGCTCAGGATGGGGCAAGCGACCGGATGAAGACGATAGGGAGTGGGCAAGAAGATGCCTGTCAATGGCACGCAAGATGTGCGCTCCGTCCGTCGGAAGAAGAAAGAAGATGTAACACCATGCTCATTTATTTACGCAAGTAATCAATCATCAAAGACAACAACATGAGAAAGAAAATATTATCAATAGCAATGATGTGCCTGGCTGCAATGACAGCTTCGGCACAAACTGCCGGACAGAGTTCTGACAGTCTTTATATCCAGAAATCATACAGTCAGGAGCAGATGCTCATGCCTGTGAATCCTACATATCTCAAGAATGTAAGCGAAGCAGCCAACTGGGGTAGAAATTGGTTTATAGAAGCAAAGGGCGGGGCTTCTGCTTTTCTTGGGACGCCCATTGGTTGCGGTGACGTGTTCGACCGTGTCACTCCTCTCTTGCAGATAGGAGTCGGCAAATGGTTCACGCCCGCAATCGGTGGACGAATAGGATTTCAGGGACTCAGCTTCAAGAACGCAGAGTTCCAAACGATGAAGTATCAGTTTGTCCATGCTGACTTTCTGTACAACATCACCTCTGGAATCCGTCAGAACGAAAGCGGAATCCCTCTTTGGAATGTGATTCCATTCGTAGGAGTCGGCATGATTCATAATTCCGACTGGATCAACAACTGTATCTGCCAGGGCGGTTCGAGTGGCAGTCATCCGTTTGCCTTCACCTATGGCGTGGAAGCCCGTTACCGCATCAGCGATCGTGTTCATCTCGTAGGAGAAGTGAGTGGAATGCTGACCGCCAGGAACTTTGACGGCATCGGAACCTCAACCAAGTTCGGCGACAACATGATTTCCGTTTCAGCCGGTCTGTCCGTCACGATAGGAAAGACGGGGTGGAAGAGAGTTGTGGATGCTACTCCTTACATCGAGCAGAATCTCGCTCTTCAGGACTACATAGCCTACATGAGGGATAGGAATGCTCATTTGGAAAAGCGACTTGCAGGAAACGATGATGGCAAGACCGTCTATCCGAAAAACAGCTACAGCGGTCTCAACTCCCTCCGTGCCCGACTCTCGATGAATGGCAAAAGTAATCAGGGTGCAATGGGCAGCAGTGATGGCAACATGGCAGGTAATGCTGATGGTTATTGCTCAGATTCCCTTTCATCTTCTGACCACTTGAAAGTAAGCATTGGTGTTCCGGTGTATTTCTTCTTCAAGCTCAACTCCGACAAACTGGTTGACAAGTCACAGCTCGTAAACCTCGACGATATTGCGAAGATGGCTAAGCAGGAGAATCTGAAGATTAAAATATCCGGTGCAGCTGATAGTGCTACTGGCACTCAGTCCGGCAACCAGGATCTGGGTAAGCGCCGTGCCAAGTTTATAGCCAAGGCTCTCATCAAGCGAGGTGTAGATAAAAGCCAGATTAAAGCCTACAACTTAGGCGGAATCGACAAATATGCGGCAAATGAGGCAAACCGCTTTACAACCGTTGTTTTGCTGAAATAGGCTAAACGTGTATTCATGAATACGTGAATACATGTACACATATATACATAATATATACTGAATGTAGCTTTTGAGTAAAAGCACTAAAATTCTTCTCTCATACACCATGGGGAGTTTGCTCGTGATGAGTAAACTCCCTAATTTTGTTTTAGGAAGATACTGAATTGTACTGGATGGCAGTAATTTATTCTTGGGTATCATTTGAGTATCACCTTCAGTATCATCTTGGGTGCCACTTTGAGTGCCATCTTGGGTGCCACCTTGGGTGCCATCTTGAGTGCCACCTTGGGTGCCATCTTGAGTGCCATCTTGGGTGCCATCTTGAGTGCCATCTTGAGTGCCATCTTGAGTGCCATCTTGAGTGCCATCTTGGGTGCCATTACATAATTTCTCTTTACCTCACTCTTTACCTCACTTTACCTCACCTTAACCTCACTTTACTCCATCTTAACCTCACTTTACCTCATCTTAACCTCACTTTACTCCATCTTAACCTCACTTTACAAGTGACACCTCTCCTTACCAAAATATAGTCTCATGAAATTTTAATTTTTCATAAAAAGAACATTATATGATACTTTTCCTTGTTGAATCCAAAAATATTTCTTATCTTTGCACAAAAAGTACAATATAATACACTACTTGATATGAAAATTCAAGAAGTAATGAAATTGCAGCGTAAGGCCTTGGGGATTACCCAGCAAGACCTCGCTGACATGTCTGAGATAGCCATTTCA
>CAVHWE010000208.1:0-4669 GCA_963639495.1 bacterium | reverse complement strand
ATTCGGGGCTTTTGGTGAAGAGTGAAGAGTATTTGGCAGGATGCCTATACGAAAACAAAATAAAGGAGGTTTCGATAACTGTTCCAGTAAAACAGCCGACTAGCGACTCTTGCGCTAGTCGGCTGTTTACGTTTTGCCAGTTAGCTATTTATATTTTGCCAGTTGGCTATTTCTGGTTCTCGCATCAGCTGTTCCCGACATTTTCTAATAATCCTCCATATAACCCTTGGTAAACATATCGTAGGACAGGGCTTCCAGTTCTGAGAGCGTCATCTGCTCTACCGAATGCTCTATCTTACGTATCAGTTCGTCTCGCTTGAAATCGTCGTCATCACTCAGACGCGATGTAAATCTGTTACTCATTTTCTTGAATGTTAAGTGTTGAATGTTGAATGTTGAATTGGGCATACGCCACTAAATCTGTGGCATCTGTGAATTGAAAATCGCTGGCCGAAGGGAAAAGCAAATCTATGAGAAGATTACATCCGCTCATAGGTGTTGATAACATTTCCATCATACGCCTCGTGGCTGATTAACCGGACGTTATGAGGAAGCATAGGCGCTGGCGTTCCTGAAGTTACGGAGTTTTCCACAGATGTGGACAACAACGTTTCTACCCTGATTTCATCCCAAAGTCCAGCATCGAGGAATGCCTTATGGGTGATGGCGCCTCCCTCTACTATCAGCGACTGCACCTTATTATTATATAAGTACTGCATGATTTGCTGCAACACTTCCGTCTTGCCCCGTGAGAAATCCAGACCTTCGAAACAAGGATGATGGCGGTCGATGACCAGGCGCATCGGGTCCTTGCCGCTCCAATCTCTAACGTTGAGCTGACTGTGGTCGCGCTCATCGGTTACGCGGCCTATGAGGATGGCATCGTTCTCAGCACGCAACTTGTGGGAGAGCATCTTGGTGAAAGGCGAGGAAATAGCCATACCCCTACCCCCGTTGTCAAGAAAGCCATTCGCAGTCTGCGCCCATTTCAGGATGATGTAAGGACGCTGATGGGTGTTGAAGGTGATGAAGCGCTTGTTGAGTTCGAGACATTCCGCTTCGAGAACGCCTACAGTTACCTCGATTCCTGCCTCGCGAATTTTCCGGATGCCACGGCCTTGAACCTTAGCAAAAGGGTCTACGCAGCCGCAGACGCATCGCTTTACTCCTTTTCTTACTATCAAATCGGCGCAAGGCGGCGTCTTGCCGTAATGAGAGCAGGGTTCGAGGCTCACATAGATGGTGGCTTGGCTTAATAGATGCTCATCCTCGGGCTTAATAGATGCAAAGGCGTTGACTTCAGCATGGCCCTCGCCGCATCTTACATGATAACCTTCGCCTATGATTCTGCCATCCCCGCTCACGATAACGGCTCCCACCATCGGATTGGGCTTGGCATTCTCTCTTCCGTTTTTCGCCAGCTGCAGACAGCGGCGCATAAACATTTCGTCTATTTCCTTTTGCGACAACGGTTCGCCCGTCTTCACATTCTGAAAAGAAACATTATTTTGTTCCATATCTAAAACTTTTCTTCGTTTTTTACTTACTTTTCGATAAAATGTCGTACCTTTGCTCTCAAATCAAATCATAATATACGATTTAGAGATGAAAACGTATCAACAACTTTGGCAATCCATTACCCCTCTATATGAGGCGGGCGAAGCACAGGCTATCGTCCGCACCGTGCTCGATGTGAAGTACGGAATGACGCTGACCGACATAATCTGCGGCAAAGTTAATGAATTATCTGCAGATGAAGAAAGAAAACTGGAAGAAATTATCAGAAGATTGCAAAAAGGCGAACCTGTACAGTATGTTCTGGGCAAAGCTGACTTTGCAGGAAGAACCTTCCATGTAGAGCCGGGCGTGCTGATTCCGAGACCCGAAACGGCGGAACTCTGCGAGTGGATAGAAAAAGATGCGACTGAAAACAAAGGGATTACGGAAAGAGAGAAGGAAGAAAACACCACCCGCATCCTGGACATCTGTACGGGTTCGGGCTGCATCGCCATTACGCTGGGACTGGACATCGGCGGCTCGGAGGTTACGGGTTGGGATATTTCGGAAGATGCCTTGAAGATAGCACAGGGAAATGTTGCGCTTCTGGATGCCGGTAACGTAAAAATAGAATATCAGGATGCCCTGAAGTTGGCGGAAACATCGGATGCCGGAAGATGGAACATCATCGTGAGCAATCCCCCGTATATCTGCGAAAAGGAGAAAGCGGATATGGAGAAGAATGTGTTGGAACACGAACCCGGAATCGCCCTCTTCGTGCCCGATGAAGAGCCTCTGAAGTTCTACAGAGCCATCGCCGAATATGCCTCTTCTGCCCTCAAAAGCGGAGGTGCATTATACTTCGAAATCAACCCTATCTACGAAAAAGAGACCAGGGAAATGCTGGAAGGATTTGACTTCAAAGCTATTGATACAAAGGAAGATGCTTTCGGAAAGCAGAGAATGATGCGAGCCATCAGATCATAAAGAATCAGAACATAACTGATCATAAAGTTCAATGTTCAAATCTCAAAGTTCAAAGTAAAAATCATCATGTTCAAATCTCAAAGTTCAAAGTATAAGAAGCCGATGACCGAGCAGCAGGCGCTCCTGAAGCTCACCACCCTCTGCACCCAAGCCGAACATTGCTCGCAAGAAATGATCGACAAGATGAAGAAGTGGGAACTGTCCGAGGATGCCATCGCCAGAAACATGGAATTCCTGACGCAGAAGAAGTTCATCGACGACGAACGGTTCGCACGCTTCTTTATCAACGACAAGATAAAATACAACAAGTGGGGACGCCGGAAGGTGGAACAGGCGCTGTGGATGAAACATATTCCGAAGGACATCTCCGACCCTATCTTCGAAGAGATAGAAGACGACCTGTATATGGAAACCCTCCTGCCCCTGATGAAAAACAAATATAAAACCATCAAGGCAAAGAACGACTATGAACGCTCAATGAAACTCATCCGCTTTGCCCTGGGAAGAGGATACAGCATGGAGGTTATCCACAAATGCATCGACCGGATGAAGGAAGAAGATCTGGGAGACATCGATTTCGAAGAGGAATTCTAAAGCAAAGCATATCATCAAGTTCAATATCCAAACCTCAATATTAAGAGTAAAGCCATGCGTACCAGCCTGTTAAGAGACATATTAGATTTATTCTTCCCCCGAACCTGCGCCATCTGCGGAAATGTGCTCGCTGGCGGGGAGGAGATGATATGCATAAAATGTCTGTTACGCATGCCGAGAACCGATACTTGGAAACAGCCCTACGACAACGAGATGGCAAAACTCTTCTGGCATCTGATTCCCATCGAACGCTGCTGCGCTCTCTTCCATCACATCAGCCATGCCACATCGGCTAGAGCCGTCTACCAGCTGAAATACATGCATCATCCTGAAATGGGAATCTATCTGGGCAGAATGCTGGCAAAGAAGGGGTTAGGCATTCAGTTCTTCGACGGAATAGACGCCATCATCCCCATCCCGCTCACCCGAAAACGAGAAAAAGAACGCGGCTATAACCAGAGCCTTCTCATCGCCAAAGGCATCCAGCAACTCACCCATCTGACCATCATCAAGGATGCCGTAAGAAGGAAAAAGTTTAGCGAAAGCCAAACCCACAAGAACCGGCAGGAAAGACAGGAAAACGTGAGCCAGGTTTTTGAAGCCGCAGCAACCTATCATGACGGGCAGGGGGAGCACCCCATCACGCAGCTTGAAGGCAAACATATCCTCATCATCGACGACGTATGTACCACCGGAGCCACCATCATCTCCTGTGCGGAAACCCTGATAAAAGCAGCCGGAAAGATGAAGATAAGCGTGCTGACAGTAGGTTTCGCACACGACTAAAGGCCCTTTTTGCCGAGAGTTAAAACATTTTAACCCTAAATATAGCCGCCGTGTGCAAAAATCATTGTACCTTTGCAAAATAATTAATAATAATTTAATCCTTTAAAGATTATGGACAAACTGAAGAAAGAATTCGCATCTAAGTTATTGAAAGTAAAGGCTATCAAGTTGCAGCCTAATGATCCATTCACATGGGCTTCTGGCTGGAAGTCACCATTCTATTGCGATAACCGCAAGACTCTCTCATTCCCAGAACTCCGCAATTATGTAAAGCTTGAGCTCGTTCACGCTATCCTGGAGCAGTTCCCAGAGGCTGATGCTGTAGCTGGAGTAGCTACGGGTGCCATCGCACAGGGTGCTTTGGTTGCTGACGAACTGAACATGCCTTTCGTATACGTTCGTTCTAAACCAAAGGATCACGGTATGCAGAACCTCATCGAAGGTCAGCTCGACCCTAAGGCTAAGGTTGTGGTAGTAGAAGACCTGATTTCTACCGGTGGCAGCTCACTCAAGGCTGTAGAGGCTCTCCGCAAGAACGGCAACGAGATTGTAGGCATGGTAGCTAGCTACACCTATGGTTTCCCTATCGCCGAGAAGGCTTTTGCTGATGCTAACGTGAAGTTGGTTACCCTGACCGACTATGAGCACGTAGTGGCAGAGGCTCTGGAAACCGGCTACATCAAGCAGGAAGACGTAGAGCTGCTCCACGAGTGGCGCAAGGACCCAGCTAACTGGAAGAAGTAATCAAGCTGACCCATCAATAATGAGTACAAGTACATTCGAAAGTAATATCAAACAGATTCCT
>CAVHWE010000207.1:1850-4687 GCA_963639495.1 bacterium | reverse complement strand
CCGTACCTTTGCAACCGTAATCAAACGATATAGGTTATGAATGCTAAAAGGGGAATTATTGTATTAGGATTGCTCTCGGCGGCTAGCATGCCAACGTGGACGCAACAGATTAAGGGTGTCGTTATCGACCAGAAATCGAAGGAGACACTCATCGGTGCAGTCATCACCGTGGATGGAACCAACGTGAAGGCTATCACCAACATCGACGGAAACTTCCAGATCGATGGACTGAAGAAAGACAAGACATATACTCTATATATTAATTATGTAGGATATAAGACTCAAAAAATTGACGGGGTTCAGGCGAAGGACGCAGACCAGGTGATTGCGCTGCAACCTGATGAACAGCAACTGAAGGAGGTGACCGTTACCGCAGTGGAAAGGCGTAATACGGATGCGGCAATGATACAGGTCGCCAAAAACAGTCCCGTCATCGTGAGCAATGTTTCGGCACAGGAAATATCCCGTACTCAGGATACAAATGCGGGTGAGGTGATACGCCGAGTGCCAGGCGTGAGCCTCATCGACGATAAATTCGTGATGGTTCGTGGATTGTCTCAGCGTTATAACAATGTGTGGGTGAACGGAGGAGCAGTGCCTAGTTCTGAGGCTGATTCAAGGGCATTCTCCTTCGATATCATCCCAAGTTCGCAAATCGACAACCTCACCATCGTGAAGTCGCCATCGGCTGAATATCCTGCAGATTACTCGGGCGGTTTCATCATCGTCAACACCAAGGAGATTCCGGCAGAAAACAGTTTCAATATCGCTGTAGGCGGAAACTGGAATACATCTTCTGCCTTTCAGAATTTTTCTTACACAAAAGGTTCTGCAACAGATTTCCTCGGCTTCGATAATGGCTTGAGAAACCTGAATGGAGGCATCGGCGGCAACTTGAATCCGCAGCTCGATGCCAACGGAAAACCGATGGGCGATTACGCTACTTCGCTCCTAGAAAACGGGCTTAACAACGATTGGCTCGTGAAGAACAGGAAGCCTTTGGGCGACTTGAAACTGGCTGCTAGCCTGAACCGGCGCTGGATGCTCGGCGGAAGAACACTCGGCATGCTCGCCGCCCTAAACTATACCAACGAATACCGCACCTACGAGAACATGGAGAACAACCTCTATGGCATCTATGATGCGGCAAACGACAAGCCGAACTATCTTCGTCACTCAGTTGACGACCAGTATAATAATAATGTCAGACTCGGAGCGATGCTCAACTTCACCTTCCTTTCCAAGGACGGCAACCACAAGTATCAGCTCAAGAACATCTTCAACCAGTTGGCTACCAGCCGATATACCTGGCGTGAAGGCGTGAGCGCCCAGTCGAACCTGGAACGGAGCGCAGAGTATTACTACCGCAGTCGAACTACATATAACGGTCAGCTTACCGGCAAGCACACCTTCACTAGCGACGCCCTTGACTGGAGCATCGGGTATGCGTATGCCAACCGTCATTTGCCTGACCGTCGTAGATACCTCATCGACGATGCTCTAGAATCGGGCGTTTATGCCCTGAGCACCGGCAACGACATATCCCGCGAGTGGACTCAGCTCGACGAACACATTCTCTCTCTTGGTGTAAATGACAAGCACCACTTCAAGTTTGGCAACTTTGAGCCAGACTTGCAGGTGGGTGCCTATGGAGAATATCGCAGTCGAGAATACCAGACCCGCAACTTCATCTACAACTGGAATGTTTCAGCTAACAACATGCCATCCGACTTCCGCCACAGCGACATCCCTACCCTGCTCTCCAGCGAGGCGAACATGGGTTACGACAAGCTGTATCTTCTGGAGGAAAAGCAGATGCGCAATAACTACCGCGGACACAACACCTTAGGCGCAGGATACCTGGCGATGTCTCTCCCCTTTGGCAAACTCGGCATCCACGCCGGTGTCCGCTTCGAGCATAATGATATGGAACTCATCTCCAATTCCCGTGACTACGAGAAGAGTGAATCGAGCCGTCATTACAAGACCGATGATGTTTTTCCATCTCTCAATACAACCTATAAAATCAGCGACCAGCACCAGGTGCGACTGTCGTATGGCCGCAGTATTAACCGACCGGAATTCCGTGAAGTATCGTCGTCGGTGTATTACGACTTCGACCTTGCCAGCAATGTGCAGGGAAACACAGAGTTGAAGAACTGTTATGTCGATAACCTCGACCTGCGATATGAGTGGTATCCATCCCGTGGAGAACTCATTTCGCTGGCAGTCTTCTACAAGCACTTCGATTCTCCTATCGAGTGGACCTATACGGTGGCAGGCGGCACAGACTTGATTTATTCCTACAAGAATGCGAAGAGTGCCAACAATTACGGTGTGGAACTGGATATCAGAAAGAATCTCGGATTCATCGGATTGAAGGACTTCAGCTGGTCGTTTAACGGTGCCCTGATCAAGAGCAAGGTGCAGTTTGAGAAGGGAGCGAAGGAAGAAGACAGACCGATGCAGGGACAGTCGCCATACCTTATCAACACCGGCATCTTCTATAAGAACGAGCCATTGAAGATGGATATCGCCCTGCTCTACAACCGCATAGGCAAGCGAATCATCGGTGTGGGCAGAAGCGAAGGAAGCACAGGCGATGACTCCAATTCCCGAGTGCCCCACAGCTACGAGATGCCTCGCAACACCATCGACTTCTCGCTGGCAAAGAAATTCGGAGACCATCTGGAGCTGAAGCTCAACGTAAGGGATCTTCTTGCAGAAAAGATATATTACAAGCAGTTTGCTGATGTAACGTATAGCGACGGAAGCAAGAAGCAGGTGGAAGAGATAGCAAGATGCTACAAGCCGGGCAGAAACATCGGTTTGCAGGC
>CAVHWE010000207.1:0-1609 GCA_963639495.1 bacterium | reverse complement strand
TTGAAGGCTTGCGACCACATTCTCTTCGGAACAGATGACAAGGAAAACGCCAACGGTACACAGATTGGCAACGGCGACCAGGAGTTCGTTTTCACAGGCAAGCAGACCTTAAAGAAAGGCACTTACCTCCTCAAGGGATGGGTATATATTGCAGATGGTGCTGAGCTTACCATCGAACCGGGAACTATCATCAAGGGCGACAAGCAGACCAAGGCGGCACTCATCGCAGAGCGTGGCGGCAAGCTCATCGCTAAGGGTACAGCCACAGAGCCAATCGTGTTTACATCTGAAGAGGCTGCCGGCAGCAGAAAGCCTGGCGACTGGGGTGGCATCATCCTCTGCGGTAAGGCTAAGAACAACCAGACTGAGCAGCAGATAGAGGGTGGTCCTCGTACCAAACATGGTGGCGCAGATGATGCTGATAACTCAGGAGCCTTGAGCTATGTACGCATCGAGTTTGCGGGCTATCCATTCCAGAAGGATAAGGAAATCAACGGTTTGACCTTCGGTTCTGTAGGTTCTGGCACACAGATAGACCATGTACAGGTATCTTATTCCAATGATGATTCCTTCGAGTGGTTTGGTGGCACTGTGAATTGCAAGTATCTCGTAGCCTACAAGGGTTGGGATGATGATTTCGATACCGACAACGGTTTCTCAGGCAAGGTGCAGTATGGTCTTTCACTGCGTGACAGCAAGATAGCCGACACCTCTCAGAGCAACGGTTTCGAGAGCGACAACTGCGCTGATGGTGCAACAGTAGAGCCTCGTACCAAGGCAACCTTCTCAAACATCACCTTCGTAGGGCCTAAGGTTTTGGACGACAAGTTCCAGAACACCACCGATTATATCACTGCCGGAGCATACAATCCAAACAATGGTTCAGCCCTCGGCAAGTTCCAGGCAGCCATGCAGATTCGCCGTTCTTCTAACCTCAACTGCATCAACTCGGTGGCCTTAGGCTGGCCTATCGGTTTGATTATTGATGGTGAAAAGGGTGAAACCGTGAAGGATGCCAAGGATGGCAAATTCAAGCTTCAGAATGTATATTTCGCAGGTATGGATGCCGTTGGTACTGATGCCAACAAGCAGTATGAAGATTACCTCTATGATGCAGCCAACAAGAAGGATCTCGACAAGAATCAGAAGTCATACAGCAACACCTTCTTCTTCTCAGAGCCAAGTAATAAGTATTTTGATTCATGGACCTCATTGGTAGGCACAGATGGTTATACTCCTATCGCCGGAAGTCCATTGCTTGGTGCCGCAAGTTTCGCCGGCTGGACAGGTTTCGACACCGTAAGCTACATCGGAGCCTTCGATGGCAGCAACAACTGGATGAGCGGTTGGACCAACTTCGACCCTCAGAATGCAAAGTACTAAAAAAGAATAGCTAATTTCTATTTTGACTATAAGGTTTTCTTTTATTGGGGCATGGCGCAGTGATTTGCGCCATGCTTTTTTTGTTGGGTTATGGAGGGAAACGTTGATGTCCTGAAACAGGACATCAACCTTCATTTATCTTAATCCATGAACTTGACCATATCCTGACGCCTTGGCTTTGCCTCCGGCGATTCGTCAGGATAACCCAGGGCGATGCAGTAGAGCA
>CAVHWE010000206.1:0-4687 GCA_963639495.1 bacterium | reverse complement strand
ATACCATGCGTGTGGTTCCCGGCAAATATCAGATCTTCGTAGGTGGTTCGAGTGCTGAGGCTGCGAAGAATGTGATAGAAGTGAAAGTGAAATAAAAAACTGATATAAAAAGAGAAAGCTCGTTAAGATTTTGAATGTCTTGGCGAGCTTTTCTTCTGTCTTAACTCTTAAGCCTGCGTTTTTTTTGAAGTTTTTTCAAGGAAATGGAGTTTAAATCACTCTTTTTTATTATATTTGCAATCGAAAATCGATTTGAACCTTGACTAAATGATGAAATAGTTATGGAACAGAACTTAAAAATCATATTTTATGCGATGGGTGCGATGATTCTTGCACCCCAAACCCTCTGTGCTCAGTCTGTGAACATCGAAGGCCTAGACTCCTTGCGCTTATCAGGTTCGGTGGGTGTAGTGGAGCCTGAACTTCTGAAGAAGGGTGTGCTCAATAATGCTCTGGATGCCTTGAGCGGACAGACGGCAGGTGTTAACGTCACTACCAATGGTCTTGATCGTATTGCTATGTTGAACTCCGTCCGGGTTCGCGGTACAACTTCTATCATGGGCGGAAATGATCCTCTGGTGATTATTGATGGTGTTACTTCTGATGTGGCGACGCTTGCTACAATCTATCCCGCCGATATCGAGAGCTTTACTGTACTGAAGAATGCCAGCGAAACGGCACTCTATGGTTCCCGTGGTGCTTCGGGCGTTATCCAGGTAAAGACCAAGAAGGGTACGGGTAAGGGATTTCAGATTTCTTACGAGGGAAACTATGGTATAGAGGCGATGTATAAAAGTATGGAGATGCTCAATGCCGCCGAATACATAGCTGCTGCACAGAAGTATGGGCTGGAGTATAACAATAAGGGATATGATACCAATTTCCGCAAGGCGATTACCCGAACCGGAAATATTCAGAACCATTATCTGGCCTTCAGCGGTGGCACTCCGCAGAGCAACTACCGCGCTTCTTTTGGCTATATCGACCATAACACGATTATTCGGAGCAAGGGCTATCGTAATCTGGTGGCTAAGATTGATGTCACCCAGAAGGCGTTTGGCGATAAACTGACGGGAGATTTCGGCGTGTTCGGTTCGTCTTTCAAGAACAATGATATCTTCGACAGTCAGATGCTTTTCTATTCTGCCGATGCCATGAATCCTACTTATCCTTATGATAAGCTGAACGGCAGTTGGGTGAAGAATGGGGCTGCATCTCAGGTGAATCCTCCCGGTGCCTTGCTCAAGGAGCGTAATGATACGAAGAACATGAACTTCAATGCTCATCTGAAGTTGAACTATGATATGACAAATTCTCTGAGTGTTTCTGCCTTCGGAGCATACAGTTATGCTTCCAACGAGAATAACCAGTTCTGTCCTACCTGGGTCTGGGCACAGGGCAATCTCTATCGTGGAGAGTTCAAGAGCGAAAACTGGCTTGCCAATGTATCGCTTAACTATCAGCATTCGTGGGGAATCCATCATCTGAAGGCTATGGCGGGTGCTGAATATCAGAAGGATATCCGAACGGGATTCTGGACTTCGGCGAAGGGAATCACCAACAACGATATGTATTACCATAACATGGGTGCAGCCGCCTCACGGCCTTTCGGTGGAACAGACAGCAACTACGAAGACCCGACCCTGGCTTCTGTGATGGGCAATATCGATTACACCTTATATAATAAGTATAGCCTTTCGGTTTCCATGCGTGGCGACGGTTCTTCGATGGTGGGCAATGACCACACCTGGGGCTTCTTCCCATCCGTCTCTCTTTCCTGGGATATGAAGCAGGAGAAATGGCTCCGTTCTCTCAAGCAAATCACCATGCTGAAACTGCGTACGGGCTACGGACGCTCTGGTAATCTTGGTGGAATCTCTTCTTATACCACCCTGAATACGGTGCGGCAGAACGGCATTGTTTCGGTGAACAGTTCTCCTACGGTTACGATGGGGATGATCAGCAATAACAATCCTGATCTGAAGTGGGAAACCCGCGCTACCTGGAATATCGGAGCAGATCTGGGCTTGTGGAACAACCGGCTGGTTCTGACGGCAGAATATTACTATTCCAAGACCACCGACATGCTTTATGCCTATGATGTGCCGGTTCCGCCTTTCGCCTATGACAAGCTGCTGGCAAACCTGGGTTCTATGAGCAACCAGGGTTTGGAGGTAGGTGTTTCCTTCACCCCTATCCAGAAGAAGGATATGGAACTGAATATCAATATGAATCTCTCCTGGCAGAAGAACAAACTCCTCTCGCTGAGTGGTGAATATAACGGAATGCAGATGTCGGCAGCCGATATTACTGCGATGGGTGCCTTGTCGGGTGCCGGTCAGCATGGAGGCTACAACAATGTGGTCTATCAGATAGTAGGCCAGCCGCTGGGCGTATTCTATCTGCCTCATTGCAAGGGAATCATTGAAGATGGAAACGGACATTACCGCTATGATATAGAAGATTTGGACAAGAACGGAACCGTAGATTTGAGTGATGGAGGCGACCGGTATATTGCCGGTCAGGCTACTCCTAAGGTAACGTTGGGTTCCAATATCAGTTTCCGTTATCGCGACTGGTATTTTTCATTACAGATGAACGGTGCCTTCGGACATAAGATATTCAATGGTACTGGACTGGCCTACACCAATATGTCGAGCTTCCCGGATTATAATGTGCTGAAGGGAGCGCCTGAGAAGAATATCGTTGACCAGAATGTTTCCGATTATTGGCTGGAGAAGGGCGATTATCTCAACTTCGAGTATCTTACGCTGGGCTATGATATTCCTATCCGCAAGGGCGTGGTGCAGTCGCTCAGAGTATCGGCGAGTGTCAACAATCTTGCCACCATCAGCAGTTACAGCGGCTTGACTCCGATGATTAACAGCTACGTGGTGAACAGTACGATGGGTATTGATGATAAGCGGACTTATCCTGTTTACAGAACCTTCTCATTGGGTTTAAGTGTTCAATTCTAAAATCAGAAAGTTATGAAACGATATAGATTTTTATTTCTGCTGCTGGCGGCATTGTCTATGACATCCTGCCTGGACGAACATCCTAAGGATCAGTTGGACGAGGATGCCATCTATGGCTCTGCATCTGATATTTATATCAATGCCGTGGCTTCTCTCTATAATTATATAGGTGGAGCTAACGAGAGTGAGGGCATCCAGGGCACCTGCCGTGGCATTTACGATTATAATACGCTGACCACCGATGAGGCGATGATTCCGATTCGAGGCGGCGACTGGTATGATGGTGGCCTCTGGAATGCCATGTACCAGCATCGGTGGAGTGCCGATGACCAGTCTCTTTATGATACGTGGAAGTACCTTTATAAGGTTATCGTGCTGGCTAATAAGTCTTTGGATATTATCAGCAACAAGTCGGCCCTGCTTCCTGCCGCACAGCAGGAGGAATATCGGGCTGAGATAAGAGCCGTCCGGGCTATGTTCTATTACTATGCTATGGACATGTTCGGTCGGGTTCCATTGGTCCTTTCCAGTGCAGAACAGCTCCATTCCAGCCTGTTCCAAGGTCAGACAGATCGCAGTTCTATCTTCCAGTTTGTCTTTCAGGAGTTGCAGCAGGTATTGCCTTCACTTCCCGACCAGCACAGCAATAAGGAAGGCAATTATTATGGTCGCATCACCCAGCCGGTAGTCAACTTTCTGTTGGCGAAGTTGGCTTTGAATGCAGAAATCTATATGTATGATGACTGGACCCGGGGTTATGCGAGCCGTCCGAAGGGAAGTGACATTCATTTCTCTGTGCCGGCTTCTGATGCCTCTTTGCGTAATGGCGATAAGGTGGACTGTAGGAAGTTGAATGCTTGGGAAACCTGCATTTATTATTGTGATAAACTGGCAGAAGAAGGCTATGTCCTGGAGTCGGATGATTCATTCAATTTCTCTACGCATAATGAGACATCGAAGGAGAATATCTTCACGATTCCGATGGATAAGAATATCTATACCAACCAGTTCCATTATCTCTTCCGCTCTTACCATTATACGCATGGCGGTGTCTTGGGATGGGGAAGTGAGAATGGAACCTGTGCCACGATTTCTACGATGAAAGCCAATCATTATGGCGAGGCTGATGAAGATGCCCGTTGCAAGATGAACTTTGTGGCGGGAGTGGTAAAGGTAGATGGTCATGAACTGCTGATGGATAATGGAAAGCCGTTGGAGTATCAGCCTTTTGAAGTGGCTCAAAACCTGACCAACAGTAAGTTTGTCAAGACGGCTGGAGCAAGAATGGCGAAGTATGAGGTGGATAGAACCTCTTATATGGACGGCAAGTTGCAGAGTAACGACATTGTTCTTTTCCGCTATGCAGATGCTTTATTGATGAAGGCGGAGGCAAAAGTCCGGAATGGAGAGAATGGTGATGAGGAGTTGAATAGGATTCGTGCCCGTGTGGGAATGCCTTACCGTAAGGCTACGCTCGATAACATTCTGGAAGAGCGGTTGCTGGAGTTGGTATGGGAAGGATGGCGTCGTCAGGATCTCATCCGTTTCGGCAAATTCACCGGTGCCTACGATCTCCGTACGCCTCTTCAGGGTGAATCCTCCGGCTACACCACCGTCTTCCCGATTCCTCAGAAATGCATCGATTTAAATTCTGAATTGGTACAGAATAAGGGATATGTCAATATTTTGAAGTAAAGAAACTTGAATAG
>CAVHWE010000205.1:0-4726 GCA_963639495.1 bacterium | reverse complement strand
CTCCGGTATGTTGAAACTCTTCAGGCAATCATCGTAGAAGGTTGGTTCCCTCTGTGGAAGAACAAAAGGCTTGTGAGCCTTGCCCTGGCGGTCTACATAGCAGAAGTAAGGCTTGCCGTAAAGTCCGTCGTCACGTTTGCTGGCAAAGACAAACCATCTGCCGGTATGTGACCAACTGTGATAGGTATCGCTCTTCTTGCTGTTTACCATGCTGAGGCTATCCACTTTTCCTGTCTGCAAGTCCATCATATAGAGGTCTGCCTCGGGATGCCAGATAGGGAAGGTACCGTAATCGGCTACGGTAAAGAGACAGTATCTGCCGTCAGGACTTATCTTAGGATGGCAGACTGAACGCTCCCTGTAAAGAGTATCTACCTCGGTTCCGAAACTCCCCGTCTTTTCATCGAATGGGATGCGCACCAGCGAATATTTCAATCCCTTCAGATTCGTACTTTCAAGTCCCTTCCTGTCGGCTGCGCAGTAATAAACGTATTTCCCGTCCGGTGAGAAAGTAGGAAATGTCTCCAGATGTGTACTGTCGGAGGTGAGCGGTGAGGAGATGATGCGGTTGTTGTCTAGATCGGCTACATATACATCGCTCTTCGAATCATATACTTCCAGTTGCTTTTCGGCGTTGGCATGAAAGGCTGGAATGATGATGTTGGTAGAGAAGGTGACGTATTTGCCCGAAGGACTGAAACCGTAATATACACTTGAAGAAATCATGTTGGCGTTCTTCAGGTTCAGCTTGCGCAGCTTGCCGTTGCGGTTAAGAATGGCTCCTCCGCCTTCACCTCTTATATATACCATACTGAGGTTGGGATTCTGGTTGCCAAAAGCATGACAGTTCATACAGCGGTTTTCCTGCAGATTGTGGTCGGCGAGAATCTTCTCCTGCCAATTCTCTATGCAGCGCTGCCTGATCTGTATCTTGTTCCATACTTCGTAATCGGGTTCTATCAGTCGGTAGGTGAGATAAGCATCCAGACTGTCGCCCACTACCTGCCAGGTGAAGGGTTTGAACGCCGTCCATTCTCCCTCATTGCTCTTTGAATATATCTGAACTTTGATATTCTTGCCCACAGCCTTTTGCAGGAAAGCCTTCCAGTTGTCCATATCAAATTTCAGATTCTGGCTGTTGCTGGTGGCAGTAAGAGTGTTGGCAGCATCGTTGGCATCTGCTCCCTCAATCGTGAGTGTGGTTTCGATGTTGGTAAGGTTCTTGTCGCGTATCTCGAAGTTGAGAGGAGCGATATTGACCGGAATTGTTACATCGGCATAATCGGGATACATGTTGGGCAGATGGTTTACCTGCTCAGCATTCTCATGAGTCTGGACACATGATGCGAGCAGCAGTATGCCCGCCATGGCACTATATAGAATTTTCTTGTATTTCATCTTTCTTCTTTTATAAACAGTTCGCGTCAATTATTACCTCAGTTGATGGTCAGCTTAGGCACCGCTGCCTTGTCGAAGTAATACCAGTAGGTATCGCTGAATGCCTGGTTGCCCCGCTCTTCATTATACTGATAGAAACGTTGCAGAATATCTTGACGCTTGATATATTTAGCCCATTCTTCCGGCTTAGCCTTGGTTCCCGCCAGATAAATCATGAGAGCCTCCTGATACAGGCGTTCGTAGGAAACGTTTTTCTGTTTGAGATAATAAGTATCATAATCCCGTTTGAAGGTTTCCATGTCTTTCAGGAGAAGATCGCTACAGAGCATGTAGTCGATGGCGATTTTGTTGTTCGGATTACTTTCTGCCAGTTCGCACATGATGGTGTGGCAATTCTCGTTCAGTCGGAGTGTATCTTTCCGGTTAATGAACGGACGCTTTTCGATGTATTGCTGCAGGAGGGCTTTATCATCGGCTGTGGCTTTTATATCCAGTGCTTGGAAAGCACGGTTTGCCCATCTGCTCCATACGAAGGTCTTTTGCAGAATACGGAGATATTTGCGGGTAGCAGCGTAGTCGCCTTTTACCAGATTGATTTCGGCAAGTCGCTTCACCATTCTGATATTCCGGTTATTCGGAGAGCAGACATTGGCAAGCATTGTGGCACGTTCGCAGAAAGTCATATCGCCCAGAACCCAATACAGTTCGTTCAGGGTCTTGATGGTAAGGGTTGGGGTGCCTGGTCCCAGTTTATCGAATGTACCCAGGTTGTTGCTCTGGAATCTCAGCAGGTTGTCTGGAAGATATCCGTTTTGCGCCATCACGAGGTTATAGTAGAACTTCATGTATTGGTCTGGATTTTCCGTCTTTTCTACGATGTTGATAACCTTATTATAATTACCGAAGTAATATTCACAGTCTACTGCGAATGTTTTCTCCAGATCCATTTGCGGTTTTACCAGCTTTCCGAACCCCGGATAGGTATAAAGGGTCTGGAAGTCGCAGAAGTAGAGTCGCTTGGACAGCATCAGCAGGAAGAAAGGAATCACGAGGGCAGCCAGGCGATAGTAGGTCCCCACTTTCATGATGTTAGAAAGACATCCTGTAAATACCAGCGCTCCGTAAATCCATACACCATTTCCAAAGAACCAGTGGCATACGAATACGGAAACAATGATGCTGAAGGCGGTAATCCAATGAGCTGCTCCCAAACCTGCTGCGGCAGGAGGATTGTCGTCCATCTTCTCTATCTTCTTGAGAAACATTCGGGTGGAAGTAAGCAGCTTGGTGCTGACACGGAACACACTGGCACCACCTGCTATTGCCAGAATGCTGCAAAGTCGGTAGTCGTAGTGAAAACTGAAACATACCAATAGGATCATCATGATGAAGGCTACGATATGTGCCGTCTTTTTCCCTTGGATGTCTGCATCTCTTACTGCGCATTTTACATTATGTCCCGTAATAAGAATACAGAGGGTAAGGATGATAGGACCGGCATAGCGGAAATAATAAAACTGGGTCAGGAAATCGCCTGCCAGACAGGCCAGCCATCCCGGTTTGTCCAGATAAGTAGTCAGATAATCCCATGATGACAGAAATAGTTGATTCTGCTCCTGATAAAACAGATGGTAGGGATAGAAGAATTGGAAGAACACAAAGCATGCGATGGCTCCCAATACATATAACGAATATATGCCAAAACTAGACTGGCTTGTTTGCTGTTCACTCATTTTTGTCGATTTATAAGTTTTTATATCTGTGCATCTTGTTTGGTATAAGTAGTGAAGTTTTAGCATTTACTCTTTGCCAAGGTGCAACTTATCAGGGGCAAAGGTAATAAAAATATATTAGAATGAATCATAAAAAATGCAGAAACTTACTCTTTGAAAGTAAATTTCTGCATTTATCAGCATTTATTTCTGTTCTTGTTTTTCTGCAATGCATTCCATTTCTATCAGCCAGCCCGGTCTGCATACTCTTGCCTCTACGATGATATGCGGTATCTGAGGGTAAAACTGATTCATCAGATGCTCTACGGTATGATAATCAGAGATGTCGCGCAGATAGATGATAAAGTATCGGATATCGTTCATGGTGGCATCGCCATCCTTTAATAATGCACCGATGTTCTCGAGCAATCTGCCGGTTTGTCTTACAATATCGCCTTCGTATACAACCGCTCCATGTTTGTCTATACTGGCTGTTCCTGATATGAAATATTGTTTCTTTTGGGACAGAGAAAGACAGGTTCCTCGCTCAAAGGCTACTCCGTAGTCATGAGTTGGATTCAGATGGTTGAGTGCCTGGAGATATTTCTTGTCTTCTTCCCTAATGTCGGGAACGGTCAGAAAGTCGATGGCTATAGAGGCATGACGGACGGATGTTGCTCCGCCGATGCCCGTACTGGCTATATAATGGGTTTCTGCCGTCAGACCTTGCTGGTCGAAAACATCATTGCGGGCTTCTACTACGCCCTGGTAATTCACATCGATGTTGGTTACGTATATCCATGTTCTTACCAGATTGCGCTTCATCGTCATCTCTGTACCGTCGATAAGTTGCAGGTATTTATCGAATAGCATTCGGGTCTGTTCGTACGAATCCTTTCCCTTCGCTTCTTCCGCTGTCAGTCGGAGGCTGTGGAACAGGATAGGGGTCTTATCGTCTGTGGTCTTGATCAGGAGTGAAATCTTACTCCCGTTGAGCGGAGGTTGCTCCACAACCGTAAGATGGGTATCTTTGAGATACTCTTGATAAAGGAGTGATTCTTCTAAATCCTTGCTTTGATTTTGGGAGTCGCTGAGGAATACCTTACAATATTGCAAAGTACGTTTTTCTAGTTTCTCGGTGTCGAGATAGTTACCTAGTTTCAGATACAGAAAGTTCAAGCGGTCGTTGAACGAACCCTTGGCTTCTGGTGATAATATTATATATTTGTCCATCTTGTTTTTCTTTTTTCGGCGGCAAAGGTACGGATAATATCTGAGATATAAGAATATAGACTGGATGAAAAGAAAAAAATACCTAGAAATGGGGATGGGATTGTGCAGGGTTGAACAAAAAAAGGGAAGTAAAGGCTTGTTTCCCTTTGCTTCCCCTATCTCTTGCTTATTTCTTGCTTAGAGTGATTCGAGCATGCGCTTGATGACAACTTCGGCTGAAATCTCACGGTTGGCTGCCTCTGGGATTACCAGACTGTTCTTGCTTTCGATGACATCATCGGTAACAATCAGGCCGCGACGAACTGGCAGGCAGTGCATGAAGCAGCCGTCGTTGGTCCAGCTCATGTGCTCCTCGTCGATGGTCCAGCTCATATCCTTGCTCA
>CAVHWE010000204.1:0-4763 GCA_963639495.1 bacterium | reverse complement strand
TCAAGGTAATCATCGCCAACGGCAATACGCCAAACATCCTCATCAATCTGAAGGAACATCCGATGGAGACCCTTCATACTGAGTTTGTGGCAAGACCTAAAGAGAAGTAGAATTTTGTATAAAAATAAACGTTATCGCCATTACATAATTTGTGTTCAACAACTATGTAATGGCGTTTTTCTGTCTTATATACAGTAATTTCAATATAGATATGGTGTGATTTCCAGTTGGATAAAGTTAAAAAATGCAATATCAATTGGAGGTTCACATGATTTTACCGATAATCACGAGAAAAAACTAATACTCACTCCAAAACCCCAGGTTTTCCGTATCTTTGCAGCGTGAAAGTAATTAATGTATAATCTTATAAAAAAAACGACACGCTATGAAGAAAGTGAACAAGATGAATTTTCTTTTAGAAGAAACTAGCAAGTGGCTATTATCATTAGGACTCATTATCTCAATGGGAGCCTGCAGTGACAACGATTCTGACGAGAATGTGCCTAATCCAGGACATACTCCACTGACAGATGTTCAAGTAGCGCCACGCAATCCTTACCTGGCATCCGAACATTATAGTATCACGCATTTCAATTCAGCGCAGACCGACGCTTTCCCTTATGCAGTGAAGGATGGTATATTCACCGTGAATCCAGAGAATTGTGCTTCTACCTGGAGCGGACCTGTCAACCTGATGACACTCTCCTCTACCTCACCAGATTACATGTGGGGTATGAGCAGCGACCGCGTATCCTATATCAACGTAAAAGACGGAAAGTTTGAGCGCATTGCCGAAGCGGAACTTCCAGAGATCAAGAAGCATACCAAGGAAGAGTTAGAAAAACTGACTGCCGACTATTCATCACTGAATGACTTGACCCAAGCGGCAACAGACATCCTGGGACAGATGCCACAGATGTCGATGGCGAACGGATGCTACGTTTTGTGCGACAAGGACAATTATGTATATATCAATGCTGGAAGAAAGCTGTCTCGATATCGTCTCAAGAACGCCTCCAAGCCTGAGGAAGGAATCATGTTGGACAACACGATAAACCTGGCTTCCAACATAGCCAATTCACGCACCCTTGTTGGAGTATCCATGACATATGATGGTCATCTGATTGTTGCGGCTCAACGTTGCCTGTTGATGCTAGACCGTGGCTTGACAACCATTGAGGATACCTATACCCTGCCTACAGACCAGATATTGACCAATTCCGTCTCAGTGGACGAAAACTCTGTCTATGTGGCGAGCAACAGCACCGAGCCTAACGGCAAGGGATTGATGCAGCGCATTATCTGCAAGAATGGCAAGTTCTCTACAGATGTTTCCGAAGGTGCTTGGCAAGCTTCTTATGATGGAGGTCCTGCTGCTCCATGCATTAAATTGGGCTATGGCACAGGCTCCACTCCTACCTTGATGGGATTTGGTAGCGACGAAGACAAACTCGTTGTCATCACCGATGGCAGCAAACGTATGAAGTTAGCAGCATTCTGGCGAGACGAGATTCCTACAGATGCCAAGGTCATTGAAGAAGGCAACCCTAGATTGGCGGGAGTGTTTGAAGTATCATGCGGACTTCCAGTCTCTACTGAGTGGGTGCAGTCAGAACAGTCGGTAGTAGTAGGCGGCTATGAGGCTTTCGTTGTAAACAACATCAAGGAAACTGCCGAAAAAGCTACAGACAAGATTATCGGTGTATTGGCGATTGGTCCTCTCTTGGAAGGTCCAAAAGGCGTGGAATGTGTACGTTGGAATGTAAAGGACAACAAATGGGAGGCTCTTTGGAGTCGCTCTGACATAAGTTCTATAAGTATGATTCCTGCTGTTAGCACAGCTTCTGACATGGTCTTCGTTAATGGTTGGTACGATAATGCAGGTTGGGAGATTACAGGTTTGGATTGGGCAACAGGCAAGACACGCCACCAAGTGAATCTGGGTAAGAGTAATCGTGGCAATGGCGCATATGCCATCTTGCAGTACTTCCCGAATGGTGACTTATTGTTTAATTCGGTGGCAGGACCTTTCCGTGCCCCATTAAAGTAAATATGACGATGAGTAAAATCTGGAACTTAAGTTTATTGTGCCTGGGCGCACTGGTCTTGATCATTCAGACAGCTTGCAGCGATAATGACAGCGATTCCCGAGAAGTTCCACAAGTCGTTCCAACAGCTCAGTGGAGCCAGACGATGGCAGGAAATGGTGAGACATTGGGAGCTTATCCCGATCTCTACAGCAACTATTGGGAATTTACTTATCGCCAGGATGAGAACTCTGATAAAATTATCTGCATCAAGGGACAATACCCTTACTGCAGATACATGAGTTTCTCATTCTACAATGACGAGACAGGAGATGTCATCGGCGGTTTGGACGATATCAACATTCATGCAGATGCTGGTTCTACCAATCCATTCAAAAAGACTATATCGGGCAAAAACTACTATACCCTCTATGTGGTATCTGACGATGTTAGTCAAAAAGTACTGGACAAGTTGAAAGGCGCCAATATCTGCAAGGTAGATTCCAAAGTCAAGAAGGTGATGATATGTCATCGCCAATACCTTGGTACAAAGGAAGATGGCAAGACCGAAGACGAGTTTGGTGGAGTATCATTGCCTGAAATCACGGCATTGGACACAGAAAACTTCAAGAATGTAGTTCCACCTGCACATGTGGAATCGAATGTCTATAAGATTACATCGAAAGTTTTCTCACAGAAGTCGGATGAGAACAACCAAGTGCCATTTTTCCTGGCACCAGTGAGCAGGTATTACCCGAACAATTCCACCTCTTATCTCTATGCTCGCACCCATCTGCAGAAGGATTCCATCTTGGCGTTCTCCTTCTATCCTGTTACTGCACCGACCAAGCCTGAGGAATACGCTACAGCTGATGCCCGATATTGGTCCATCTGTCTAGGTTCTGCATCCGATACCCGTTCATATTATTCAATATGTGACCGTGATGCAAGATACGAGCCTGGCAAGAAAGCCATGTTCTTCATCTGCCTGAAAAACAACCCTAAGTTGAAGGAGATTGAGGAAAAGGTGAGAAAGCTCAATGAGGAACAAGGTGGTTTCGTGAACCTCATGGTATGGGACAGCGAGAAGAAAAACATAGACGGAAAGCCTATTGGCGAATATATCGCATTGATGTATCGCAACATCCTGCCTAATCCTGACTGCCCTTATTCTATGGTGAAGATGACACCTACGGCATATAAGGACGAAAAGGGTGAACCTATCGACCATGTCACCGACCCAGAAAATCAGTTGGCGCATCTAGCATTGGGGAGATATGGTCCTATAGGCACAAAAATCAGCACCCAGTTATTCCTGGAAGCCCGCATTGATGTCGTACACATGTAATAAACATGATTTACGTCAGGCAGGCAGCACTGCTAGTTTAATTTTTGTAAAAATAGTGACTGTGATTTGCCCATCTTGATAAAAAGCATTACTTTTGCAAAAAAGTATCAAGAATGGGAATATCTATCGAATTTGCAAGCCCAGACATATTTTATGCCTTGGCTTGCTTTACTTATATAATAGTAGGCATAACATGTGGCATCATCAGATGGTGCCACATGTGCCATCCTTACGACAGACAGGCAGACTTCTTTTATCCTGCTCGCCGGCAAGTGACCTTTTATTTTGCGGCAACTGTCTTGCAGTTCCCATATATATTATGCCCACATGACGCTGACTTGTGGTTTTACGTCCGCTCGTTTGGCATCATCTATTACCCGATGTGTTCAGCCATGATGTTCCATCGTTACTTCCGCCTGGGACATGGTAATCGTAATTGGCTGTCGCGTTTCAAGTTTTCCATATCTATTGGTTTACTCGTCGTGCTAATGCTCCTATCTCTGTTCCATACCGATGACACATTCTCAAGAAACCAGTTGGTATGGGAATGTGTTATGGGTGGCATAAGCCTTCTGCTCACCATGGATTTTGTAATCGAAGGTCGATGGCTCAATCATCAGATAGACAATTACCACACACAGAATTACTCCAATGACAGCGATTTTCCGTATGCTTTTGCCAAGAAGGTGATTTATCAACCCCTGGGATGTTTCTTGTTGATGTGGATAGTTTTTCTTACAGACAGCAGAATGGTAAAAATGATTGTTGACCTACTGCTTGCAGCCTGGATGCTGCTTATCCTATGTATGATATTGCATCCCAACCGCATGATACATTCTGCAGAAGTAAAAGAGAAAATGGAAAAGTTGGAAGCGGAAAGCCTTCAACTGGTACAGAAAGAAAACGAAGAAACTGAAAATCAGGTCATCGCAGAGGACATGGTTGAGGGTGAAAAAGGAACATCAGTGAAAACTGAAAGACAAATTCAGCCAGAGGAATGGGATACCGTGAGACAAGAAGTGCTTACCATCGTGAGTCGGCGGTATCTGGAACCCAGCCTGAAACGAGTGGAAGTAATAAGCGATGTAAGAAAATCCACACACAGCTTGGCGGGCAAGTTTATCACAGAAATAGGATTCTACCAATTGGTAAATGCCTTCCGCATCCGCCATTACGAGCAACTGATACAAGATGCGCCTGCAGCTATGAGCCAAGAAATGGCCGCCGAGAAATGTGGCTTCAAGAATCGCTGGGCACTCTCCAATGCCCGCAAGCGAATGAAAGATTTCGACTATTCGCTTATCGAGAAATATCTATAAGTAGGATAAGATATTACATTGTTCCCCTCAAAATGGCAGAAAGTTTACCTACGGATTAAACTTTCTGCC
>CAVHWE010000203.1:0-4763 GCA_963639495.1 bacterium | reverse complement strand
AGCGTCTGGGCAAGGCTAGCGGTTATGAAGATTATCAGTTCTTCCTCATCAACTCTGGTGCCGAGGCAAACGAGAATGCCTTGAAACTGGCTTCATTCACCAACGGAAGAACCCGTGTGCTTTCTATAGAGAAGGCTTTCCACGGCAGAACATCCCTTGCCGTAGAAGTTACCAATAATCCAAAGATCATCGCTCCTATCAATGATAATGGTCACGTAACCTATCTTCCTATCAACGATCTGGAGGCTTGGGAGAAGGAACTTGCCAAGGGTGATGTCTGCGCTTGTATCATCGAAGCTATCCAGGGCGTAGGTGGTTGCAACATGGTAACTCCTGAGTTTGCTCAGGGCTTGCAGGCAGCCTGCAAGAAATACGGCACTTTCCTGATTTGCGATGAAATCCAGTGCGGTTATGGCAGAAGCGGTAAGTTCTTTGCTCACCAGTGGTTGGGCATCAAGCCTGATCTCATCACCGTAGCCAAGGGTATCGGTAACGGTTTCCCTATGGGTGGCGTGTTGATTTCTCCAGAGTTTACTCCTGTATATGGTCAGCTGGGTACTACCTTCGGTGGCAACCATCTGGCATGTACTGCCGCTCTCGCCGTTCTCGATGTTTTCGAGAAGGAGAACCTGGTACAGAATGCGCATGAGGTTGGTGAATATCTCATCGCCCAGCTGAAGGAGTTGCAGAAGCGCAACAGTCACATCACAGAAGTTCGTGGCCGTGGCTTGATGGTAGGCGCCGTACTCGACATTCCTCACAAAGAAGTTCGCAGCAAGCTCATCCACGAGCAGCACTGCTTCACCGGTTGCGCCGGCACCAACATCCTCCGTATCCTCCCTCCATTGGTATTGACCAAGGAGAATGTGGATGACTTCATCGGAAGATTGGAAACCGTATTGAAGGAAGTATAGAAAGTGAAGAACGAAGAGTGAAGAGTGAAGAATTCAACAGCTCTTCAGCCATATATACAACCCATAAAAGAAATAGGAAACACTCCTATCTTGAGCAGCAAGCCCTTTGCGGTTTGCTGCTTTTTTGTTCCCCTTATAGGAAAAATGTAGTTTTTTCTTGGTTATTTCGTAGGAAAAGTGTATATTTGCAGCCGTAATCCTTGGAATGGTGTATAAAACAGCTGCACTTATTCGCATCATAATATGGCAAATAATATTAAACAGGCTTATAGACATATAAAATGACAACAGACAATAAAGACAACAGGCTCTCAATAGAGAACAGCGATTATACCGAGATACTGCGACACGCTGTCGCAGTAATTGAGCATGCTCGGACAGAAATAGCCCGACATGTCAATGGCTATGTCTCTACCGCCTATTGGGAGATTGGTCAAATGCTTCATGAGCGCAAGATTGAAAGTGGGTATGGTGACAGCGTTGTAAGACGGTTGTCAGCAGACCTGAAAGAACGCTATCCAAAGATGGGTGTTTCACCACGAAATCTGTGGTATATGAAAAAGTTCTATGAACGTTATGCAGGGCATAATGAGAAAGTGCAACGGAGCGTTGCACTTTTGCCGTGGTCACATAACATGCTGTTGTTGAGCAAGGGACTGAATGATGAAGCCACGCTATATTATGCGCAGGAAACCGTAACCAAAGGTTGGAATCGCGACTTGTTGCTCAATGCCATCAAACTCAATATGTATGAGACACAAGCATTGGCACGAGTAGACAACAATTTCGACCGCACTCTTCCTGCCGAACAAGCGCAGTATGCCAACGAGGTGTTTAGCAGCAGCTACAATCTTGGTTTCTTAGGAGTAACTAGTCCCATTTTGGAGCTTGAACTTGAAGACCGCCTTGTAAAAGCTATTACTCGTTTCCTTATGGAACTTGGTAATGGTTTCACTTTCATTGGCAACCAGCATGTATTGGAATACAATGGTAAAGAAAGTAAGGTAGATATGTTGTTTTTCCATCGTGGACTGCGCTGCCTTGTTGCTGTTGACTTAAAAATAGGGGCTTTCAAACCAGAGTATGCAGGTAAGATGAACTATTATCTGTCTCTGCTTGACCGCCTTGAACGTGGTGCTGACGAGAACCGTTCCATAGGAATCATACTTTGTGCGGAAAAAGACCGCATAGAGGTGGAACTTGCACTTGAAGATATGGGAAAACCTATCGGAGTGGCAGACTATCAGCTGATAGTACCGAAAGAGAAATTACAGAAAGTCCTTACTGATGAGATAAAGGCATTTAGTGAGGAAAAAAAGATTAATTGAGCAAGCAAATGTCAAAAGCAAATAATAGAGCGGCAGCCGATACATTTTGGCTGTCGCTCTTGGTCTATGCCTTCCCCGTAAAGATGAAGGAGAGCGAATGCGTAGCGGAAATGTTTAAGAGGTATGCGGAAATGGTGGAATAAAGAATTTGCAATATAAGCCAACACGGGCATTTGCCGACAATATCAGCAAATGCCCGTGTTGCGATTAAGGATCCAAGACAATCTTGCCTTTCGATGGATAACGATAAGCTTATATCCTTAACTTATATCAAACTTTTACCGCATTAACAGTCACAACCCTAGCCACATAGCCACTAGGCAAAGATGGCATATCAACTACCTCATTTACAGGATGCTCCTTAAGGAACTCCTCCCAAGTAGTATGAACTACTTTTAATTTATTGTTCTCTTTCATATCTACAAGCGCTTAATATAAATCAGTATAGAAGAACAAGTTCATCATTCCCCACAATAATATCTTCCAATCTTCCTTTATCCCTAACTAGCTCTCTCATATACCAAGATTTTATCTCGTTCCACACTCTCCTGAGCATACGGACGCAAAGAGCCATCAACTACCAAGTCAACTTCACGACCTAGCAGTTGCTTCAAATCCTCATACATTCCTCCATGAGTAAGCAAAGTAAACGAACCATGCTCAAAATCGGGGACAAAGAGAATATCTATATCGCTCTGAGCCTTTTCTTCACCACGAGCAAAAGACCCAAAGATCCATGCCTTCAACACAGGCTTCTTAGACATATAGTCATGGTGTTATAATTACTACTTAAAGCCAATCTATTTTCTGCCCTTCACTATCTGCTCAAAATGCAGCTGCCCCCATTCTATGACGTAGCCGATTTCTCGCAAGAAGTCCTTGGCTATTGGTGTGAGAGAATATTCCACCCTTGGAGGAACTTCTTCAAATCTCTCTCTTGTAACAAGTCCTTCTTGCAGTAGATAATCAAGCGTGGACGCAAGTACTTTTTCCGAAACCTGGGGGATAGTTCGGAAAAGTTCGCTGAAACGGATGCTTTCCTTTTCGTATTCCTCTATACGGAGCATCACGACCAATGCCCACTTCTGACTCATCCATTCCAAGACAGGAGCGGCTTGGCAATAATCATAATTGAGTTTCTTCTTCATAATCTTCTATACTTACCTTTTGGTTAGGGGCATAAAGCCAATATGATGATTTTTTTGTCGGTATTTCCTTACCTTTGCACCATCAATTTTGATGATACCATTATAATAACGTAAAAAAGAAAGGAAATAGTATGCAACCCACATTACATTTTGACGGTCCGGTGTGGCGACCTCCTTATGAAGCCACTTCACAACTCTTGCAGGTCACAGCTGGCTGTACTTGGCATCGCTGCAAGTTCTGCACGCTCTATGGCAAGCAGAAGTTCCGTATGTCTCCGATGTCGGAAATAGAGGAAGACTTAAAAGTAGTCCATTCTTTCCAACCACGAGCTCACCGTATATTTCTTACAGGTGCCAATCCTTTTGTGCTCACAACGAACCGCCTGACTGACATTGCATTGCTCATCAGAAAATACGTAGGCGAAGGACACCCTACCATCGGTTGTTTCTCTCGAATCACGGATATTCGCAACAAGACGGTAGAGGAACTGCAACAGCTCCACCACTTAGGTTTCGATTATCTTACCATTGGCGTAGAGAGTGGCGACAGTGAAACTCTAACAAGGGTCAACAAAGGGTATCTGTCCGAAGACATCGTTGAACAATGCCGTAAACTTGAAGAAGCAGATATACATTATCACTTCTTCTATCTCGTCGGATTAGGTGGTCATGGAAACGGTGAAAGAAACGCTCTGCGTTCGGCTGGGGTTTTCAACCAACTTCACCCAGTAAGCATAGGTTTCCTCTCGCTAACATTGTTTCCAGAAAGCCAACTCTACCAAGAAATTCAAGAAGGTAAGTTTGAGGAGGCAACAGAGCATGAGCGTTTCGATGAGATGATAACACTCATAGAGCATCTGCATATCCAGACGCATATTCTGGGGCGAACGGTTAGCAATCCTGTACCATTTACCGGTTCCTTGCCTCATGACAGAGTTTCGTTGCTGCAAAAACTAAGAGATGCAAAGGCGAAATTGAGCGAAGAACAGTTGAGGAGTTATCGTGACAGCATAGAATCGTTGTAAACAGTCCGAAGAAAAGGCAGAGAGTCCACAAGTACTCTCTGCCGTCAGTCTCGCTGCTTTTTCTTCTTGGGGTAAGGTATCCAAGAAAAAGAGTTTCAATAATCTCCATAGAAGCTTTATTCATCAATCACTTATCGCATTCGTTAAATACCCTCTTGCCCCGTATAATGGAACATTCGTAATGCCGTCCTGTTCCCAATAATCACTCATGGAAAAACGCAAACATTCCTGCCTAAAAGTGCAAACCTACCTCAAAAAAATAATCTTAAATGGCTCTACTTTCGAATAAAAGCAATAAAAGATATTTATAGTCGATTCAGCTCTGCATTACCGGCACCAGTTCCCTTG
>CAVHWE010000202.1:0-4781 GCA_963639495.1 bacterium | reverse complement strand
GAGTATCTCCCTGCTAAGGGATGGAATGGTATGAAATATACCAATAAACTCAAGAATATGTCGCGTGCACTTGCCGACATGGGTACCGATGTGCTGCCTAACGTGGGCTGTGCCTTCATCGGTCTGTCTGAGGTTGAGAATGCCAACGTGCTGAAAGATCTCACCGCGCAGCCGCCTCTCAAGGCAAGAAACATGCAGTTCTGCCATATCGAGGGTCCCGATAAGCGAGGCATCGACTGTGCGCTGCTCTATAATCCGGCACTCTTCACGGTGAAGAATACCCGATTGGTGCCTTACGTACAGGAACTCGCCAAGGATTCAGCCTACAAGACCCGTGGTTTCTTCACCGTACGTGGTGAGCTGGCGGGCGAGGATGTGGCGGTTATCGTATGCCACTGGCCAAGCCGTTTCTCCAGTTCGTTCTATCGCGAGAGCGGAGCGCGTCAGACTAAGGTGGTAAAAGACAGTCTGCTCCGTCTGAACCCGGCGATGAAAGTGTTCGTGATGGGTGATATGAACGATGATCCTACCAACGCCAGCATGCACAAGGTGCTGAAGGCGAAGGCTGAAATCAGCGAGGTGGGTGCCGATGATATGTACAATCCATGGTACAACATCCTGGCTAAGGAAGGCAAGGGAACCCTGTTCTACAGCGGTTCATGGAATCTCTTCGACCAGATTGTCATCACGCCTAATCTCCTGAACAGGGATAGTAAGAACAAGGACTACAGTTCTCTGAAGTTCTGGAAGAACCACATCTTCCGCCGCGATTACCTCATCCAGCAGGAGGGTCAGTACAAGGGTGCTCCTTTGCGTACCAAGGCGGGTGGCAGATGGCTCAACGGCTACAGCGATCACCTGCCGGTAGTGATGTACCTGGTGAAGGAAAAGCTTTGATTTAGTTGATAGTTAAGAGTTTATAGTTAACAGTTGAATGGTTGAGAATCATCCTTTTGAGCCGTGGCTGCCGGGCAATGCCAAGTTGCTGATGCTCGGCACGTTTCCGCCTGCAGAGAAGCGGTGGTGCATGCCCTGGTATTATCCCAACTTCCAGAATGATATGTGGAGGATATTCGGGATTATCTACTTCCAGGATAAGCTCCATTTCGTGGATGTAGAGAAGAAGACCTACCGTCTCGATGCTATTAAGGAATTTCTCGGGGAGAAGGGCGTCGCCATCTATGATACCGCACAGCAGGTGATACGCACCAAGAATACGGCATCCGACAAGGATCTGCAGATCGTGCAGCCCGCCGATCTCGACGGCATGCTCCGCCAGCTGCCCCATTGCAGGGCGGTGCTCACAGCCGGCCAGCTTGCCACGAAGGTATTTTCAGAACACTTTGGCATCAAGGAAAAGCCTGAGATGGGAGGCTATGCAGAATTCCAGTTCGAGGGCCGCAGACTCCGTCTGTACCGCATGCCCTCCAGTTCCCGTGCCTATCCTATGGCAGTGGAGAAGAAGGCTGAATTTTACCGCAAGATGTTTGATGAAATCTTATAGAAAAGAAGAAAGAATATGAAAGATAAAGTGACCGTTATTGGCATTGCGGGAGGTACAGGCTCCGGCAAGACCACTGTGGTGAAGAAACTCGTAGAAGTGCTGCCGCCTCATTATGTGGCTGTGGTGCCCCTCGATTCATATTATAACGATACCTCGCAGATGACCGAGGAAGAACGTCATCAGATCAATTTCGACCACCCGTCGGCATTCGATTGGAAGCTTTTGCACCAGCAGCTCGCTGATCTGCGCGCTGGCAAGGCGATAGAGCAACCCACCTATAGTTATATCAAATGCAACCGTGAACCGGAAACGGTTCACGTTGACCCCAAGCCGGTTGTGATCATTGAAGGCATCATGACGCTGGTGGACAAGAAGTTGAGAGACCTGATGGACCTGAAGGTGTTCGTGGATACCGATGCTGATGAGCGCCTGATACGCAACATTCAGCGTGATACCATCGACAGGGGTCGCACCGTATCGATGGTGGTAGACCGATACCTCAAGGTCCTGAAGCCGATGCACGAGCAGTTTATCGAACCTACCAAGCGCTATGCTGACATCATCATTCCGCAGGGTGGCGAAAACCTCAAGGGCATCGGTATCCTCTGCAAGTATGTAGAGGGATTGATAGAGAAATAAAAATATTTTTGCTCAAGCATTGCATTTCTTTAATGCAAAACAAAGTTTAATTAGGAAACAGGGCGGGCTTCTTCGTGAGAAGAGGTCCGCCCGCTTTGTTTTTATCCCGGTCGGGCTATTCAAGTAGTTCAGTTAGCGAATTCAGCCGTCTCAGTTAGCAGATTCAGCCGTCTCAATAAGCCTACGGATACGTCTGCGCTAGCCGACGCAGTAATATCCGTACCCCGACGCAGTAATATCCGTACCCCGACGCAGTAATATCCGTACCCCGACGCAGTAATATCCGTATCCCGACGCAGTAATATCTGTAACCCGACGCAGTAATATCCGTACCGCGATGCAGTAATATCCGTACCCCGATGTAGTAATATCCGTGAGCCAACGCAGCACAACGTGTGGTCCGTTTTCGCCAGGTCCCATCATAACCATATTCTGCAAAGATCTTCTTGCTTTTTGCAAGAAGATAAGCTGAAAAACGTGATAGATGAAGACTATTAGTGATAGATAGCGTGATGGATATTGTAAACATTTTATCCATCCATCACGCTTTCCTAAATAGATAATTCTCTTATTATCAGATGATTAACGTTTTGAGAAGAGGAAAAGTGAGGGATGTGAGGGATAAAACTTTAAAGATTATTCCTCTTCCTCCTTCTCAAAGGCCTCTACGAAAGGCTGGTGGAAACCCTGGAAGATGCGGAGATACTCGGCTCGCACCTCATCACTCTCCTCAAAAAGATTCAACTCGCCACGCTTGTGAGCCTTCAGCATACTGCTGTAACGGCGAATCTTACGCTTGTAGTTCCTTGCCATCAACGCATCTGCCTGAACAGGATTCTGACTGACATACGAAAAGGCACAAAGCTGCTTCATGAACATGTCGAACACCGGATTGTCATGACTCCAGTCGTCCTCACTCAGCCAGAACCACTGGAAATGATACTTCTGCTCCAGTGCCATCAGATGCTGCCCCAGCTCGTCAATCTCCATGCCCTTCTGCATCTGCTCCTCAGCAAAAGCTACCAGAGATGCCGCATCTACATTCAACTCAACCTCATGAGACAGCGTGGTGCCCTCAATCTGAATGCGCCAACGGTGATTTCTGTTCTTGATGAGCGCAGAATTCGTGTTCATCAGCAACTCAGAAAGCTTGCCCTCGGTAGGAATCTGATCTACTACCGAAAGGCGGTCGCGCTGGTTGCGAACCACCAGCTGATGGTCCTCATGGCGCAATACACACATGTAAACCAGCCTGTTGCTGTCGAGCTGAAGGGTGAAACGGTCGTTGTTGTCATCGCCCACAAATTCGTAGGTGTAGTCATCTACCTTATCCTGCGGAATGCTCAGCTCGCCATGCACCTTGTTGCCCTCGGCATCGTAGAGCGAGAAACCTATGTAAGGAATCTGAAGACGGAGGACAACCGGATTGCCGCCGTCCTCAGGAATCAGGGTAACAGCCAGTCCGTCATCGCCGAAATCATCCTTGCGGCATACGAATCCGTCATCCGTCTTCTCAGCTTTCTCCACCTTCACCTCGCCGTGGCGCCACCAGAAATCGAAGGTGATGGTCTGGTCGTTCTCAGCGGCTACACGGATGAAATCCTCGATGTCCTGACCCAGGTAAATCACCTTGGCAGGCTCAATCTCCTCATCGTCATCGCCCAGCGCGCGCACCCACATCTCGCCCGGAACAGGATCATCTTCCCATTCGGCATCAGCAGGGGCTGCAGTAGATTTGAAAACGAGGAAAACCATTCTTTCTTCTTCCCTCGTGCCATCTTTGCGGCACGTGAAGCACTTCGCCTCCTTAGGGATGAAGAATGGGGTTAACAGGTACGGGTTTTTGCATAATGCGGTATACTCTACCTCGGTCCATACCGGGAGAGCGTGTGTATTTGTCTTGTCTGTCATATTCTCTTGTTGCATATAATTCTTGAGTTGGTCCTATTCTTTTCATCATCCGGCGTGTGTGGCAGGACGAGGGGGATGTTGATCCCAAAAAACGGTTGCAAAGGTAATGCAAAATCGAGACACTACAAAATATATCACCTATTTTTTTAATTATTTTACGATTCAATATTTGGCTCTTCCAAAAAATAGTTGTAGTTTTGCATTTGAAATAATGTAATGAACTAATTTTTCGCATATCGGGAAGTAGTTAAAGGAGTTAAGGAGTTAAAGGAGTTAAGACGTATGTCTTGCTGCTTAAAAAACTACGCCAAAAAGACTATTGTCTTAACTCCTCAGCGACCGTAGGGAGCGATAACTCCTTAACTCCTTTAACTTCTGAATTTGCGAAATCTGAAATAATGATTAGAAAGATGAAAGTCAAGACAATACTCACGCTGGCGCTGGCCGCCACAACCCTCGCAGCATGCCACAGGGGAAAGAAACCACCACGTATGGACAATTCGAAACTCGCCATCAGCCTCTCGAAACCGGCTAAGGGCGACAGGGCTATCTACGGACTAGCCTGCCTGGGCTGCTCGGATACCGCCCTGGTGCTGCTGCCCAACGGCGGAGGAGACCCCGTAAGATACAACATCCTGGATGCCACACGAAACCATCAGGTGTTCGGAGATATAGAGGTGGGCGACTGGGTTTGCGTGATGCCATGCGAGGAGAAGGATGAGAAGAA
>CAVHWE010000201.1:0-4783 GCA_963639495.1 bacterium | reverse complement strand
TTCAATTGCTTAAGAGCGACAGCACGTATGTAGCTGGTGCCATCAGTAATGAGAACGGACTCTTTCACGTCACCGCTCCGGCTAATGGCAAGTATCTGCTCAAGATTTCGAGTGTAGGATACAAGTCTACCGTGAAGCGTATTCAGATTTCTGAAGACAAGGACCTGGCTATGGGTAAGATAGTGCTGGGCGCTGAGGCTATCATGCTGAAAGGCGCCGTGGTAACAGCTATGGCTCAGAAGGTAACCCTGAAGGAGGATACTTTCGTGTACAATTCCTCAGCCTATCGCACACCTGAAGGTTCTGTGGTAGAGGAACTTGTAAAGCGTCTGCCGGGTGCAGAGGTGAGCGATGACGGTACCATCAAGATTAATGGTAAGGAGGTTAAGAAGATTCTGGTAGACGGTAAGGAGTTTATGACCGGCGATACCAAAACTGCGCTGAAGAACCTGCCTACCAGCATCATTGAGAAAATCAAGGCTTACGATGAGAAGAGTGATCTCTCTAAGGTGACCGGCATTGATGATGGTGAGGAACAGACCGTGCTCGACTTCGGTATCAAGAAGGGTATGAACAAGGGTGTGATTTCTAATATAGACCTGGGTGTGGGAAACAAGAGCCGCTATAACATGCGTGGTATGGGCGGTTATTTCTCTAATAACAGCCGCTTCATGCTCTTTGCCAATGCCAATAATACCAGCGACCGTGGTTTCGGCGGCGGTGGTCCCGGTAGAGGTTTTGGTGGTGCTAACGGATTGAATGCCGGCAAGATGATAGGTGCCAACTACAATTACGAACTGAAGGATAAGTTCAAGTTCAACGGTAACCTCCGCTGGAACCACAGCGATGGCGATATGTGGAGCCGTGTGGCTAGCGAGAACTTCCTGGGCAATACCTCTTCTTTCAGCAACAGCCTGAGCCAGAATTTCTCTCGCAGCAATAGTTGGAACGGCAACATCCGATTGGAGTGGATGCCAGACTCTATGACTAATATTCTCTTCCGTCCTTCTATCTCCTGGAGCACCAGCGACGGCAGAAATACTGGATTGTCTGCCCAATTTAATGACGATCCTTACGAATATGTGGATGATCCGCTTCAGGATGCTTTCCTGAAAGACCTCTCTACGGGTGATAGCAAGAGTAAGCTGAATGAACTTCAGAAACTGGTCAACAGTCAGGAGAACAGCGGTTTGAGCTATTCTGATAATAATAACATGAGAGGTATGCTGCAGTATAACCGCAAGCTGAACTCCCAGGGCCGTAATATCACGTTCCGTGCCGATGCCAAGTATACGGATAAGGACAGCAAGAGCATCTCGCTCAAGAATACCCGCTATTATCTTACGGAACTGGAACAGGGCAAAAAGGCATCAGATATCAACCGCTATAATCTGACTCCTTCCAAGGATTACAGTTATGCGGGTCAGGTTACCTATAGTGAGCCTCTCTGGAAGGCTACCTTCCTGCAGTTCAGCTATAAGTTTACTTACAGCTATTCCAAGAGTGATCGCAGCACCTATCGTTTTGATGATTATTCTTTTGATGGCATCACTCCTGTTTACCGTACCTGGGGCAGCTATCTCGACAAGGTAGGAAGCAATTGGGAGGATACCAAGGATGATGATCTGAGCAAGTATTCTGAATATAAGAACTATACTCACGATATCCAGGTGATGATGCGATTCATCCGCAATAAGTATAATCTCAACTTCGGTGTGATGATTCAGCCACAGCGCTCCAACTTCATCTACGATTATATGGGCAATCATACGGATACCGTCCGCACGGTTACCAATTTCAGCCCTACGCTCGATTTCCGTTACCGCTTCTCCAAGATGAGCAACCTGCGCATCAACTATCGCGGTACAACCTCGCAGCCAAGCATCTCGCAGTTGCTGAATGTGGTGGATGACAGCGACCCGCTGAACATCTCGAAGGGTAACCCGGGTCTGAAACCTTCGTTTACCCAGAACTTCCGATTGTTCTACAACAACTTCGTGCAGAACCATAACAAGGGTGTCATGACGTTCGTTAACTTCTCTACCACCCGAAACAGTATCAGCAATAAGGTAGAATATGACGAGAAGACGGGTGGACGCACCACAACCCCAGAGAATATCAACGGCAACTGGAATGTGATGGGAGCCTTCATGTTCAACTGTTCTATCGACAGTGCGGGTGTCTGGAATATCAATACTGGAGCCCATGCCAACTATAACAACTATGTGAGCTATCTGAGTGTTGACAAGAATTCAAGTTCTCTGAAGAATACTACCCGAAGCCTTACATGGCGCCAGAATCTCTCTCTGAGCTATCGTAACGACTGGGCTGAATTCTCGCTCGACGGAACGCTGAGCTATAACAAGGCGAAGAACAAGCTCCAGCCAACCAGCAACCTCGAGACCTGGCAGTTCTCTTACGGTCCTAGCATGACGCTTACAGCGCCTTGGGGTACCAGCTTGAACTCAAGTCTCTCTATCAGCAGCCGCCGCGGTTATAGCGACAGCAACATGAATACTGATGAGTTTGTATGGAATGCACAGCTCTCTCAGGGTTTCCTGAAGGGCAAGCCTCTTACCATCATGCTTCAGTTCTATGATATTCTCCGTCAGCAGAGCACCTTCTCACGTGCCATCTCAGCGATGTCTCGTACGGATACGGAGTATAATGCTATCAACAGTTATGCGATGCTGCACGTGATTTACCGCCTGAATCTCTTCGGAGGCAAGGATGCCCGCAAGGGTGGACCTGATGGTCCTGGCGGTCCTGGCGGCCGTCCAAACTTCCATGGTCGTCCATTTAATGGTGGCTTTGGCGGTGGTCGTCCAGGCGGCAGAATGTTCTAAAAAGAAAATGAAGTAAGCTTCATTTTAAACTATAGTAAGCCTCACTTAATGTTTACGTAAGGCTCATTTCAAATAGTTATGACGAGAAAAAAGAAATCCCCGCTCTTCGTAATGAGGAGTGGGGATTGTTATTTTGTCTTTATCAAGAGTCTTGATTAGAGAGCGAACTTGTAACCCAATGTAATCTGGAAAACAGAGTTGCAACCTGCATCGTCAAAGTCTGCAATCTTGGTTACGCCAATATTGTAACGAGCATCTAAGCAAACGTTCATATACTCGTAAGAAAGTCCAACAGGAATAGAGAAATCAAAAGACTTAACTTCTGCTCCTTCTGGCGCATATTTATCGTAATCTACTGTAACGCCATCAACACTAACCTTGTTGCTAAGATTAAATGCTGGCTGGATACCTGCCTTTAATGCAAGACCTGGAGCTACATAAACGTTGGCAAGAATAGGAATATTAAGATAATCCATCTTCATCTTCACGTCGGTGTCTTTAACCTTTGCACCCTGCATAGAGTAGAGAAGACCACCGCTAATACCAAACATTGGTGATACATGATACTCCAACTCAGCACCTCCAACGAAGCCTGCTTTGTATTCTGCATCATCCTCTGTAACAGATGAAACGTTCAAACCTACCTTAGGCTGAATGGTGATGTCACCTGCATTGTACTGTGCGAAAGCACCTACTGAAGACAGCACCATAGCTGCCATAACAAATAATTTTTTCATAATCTCTAATATTTTAAATTTATAGTATAATATGCTCGTATAGAACATGAATAGTTATCAGTTGTATGCTGATTCCACCATTTTTACGTGGTGCAAAGATATATTTTTTCTCTATTCGCTCCAAATTTTTTAAGCATTATTTAAAAAAAAGCAGCCAAATATCACATATAAGTTTCTATTTCGTATGTTTTTAGCATTAATTATCCCAATTTTCTTGCATCGTATCTTAAAATGTTGTATATTTGCAGAGTTAAATAGATATGCTTATGGGACTGGAATTTGGAAAATGGTTAATGGACGTTGCCAAGTACATACTGACAGCGCTCTTGCTTGCGACATTCTTGGGGGATATGAATTCCGCAGGTACTATTGTTGCATCCATAATTTTGATGTTGGGAATGCTTGGCATCGGGTTGTGGCTAGTTAGGAAATCAAATGATAACAACAATATTAAAAAGAAAGGAAAATAAATATGGAAGTTCATGAAATAAATACTTGGCTTATATTAGGAACCCTTTTCTTACTTTGTTTAGTAGGATTAGGAATTGGTATCTATGATACAATAAAACAGAAGAAAGAAAAAAGCCTTTCGGCTTAAAGGAAAATAATTATGACTACACAAGAAATTAATTTCGCAATGATTTGTGGAGCACTCATCCTGATATGTCTTTTTGCTGTCGGGTTGATTATTCACGAAAAGAGCCAGCAAAAGAAGAATGCTCAATGGGAATAAAAAAAATCCCCTATACAATATAAAAGATGTATAGGGGATTTTTCTTTTTTATTCATCCTCGTCCCAGTCTTCTTCGTCAAATCCAAACATGGCTGGATCTACGAAGGCGTCCAGGGCACGGCGTTCTTTCTTTGTTGGGCGACCTGTGCCTCGGGCTCTATCTACGAATCCGCTGATGCGGCTCATCTCCAGGAGCTCGTATTGCTTAGGGTCGGTTACGTTTTTATAGACACCATACAGCATTTTTGCGCCTACGCGCTGCTCTATGCAGTCGAGAACCTCGAAAGAATAGGTGATAGGGGCTTTCTTGACGCTTACCACATCGCCACGCTTAATGATGAAGGAAGGCTTTCTGTTTACGCCTCCTACCGTTACACGACCATTCTTACAGGCATCGGCAGCAATGCTGCGAGTCTTGTAAATGCGGGCTGCCCAGAGCCACTTGTCTATTCTTGCTGATTCTTTCA
>CAVHWE010000200.1:0-4784 GCA_963639495.1 bacterium | reverse complement strand
CATCAAACAGATTGATGATGCGACTGGCGTAGGTAGCATCGTGCTTGGAGTGCGTAACCATCACGATGGTGGTGCCCTCATCATTCAGCTCGCTAAGCAATTGCATCACCTCCACGCCATTCTTGGAGTCGAGATTACCCGTAGGCTCATCGGCTAGGATGATGCTTGGCTTGCCCACCACGGCACGGGCTATCGCAACACGCTGCTGCTGACCTCCGGAGAGCTGATGAGGATAATGCTTGGCACGATGACTGAGCTTTACCTTGCGCAGGATGTCGAGCACTCGCTCCTTGCGTTCCGCCTTGCCAATGCCTAGATATTTGAGCTGCAGGTCGATGTTCTCCTCTACCGTCAACTCATCTATCAGATTGAAATTCTGAAAGACGAAACCGATGCGACCCTTGCGATAAGCCGTGCGCTCACGCTCCCTGAGATGTCCTACCTCCTCATCGCCCAGCCAATACTTACCCTCGGTAGGTGTATCGAGCAAGCCGAGGATGTTGAGCAAGGTAGACTTGCCACATCCCGAAGGTCCCATGATGGCTACAAACTCTCCATTCTTTACATTGATGTTCACGCCGTTCAGGGCGATGGTCTCTATCTCTTCTGTACGAAATATTCTCGTTAAATTCTCTGTACGTATCATCTTGATTTAATGTTTAATGTGTAGTGTTTAATGTTTACTTAGCTCATCATGCTATTCCATCTTGATGCTGTCTATCGGATTCTCCAGAGCGGTGCGCAGGGTATAGCTGAAGACCGATACCAAGGCTAGCAGCAAGGTGAAGATTGCTCCTGCTACCAATGTCCACCAAGGGAAATCGATGCGATATTTGAAACCTATCAAGTATTCTTGCATCAGCTTAACACACAATGGGATGGCGATAACCACAGCCACACACGATGTAATGAGGAATCGCTTGGAAAGTTGCCATGCCGCATCTGTCACCGAGGCTCCCATCACCTTGCGCAAGGCTATCTGTCGGCGCTGCTGGTTGCCGTAATATACCGACATGCCAAACAAGCCGAGGGCGGAAATCAAGATGGAGATGCCCATGAAGGTGATGATGAGCACCATCATGTTGTGCTTCTCCTTGAGCGCATCAGCCAAGGTGTCGTCCAGATACTCCGTATCCATGTCGGTAGGTACGCCCAGCTGTTCCTTAGCCACTTGCTTGCAGGCACTTTGGATAGCAGACAGGGCTTGGGCATGGTCGCCACGAGTCTTCACCAAGATGGTCCAAAGCACATCATGATTGGAAGGAACACGTATCGCATTATGATTTCCAAATTTGTCAGATTTGAACTCATCAAGAGCATCGCCACAGTGGAAATCTTTCACAACGCCACAAACCTCATATTCCGGCTTGCCTTCACGATTACCGAAATATGGTTTCTTGCTCGATACGCCAAAGGTTCGCTTGGCTTCCTCGCTAACCCAGATTTTGCCTGGCGTTGGGTCAGAATATCGCTCCAGCACCTTGAAGCCCATCATCTTCATCGCTATGGAATCCAATACGCTCAATCGCAAGAACGCTAAATTTTCTCCCTTCTCATCATGCACTCCATTAGCAAAGCTGATGACAGGATTGTTGCCGATAGCCGTAGCCTCCTCCACCTCAGGCAGAGATTTCAATCTCGCTATCAACGCCGCGTTTCTGACGTCCACATTATCAAACCCGAAGGTGGTGGATACGCAGAGGATATCTTTTGTTTGATAACCCAAAGGTATGTTGGCGAGATGGCGCATCTGGAGCATCATCGTGATAGCCATCACCACCAGCGACATACTGATAACACTCTGTGCCACAATGAATATTTTACTAAACCACATCTTGCTGCGCAAGCGGATGGTACCCTTCACCACATCTATCGGATTGAAACGAGACACCACGATGGCTGGGAACAAGCCCGACAGCAAGGAGATAACGAGATAAGCCACCAACAGGCATCCCCAAACGGCAGGCGAAGAGAAGAGCGAAATCTTCGTATCCAAGATGCTATTAAATAAAGGTGTGAATGCCCAAGCCAGCAAAATGCCCAGCAAGAAGCAACCTGCCGTGAAGAGTGCTGCCTCCTTAATATAGCGCAATACCACACCCAGTACCGACTCACCCAACAGGCGGCGGGTAGCCATCTCCTTGGCTCGATTGCCTATCTGCGCCACGGTGAGATTGATGTAATTGAAGATGGCTGAAAGCAAGAGGACGAGTGCCACAATCAAAAGGACATTGACCAAGGTCTTGCTGCCATGACGGACATGCGAGCATGTAATATCTGAAAAATACAACTTATCCCAGCGTACCAAGCTAGAGCCCCACAAGAAACTGCCAGTTGTCTTCCCACGACTCCACCATTTCTTCCAATAGCCCATATATTTATTGAGCAATGTGGCATTCACCTTTTCTGGATCAGCATTATCTGCCAATCGGACGATGGTAACAACCTCACCAAACTGATCCATCGGATACAAATCTGCGTCCTTAAATTTCATGGAAACAAAGATGTCGGTGGGTTCCAGCAAGTCTTCCCTGCCAAAATCATCCACGATGCCCACTACCTTGAATTGCAGCGTGTCGCACTTAACGACCTGCCCGATAGGATTCGCATTGCAAAAAGCCCTCTTGGCAAAAGACTCGGAGATAAGGGCCTGGTGCTTATCCGTGAGCACACGATGAGCGGAGCATCCCCTGCACTTCATTCCCATCATATCCAAGAAGTTAGGATCTATGGCACGTGCCTGCACATGAAAGTATTGACCATCCACCACAGCACCCTTGTCTGTATAATAATCGCTAAATCGGGTCCATTCCTTGATTTCCGGGATGGAAGGGAAAAACTCCTTAGCCGTACCCAGGGTCATGCCAAGGTAATCGCCCGAACCAGGCACATAGAGATTCTTGGCATCTGGCTGATGCGTGCCCACCCGATACTCCATGAAGGCGTAGGATACCAAAATCATCACAAAAGCCAAGGCTATCGAGAGTCCGAAAGCCTCGATAGCAGTATAGAGCTTGTTGCGCGATAAAAACTTAAAATAACTTTTCATATCTGTTGTTTCATTATTTTTTCTGATGCAAAGGTAGCCATTCCTTTTGATTCTGCCAAAGACCAGAAGCCAGCGGCAAGTGGATTGTATGAAATTCATACACTTTTCTGTATGATAATCACACATCACATTCCATTTTGTTGGCTATTTCAAGAAAAAAGTGTACTTTTGCAAACAAAAGATATAACAGAACACAAATAGATGAAATACGGAACAATACTTGTTATCGACGACAATCCATCGATACTCACAGCCTTGAAGATATGCCTGGGCGGTACATTCGAGCAGATTCTCACCTTGCCTCGCCCAGACACCGCCCCCACTCTGCTCCAACAAGAGCCAGTGGACATCATCTTGCTCGACATGAATTTTTCCTTGGGCGTAAACAGCGGACAGGAAGGTTTGCTTTGGCTCCGCACCTTCCGCCGTCTCCATGCCAACATCCCCGTGGTGCTCATCACCGCCTACGCAGATATCCAGCTCGCCATCAAGGGATTGAAAAGCGGAGCCGCCGACTTTGTAACCAAGCCTTGGGATAATGATGAACTCATCAGAACCCTAAAGGATGCCATCGACCGAAGCCAAGAAGTAGAGACGCTGGAGAGCATCGAGAGCACTCATATTCACAAGGTTGTGGATCAATGCCACGGCAATATCTCACGCGCCGCCGAACTCCTCGGCATCACTCGCCAAACACTTTACGCCAAGTTAAAGCGATAATTTTCCATCACAATCATTCATGATTATCAACATCTGATATGGACACCATCTTCCACATATATATAATAGGTATCATTCTCCTCATCATCGGAGGCATCATCTATCTCTTCTTGCGCCATCAGCGCAACCTGAAGAGCCGTGCCTTCTTGATGCAAGAGGCTATCCGCAATGGCGATTACTCCTTCCGTCTATCCACCAAGGGATTGCTCTCTGGAGAACGAGCCTTGCAGCAAGCCCTCAACGATATGGAGAACGACATCGGCAGACTGGTGGCGCAGCATGAGGTGGAATCTTGGCAAAAGCTAACCCGAGTGCTCACCCATGAGATTATGAACGCCACCGCCCCCATCTCCAGCATCTGCCAAGCCTATCTGAGCAATCCCGACATCCAAGGCTCGCCCTACGAGGAAGGCATCCGAGCCATTCGAGACACCAGCAAGTCGCTCACCAGTTTCGTGGACAGCTACCGCAAGCTCACCCAGCTACAAGAACCTGTCATCGAGAACATTCCACTCAAGGATTTCGTGGAAGGCATCAAGCCGCTCTATCCTCAGATAGAATGGCACATCCATATCCCTGAAGATGCCACCTGGTCTGCCGACAAAAACATGCTGCACCAGGTATTTATCAATCTGACCAAGAATGCCATCGAGGCTCACGCCTCAGCCATCGACATTCGATGCTTCCACAAACATCCAGAGAGCATCGAGAGTTCACAATTCTCGGGCATCTATTTCAGCAACAATGGCGCCCCCATCCCAGCCGATGTGGCAAAGGAGATGTTCATCCCCTTCTTCTCCACCAAGCCATCAGGTTCGGGCATCGGCCTCTCCATCTCCCGCCAGATGCTGATGATGCAATCCATCACCCTCTCCCTAGCCGAGCATAATGTGGCAGGCTATCATGTAACATTCCGAATGGAATGAAATATATGATAAAGAAGATGAAACAAAAACTTTTGGTGGTTTGATGGCGGTAGATATTGCGCCTAAGAATGCATCGGGTGCTGCTCTTG
>CAVHWE010000199.1:0-4806 GCA_963639495.1 bacterium | reverse complement strand
ACCCGCCCCGGAGAACTGGTCGCGGACATTTGCGCGGGCTCCGGCACAACCGCGATTGCAGCTATCAACACAGAACGCCGCTTTGTATGCTTTGAAACGGCCCCGGCCTTTTATGCCGCTGCCAGTGAGCGCATCCGCGCGGCGCAGGCAGTAAAAAGCTCTGGCGAGAAAGGAGTGTAATTATCCAGCAGTATTCTATCATTTACGCCGATCCCCCTTGGCGCTACTCGGCTAAGAAAGTACAGGGCGCGGCGGAAAACCATTATCCCACTATGAGCATTGAGGAGTTATGTGCGTTGCCTGTGGCTGATCTTGCAGCCCCGGACAGCGCACTCTTTTTATGGGCCACTTTCCCGCAGCTCCCGGAGGCGCTCCGGCTGATCGAGGCTTGGGGCTTCACCTATAAAAGCGTTGCTTTCGTCTGGCTGAAAAAGAACAAGAAAGCGGATAGCTGGTTTTACGGCCTTGGCTTCTGGACAAGGGGCAACGCGGAAATCTGCCTGCTGGCAACCAAGGGACATCCGAAGCGGCAGGCTGCCAACATTCATCAATTTATCATTTCCCCGATTGAGGCCCACAGCAAAAAGCCGGACGAGGCCCGCGACAAAATCGTTTCCCTGATGGGAGATCTGCCCCGCGTGGAGCTCTTTGCCAGACAGACCCCGCCCGGCTGGGCTGTATGGGGAAATGAAGTAACACCAACCATCCCGGACTTTGGGACACATTGTCCCGAAGTGCAGAAAGGAGTGTGATCTATGCCCTATGTAAACGTACCAAACGATTTATCCAAAATCAAAACAAAGATGGCTTTCAACCTCACCAAACGCCAGCTTGTCTGCTTCGGCAGTGCGGGCGCGGTGGGGATTCCGGCCTATCTGCTGACCCGTGGCACCCTCGGCAATACCGGGGCGATGTTTCTCATGCTGGGAATTATGCTCCCGGCGTTCCTGCTGGCGATGTATGAAAAGGACGGCTTGCCCTTTGAAAAGGTTGTGCGAAACATCATCCGGGCCAAGTTTCTAAGGCCGGGGATCAGGGCCTACCGAACCGAAAACATTTATGCGCCCTTTGCCGGGCCGGGCGCTGGAAAGGAGGATGTGATTGAAAAACACAAAGAAGAAAAACGGAGCCGCCGCCAAGGGTAAAGGCCGGGCGACCCTGTCTGCCCAACAGACAATCCCGTATCTGTCCATGCACCCGGACGGTGTGTGCAAGCTCCCGGGTGGGCTCTATACAAAAACTGTGGAATATGAGGACATCAATTACTCCGTGGCATCCACCGAGGATCAGACTGCCATATTCAGCGGATGGAGCTCATTTCTCAACTACTTTGACAGTTCGCTGCCGTTCCAGCTTTCCTTTATCAACCGCCGTTCCCATTCCCGCAGCCGCTATCAGGTCAATATCCCGAAAGCGGATGACAACTATAACAGCGTCCGGGACGAGTTTACCGGGATGCTGAAAAATCAGATTGCCAAAAGCAATAACGGCATTGAACGCTCAAAATACATCACCTTTGGCATACCCGCCGAGGGGATTGCGGAGGCACGGCCCCGTCTGGAGCGTGTGGAGGCCGATGTCATGGGAAACTTTAAGCGGCTGGGCGTTCCCTCGGAGCCTATGGACGGGCGGGCCCGCCTTGCGCTGCTTCATAGCCAGATGCACCCGGGGAGCCGCGAGGCGTTCCGCTTTTCGTGGAAAGACATCCCGCAGACCGGGCTCGGCACAAAAGACTTTATTGCCCCGGACAGTCTCGACTTCCGCCAGTCCCGCACATTCCGCATCGGCCAGTATTGGGGCGCGGTGTCCTACTTGCAGATTATGGCATCGGAGCTTTCGGATAAGCTGCTGGCGGAAATCTTGGAGCTGGATGCGGAAATGACTGTGACCATGCACATTCAGACCGTGGATCAGCTCAAGGCAATCAAGACCATCAAGGGGAAAATCTCGGACATCGGAAAAATGAAAGTGGAGGAACAGAGAAAGGCTGTGCGCTCCGGCTATGACCCGGACATTCTTCCCCCTGACCTGATCACATTCAGCAAGGACGCGGCGGAGCTTCTGGCCGATCTGCAGTCCCGCAATGAGCGAATGTTTCTGCTGACCTTTACGGTGGTAAACCTTGCTCCTACCCGCCAGCGGCTGGAAAACGATGTGTTTACCGTGGGCGGCATCGCACAGAAATACAACTGCGCTCTGCGCCGTCTGGACTGGCAACAGGAACAGGGCTTTGTTTCCTCGCTGGCCCTTGGCTACAACGAGGTGGAAATCCAGCGCGGTATGACCACCAGCTCCACAGCCATCTTTATTCCTTTTATGACAAGGGAGCTCCGCATGGCTGGGCAGGCCCTCTACTATGGCATGAACGCACTTTCTCACAATGTCATCATGGCTGACCGCAAAAAGCTGAAATCGGCAAACGGGATGTATTTGGGCTCTACGGGCTCCGGCAAGAGCTTTGCCGCAAAGCGCGAGCTCTTGAATGTGTTTCTCACCATCCCGCAGGATCGGATCATCGTGGTTGACCCGATGGGCGAATACGCGCCGCTGGTGCGAAGGCTGGGCGGCCAGGTGATCGAGATTGCCCCGGACAGCCCGCACCACCTCAATCCGATGGATGTGGAGCTCAATATGGCTGCCGGAGAAAGCCCGCTTTCCATGAAGGCGGATTTTCTTTTGTCCCTGTGCGAGCTGGTGGTCGGCGGCAAGGAAGGCTTGCAGCCCATTGAAAAGACGGTCATTGACCGCTGTGTGCGTTTGGTGTACCGGGAGCAGGCGCTCGGATTGGAAACTGCTAAAACGCCGCTGTTGCAGGATTTGTATGAGGAGCTTTTACGCCAGCCGGAGCCCGAGGCCCGGCGCGTGGCAACTGCCTTAGAGCTTTATTGCACAGGCTCCCTCAATCTCTTTAACCATCCTACCAACGTCAAGACGGACAGCCGTGTGGTGTGCATCGTTCTGAAAAACATGGGCGAAAACCTTAGAAAGATTGCAATGCACATCACAAATGAGTTTGTTTCGCAGGCGGTGGATCAGAACTTCCATGAGGGCGCGGCGACTTGGTGCTATTTTGACGAGTTTCACATTCTGCTCCGCGATCCGCTGACGGCCAGCTACTTTGTGGCGGTCTGGAAAATGCTGCGTAAAAAAGGATGTGTGCCGTCTGCTTTGACGCAGAACGTCAAAGACCTTTTGGCCAGCCGGGAAATCGAGAACATTCTGGACAACACGGATTTTATGATCCTGCTTTCGCAGGCGCAGAGTGACCGTACCATTCTGGCAAAACAGCTCGGTATTTCCGAGCACCAGCTTTCCTATATCACACACAGCAATTCCGGCGAGGGGCTGTTGTTCTATGGAAATGTGACCATCCCGTTTGTGGATCGGTTCCCTCGCGGAGAAATCTATGACCTGCTGACTACCCGCCCGGAGGATATGAAGAATGAAACGAAAAACGAATAAGGCCAAGGAGGAGGCTTGGTCGCAGACCGCCCACGCCCCTGACGGGGAGCAGCCCGGGCCGGAGGCTTCCGGCACTTCGGGACAAAGTGTCCCGAAGTCCAAGTTCCGCAAAAAGAGCCAGCAGGAACAGGCTGCGGCGGCAAAGCTCCACATGGAGTCCCAAGGCGAAAAGCTGGAACAGGCCCGGGAGAAGCTGGCAAAACAAAAGCCGCCGAAAAAGCCCGGCCCGGTAAAACGCATAGGCCGTGTTGCCAGTGGTTCCGTTCACAGCTTCGTGCATGGCAAGATTTTTGAAGTGGAACAGGAAAATGTCGGCACAGAAGGCGCACACCGTTCTGAGCTTGTGGGAGAAACCGCGCTGCGGCATGGCTCCCGCTTTGTGCGCCGTAAAGTCCGGGAACATCCGGCAAAAGTGGTACGCAAGGCCGAGGCCCGCTATACCAAGTACACGGCGGACTATCATTTTCACACCGCCGCACAGGAGCACCCGGAGCTGACGAAAAATGTGCTTACCCGCTACTGGCAGAAGCAACGGCTCCGCAGGCAATACCGCAAGCAGGCAAAGGAGGCTGCAAAGCAGAGCGCGGCTGCGGCTGGGAAAACTGCCACAGCCACAGAACGCCTGACTGCCCGGGCAGTGGAATTTGTCAAAAGTCATCCCGCAGGTGCCGTGGTCGCGGTGCTCTGTGTGCTGCTCCTGTTTGCTATGCAGTCCTGTTCCTCTACCATGCTTATGCTGGGGAACGCCGGGGCCGGTGCATTAGGAGCCAGCACCTATCCTTGCGAGGATCGTGATATGCTGGCCGCCGAAGCCGCCTATTGTGCGCTGGAAGATGATTTGCAGCATTATCTGGACACCTATGAAAGCACCCATGACTATGACGAATACCACTTCGATCTGGACGAAATCGAACATGACCCCTATGTGCTGCTTTCTCTTTTGTGTGCGCTCCATGAGGGACAATGGACAATAGACGAGGTACAGGGAACGCTGCAAATGCTGTTTGACCGCCAGTACATTCTCACGGAGGATGTGGTGGTGGAAACCCGGTATCGCACGGAAACCGACACATGGACGGACGAGGACGGCAACTCCCATACGGACACCTATCAGGTGCCTTACGATTATTACATCTGTACGGTCACGCTGGAGAACTTTGATTTATCCCATGTGCCTGTGTATGTCATGGGCGAGGATCAGCTTTCCCGGTATGCCATCTATATGGCAACGCTGGGAAACCGCCCCGATCTGTTCCCGGATTCTCCCTATGTGAACAAGTACATTACCGGGAAACCCGGTGATTACGAAGTGCCCGGAGAATATCTGGACGATGAAACCTTTGC
>CAVHWE010000198.1:0-4859 GCA_963639495.1 bacterium | reverse complement strand
GATGCATCCAGAAGCCATATAAGAAAGGTGACAGATTGGATTATGCGATGGATCTGGACAAGCGTTACAAGCATGGCGAGTTCACCAATCAGGACAGCATCCATCTTTCAGACAGTCTGAAGTATTATACTTTGCGCAAGCATCGTGTAGTTTATGGTGGTGGTGGAATCATGCCAGATTATTTCGTTCCGCTGGATACAACCAAGTACACCAAGATGCACCGTCAGCTGGCTGCCAAGAGCATCGTCATCAACCAGAGTCTGAAGTTCATCGATGCGCATCGCAAGGAACTCAAGAACCAGTATAAGGATTTCAACAAGTTCCTCGCCACTTACGAGGTTCCTTCTTCGCTGATAGAAGGCATTATCGCCGAGGGCAAGAAGGAGAAGATAGAGCCGAAGGATGAGGCTGAATTAACTCAGACTAAGAAATACCTCGCCCTGCAGCTGAAAGCCCTTGTAGCGCGAGATATCTGGGATATGAGCCAGTACTTCCAGGTTTGGAACGAGACAAACGAGATAGTTCAGCGAGCCGTGCAGCTGCTGACTACGGGGAAGTAAATTAAGTGAAGAACGAAGAGTGAAGAAACAACGTTCGGCGTCCGAAGGGAAAGCCAATTCAAGTGCTTTGCTCATGTAACTATAGAAAAAACGGCTGTTAACTGTTAACCTGTTAACCCCGTGAGGTAATGATATAAGAAAAGGTCGTGAGGTTCAATCAGAAATCTCACGACCTTTTTTCGTATTTATCTTTTTCAGAAGTCATTTACTTCTTCTCATGCAGATGGTCCCATTTCAGATAGATTCCGGCAAGGATGGTACCGGAAATGCTGTGCCAGGCGCAGCTGATGGCGCAAGGCAATACGGAGAGAGGCTGGGCTGCGAAGAAATTGCCAGCAAGTACCGTGGCAAGACCGGCGTTCTGCATGCCGACCTCAATACTGATGGTACGCTTCTTGGCAGTATTGAATCCCGCCAGTTTGCCGGCAAGCCAGCCGAGAAGATAACCCAGCGTGTTGTGGCAGAAAACCACGGCGAATGTCCAGAGGAAGAGTGATAAGCCGCGGGCAACGAGGTCATCGTGAACCGTAGAAATCACACCGCCTACGATGATTGCCAGACACGTTACGCTGATGCCAGGCATCAGACTCTGGATGGTAGGGAAGCAATCTTTCTTGCCGTAAATATAGTTGAGGGCGCAGCCGATGGCCACAGGAATAATCGTTACGATGAGGATGTTGATGAACATTCCCACAGCATCTACATGGATAATCTCGCCAGCCGTAATCTTCATCAGCAGCGGAGTCATCACCGGTGCAAGAATGGTAGAGGCGCAGGTCATTCCTACGGAGAAAGCCACATCGCCATGACACAGATAACTCATGATGTTGCTCGAAACGCCGCCCGGACAGCAACCTACCAGCAGGATTCCGAGCGCCAGGGCTGGGTCAAGATGCCACACATGAACCAGGGTGTAAGCCACGCCAGGCATGATGATAAACTGGGCGCAGGCTCCGATGAAGACATCCAGTGGGCGCTGAGCCAGAATCTTGAAGTCGTTGGTGGTCAAGGTCAAGCCCATGGTGAGCATGATGATGCCGAGAATGACGGTTTGAGTAGTTCCGCGCACCCAGTCGAAGGTATGTGGGAAGAAGAATGTGAACACAGCAACACCTATCACGAAGATAGATGTATAATTGGCCAGCAGTTTGCTGAGCCCTTGAAATAACTTAAGCATAATTCTATTTCTTTTAAAATCCTGATATTTCTCTCTTATTTATTTCTTTCCTCGCTTTCAATATTGAGTGCAAAAGTATGTCTTTTCTATCGGATAAACAAATTATTCTGCAAGAAAATGATAAATTATAACATTTTTATAGGGTAGCGCTTGCAAATCTGCACGATTCTTTTGGGATTGTGCAAAATCATGGGCAAAATAATTCGGCTTTTCTTCTTTAATTCCGCAACAAATGTGTAACTTTGCACCCATATTATCGATAATAGTCATAGAATGAACGAAGATTTTGATATAAGACAAGAAATGGTTTCGCCTGCCGAAAAGGAATTCGAGAAGGCGCTGCGCCCGCTGAAGTTTTCTGATTTCAGCGGACAGAATGGCGTGGTGGAAAATCTCGAGGTCTTTGTTGAGGCTGCCAAATATCGTGGCGAACCGCTCGACCATACGCTCCTCCATGGTCCGCCGGGATTGGGTAAGACCACGCTGAGCAACATCATCGCCAACGAACTGGGCGTAGGATTCAAGATTACATCGGGTCCTGTGCTTGATAAGCCGGGCGATCTGGCTGGAATCCTTACCTCCCTGGAGCCCAACGATGTGCTCTTTATCGATGAAATCCACCGACTTTCGCCTGTCGTAGAGGAGTATCTCTATTCGGCGATGGAGGATTACCGCATCGACATCATGATAGATAAGGGTCCTTCGGCTCGCAGCATCCAGATAGACTTGAATCCGTTTACCCTCGTGGGAGCAACAACGAGAAGCGGTCTGCTTACAGCTCCTCTGCGTGCCCGTTTCGGAATCAATCTGCATCTGGAATATTACGACCCGGCTACGCTTCAGAAGATTATCAAGCGAAGTGCGATGCTCCTGAAGGTGCCGATAGAGGATGAGGCGGCTGTGGAAATCTCCCGCCGTTCGCGCGGAACTCCTCGTATCGCCAATTCTCTGCTCAGAAGAGTGCGTGATTTTGCCCAGGTAAAGGGCAACGGAACCATCACTTACGATATTGCCCAGATGGCGCTCAAGGCACTCAACATCGACCAGTATGGCTTGGATGAGATTGATAATAAGATTCTCACCACCATTATCGACAAATTCCGTGGCGGTCCGGTAGGCGTAAGCACCATTGCCACGGCAATAGGCGAGGATGGCGGCACCGTAGAAGAGGTTTACGAGCCGTTCCTCATCATGGAGGGTTTCATCAAGCGCACGCCGCGAGGAAGAATGGCAACGCCGCTTGCCTACGAGCATCTCGGCAGAAATCCGTATACAAGCAATATTATGCAGGGAGACCTGTTTGACATTGAACATTGAACTTGGAACATTGAACTTTATGATTAGTAAAAACTCCCGAAACGCCTATTGAAGTAGTGGAAGAAGGCGAGACAAATCATAAAGTTCAAAGTAAAAGCATATCATAAAGTTCAAAGTTATAATCTCAAAGTTCAAAGTAATGAAGATAGGAATATTTACGGGTACATTCGACCCATTTACGATAGGACATCAGAACATTGCCGAGCGTGCCTTGCCCATGTTTGACAAGCTCGTGATTGCAGTGGCGGTGAGCAAGCTGAAGCACGCCAGCGAGGAAATCTCGAAGCGTGTGGAGGATATCAAGGCTGTTTTCCCGAAGGAATGTTCGGAACTGGTAGATGCGGAAGATGCATCTAAGGGTTATCGCCTGGAGGTGGTTTCTTACGATGATCTCACCATCGATTTGGCGCATCGCCTGGGAGCTAGGTTTCTGGTTCGTGGCGTCCGTTCTGCCAAGGATTTCGAGTACGAAAGAGAGCAGGCTGACATCAATAAGCAGTTGGGCGGCGTAGAAACCATCCTGCTGTTTTCTGACCCAAGATACAGCAGCATCAGCTCAACGCTGGTTAGGGAATTGAGGTTCTTCGGAAGAGAAGTAGATGAATTTTTACCAAAAATAAAATAAAAATAGGAGGAAGAAGCGTATGATAACATACAATGTAGATGGCGTGAAAATGCCAAAGATCAAGAAGCGCGACACCAGTGCCTGGATTCGCAAGGTAGCTGCCTCTCATGGCCGCAAGGTGGGAGAGATAGGCTATATGTTTGTAGATGACGAGAAGATTCTCGAAGTGAACAACGAGTATCTGGGTCATGATTACTATACCGATGTCATCACCTTCGATTATGATGAGGATGATGTGATTAACGGCGACATCGTGATTTCGCTGGATACGGTCCGCACCAATGCCGAGCAGTTTGGCAAGACCTACGATGATGAGCTTCACCGCGTCATCATCCACGGCATCCTGCACCTCTGCGGAATCAACGATAAGGGTCCGGGAGAGCGTGAAATCATGGAGGAGAACGAGAACAAGGCACTCGCCCTGCTCGAAGGTGCTTCGATATTGAAGAAGTAATATCCTCCAGTTTTAAGGGAAAAGTATAAAAAAACAGCTGTTAACTGTTAACCTGTTAACTGCGAATAAATAAAAGGGAGATTCCAACCATCATTGTTGGAGTCTCCCTTTACTTATCTTATGGTTTCGGCGGATTTGCCTTCCGCCGCAAGCAAGTTTAGATTTCTATCGCCTTGATTCTCTCCCTACATTCTTTCAGAATCCCAGTTAGTTCCTCCACGGTCGTAGCTCTCAGCATGGCGATTCTCGTCTGGCGGAAATCGGGAATACCTTTGAAGATAGGGGAGGCGGCAAGGTGGCGACGGGTGTGGAGAATGCCTCTGTACTCGTCGATGCGCTCCACGTTGATGCGAAGCTGCTCCTCCAGGAGGTCGATTTTCTCATCTACGGTGAGTGGGGCTGCACCCGTATTGTCTAAGTAATCACGTATTTCCTTGAAAATCCAAGGTCTGCCGAAGGTGGCGCGGCCAATCATCACCGCATCTACGCCGTATCTTTCGAAGGCAAGCTTGGCTTCTTCCGGGGTAGTAATATCGCCGTTGCCGATGATAGGAATATGGATGCGAGGATTGTTCTTCACCTCACCTATGAGGCTCCAGTCAGCTTCTCCGGTGTACATCTGGCTACGGGTTCTGCCGTGGATGGTGAGTGCCTGGATTCCACAATCCTGCAGCTGCTCGGCAAGGTCGGTGATGATGAGGTTCTCGCAATCCCATCCCAATCGGG
>CAVHWE010000197.1:0-4876 GCA_963639495.1 bacterium | reverse complement strand
GAGGATTCTGACGGTTACCGCCCGCAGTCTGTGCGAACGATGAGGCTGGCATCTGCAGGAGTGCTGCGGCCAAGCCCATGGTAAGGAAAGTCTTGTTAAGTTTCATTATGTTTTTTGTTTATTTGAAATCTTCTGCAAAGATAATCATTTATTTCGGATTATCGCATTTTTATTCATATTTCTTATGGAAAACCAGCAGACAGATGGCTCCTGCTAATGCCATCGGCACACCGATAAGGGCAGGGAAGTTGTATCCCAATCCCATCGCAACAGGAATACCACCGAGGAAAGCTCCTATGGCGTTACCTAGATTGAAGGCGCCCTGAATGCAGCAGCCGCCCAGCATTTCGCCACCCTTGGCATGCTTCACGATGAGGAACTGCTCAGGCGATCCTATGCCGAAAAGACAGGCGCAGCAGATGAACATCAGCACCACAGATACCCAGCCGAAAGGGGCGAGGAAGAAGGTGAGCAGAAGTGCCGCTGCTGCCAGAAACTGGAGATAACAGGTAAAGCGACCCGGCTTGAAGCGGTCGGCAAGCAACGCACTCACCTGATTGCCTACCACCATTCCGCCGCCTGCAAGAATCATCAGCAGAGAGATGCTGGCTGCGCTGAATCCGCCCTCCAACTGAAGCAGCGGCGAGATATAACTGAACCAGCAGAGGATGCCGCCATTGCCCAGGAAGGTGGCGGCGATGATGAGCCAAGGAGCCTTGTTGCGGAGGAAACGGAACTGTGCCTTCATACCGTTGTTTGGCAGTGCTTCTACATCCGGAACCCATCTGTGAATCATGTATAAGGTGATGAGTCCGAGCACGATACAGCTGACAAAAGGTACTCGCCAGCTGAACATGTGACTCAGGAAGGTTCCCACCGGCACACCCAGTAGGTTGGCCACCGGCATACCTGCACACATCATCGCCACGGCATTGGTTCCCTTACCCTCTTTGGCAATCTTCACCGCCACGATGGTACCCGTTCCGAAGTAGGCGCCATGAGGCAGACCTTCTATAAAGCGGGCGCAGAGCAAGAGCCAGTAGTTAGGTGCTACTGAGGCGATGACAGCTCCGAAGGTGATGAGCGAAGCCAGGAACATCAGGATATTCTTGGGTCTGTATTTATGCATGAGAATCAACGAGAAAGCTCCGGCGCAGACGCCGAGTGCATAGATGGAGATGAGATGTCCTGCTTCTGGGATAGAAACGTTCATGTTGTGGGCGATGTCTGTGATGATGCCCTCGATGATGAATTCAGCGATGCCCAAGGTAAAGGTACCCAGCGCGAGTGCAAATAGTCCTTTTTTCATTTATTCTTATGAGTCAATATTATCCTTAAAAAATAGTTTCTCTCTTATTTTATGTCTTTGTAAGACAATAGTTTCAGAAATTCGTGTGCAAAGTTACTCATATTCCCTTTATCCTGCAAGTTTTCTCGCAGGAATATAGTAAAGATTAACAGAAAGTGTGGGGGCATTCATGCTCATTCAAGAGCTGTTAAAGGTTATTAAATTATAGGGGTATTAAGTTCTTGTTCTGATGAAAATGCTTAATTTTGCAACTTGAGAAAAGAAAGGTGCAAAAAATAGGTATGAAACGTTCGCTCAACATATTGATGGCTTTGATGCTCTCGCTCATGGTGGTTTACTTGAGCGTGGGTACTACCGTCATGCACTGCCTTCACTATGACAAGGTGATGGTGGGTATGGTGACTGACTGTTGCGTGAAACGTAGCATGCACCATGATTGTTGCCTAGGCAAGCTGGGCGCACAGGTGAACAAACATTGCATGGAAGTGGAGCTGGTGAAACTATCGCCTACGGTCTCTATCCAACACTTGGATTTCGATGCAGCACCAGTGTTTGCAGGCATCGCGCCAGCCCTTTGGCAGACGTTGCCTCGTCCTGTTATCTGTAGCATTCAGAAGGCAAGATATTGGAATCAGAATGTTCCGCATTCGCCTCCAAGGGCTTATCTTGCCCTCCTTAACATCCTGATTATTTGATTTTTTCATATTTGCAAATAGGTTGCAAAAGTTTTTCTGTACTTTTGCAGCCAAGATTGTCGTATGCCTATCCCTATCAGTAAAATCTTAGGGTTGCATACATATATAAAAATGGTAAAATCATCCGAAGCGAAGATTTAAGATTCGGATAAAAGGAAATATATTTATGTATTCAAGATATATATTGCTCAGTGCCTTGCTGGTTATTGGTGCTGAGACTTATGCAAAAAATAATAAGACAGAGGTTGTGTCTCTGTCATCATCATATAATAATTCTGTAGAAAATAACTCTGTAGATTCCTCCTCTCAGGATTCCATTTTCAAGGACGAGACCTTGCATGAGGTGAAGGTGGTGGCTCGTAAGTCGGGCACTTCCCGATTGGCTGGTGCCGTGAATGGCATCGCCGTGAACAAGGATGAGCTCTTCAAGGCGGCTTGTTGCAACCTGGGCGAGAGTTTCACGACCAACCCTTCGGTGGATGTGGCTTATAATGATGCCACGACGGGCGCAAGACAAATCAAACTCCTTGGTCTTTCGGGCACTTACGTACAGATGCTTACCGAGAATCTCCCTAACTTCCGTGGTGCAGCCATCCCATACGCCCTGGGCTATGTGCCGGGACCTTGGATGAAAGGCATTCAAGTATCCAAGGGTAGTGCTTCGGTGAAGAATGGCTATGAGTCGATTACAGGTCAAATCAATGTGGATTACTTGAAGCCAGAGGATGAGCAACAGGTGGAGGTAAACCTCTTTGGCGATACCAAGAGCCGAATCGAGGCAAATGCCGATGCCAATGTTCATCTGTCGGATAAGTGGGCAACGGAGATATTGTTGCATCATGAGAATATCCTCAAAAACCATGATGACAATGGCGATGGTTTCTATGATATGCCAGGCAGAGAACAATATAATGTACAGAACCGTTGGCTGTATAAAGGCAAGCACTACATCTTTCATGGTGGACTTGGGGCTTTGAAGGAGATTCGTACCAGTGGGCAGGATGAGGAACATGTTCATAGTGATGATATTTATCGAATCAAGCTCCATACCGACCGCTATGAGGGTTATATGAAACATGCCTTCATCCTCAATCACGAGCATGGCACCAATATTGCCTTCATGTCCTCGGCTTCGATGCACCAGCTCGATGCCCAGTATGGCAACAAGTTCTACAACCTCAATGAGAAGAATCTCTATGGCTCACTGATTTTTGAGACCAATTTTACTCATCAGCACAATTTGTCGGTAGGTTTGAGCGTCAACCATGATTACCTGGGACAGCGCACCAATGTGAATGTTTCTCCAAGACCGGCAGTAGGGCAAGAAGACTCTCCTTATCTTTTGTCGGAGATGCAGAGAATGAACGAGAAGGAGACGACTCCTGGAGCATACGCCCAATACACCTATACGTTAGGCACGAAGTTGACAGCGATGGCAGGTGTCCGTTTCGACCATAGTTCGCTTTATGGCAGCTTCTTCACCCCTCGTTTCCACGTGAAGTATTCGCCTGTCGATGCCATCAGCATCCGCTTATCAGCAGGTAAGGGCTATCGCACGGTATTTGGCTTAGCAGAGTACAACTATCTCTTGGCGAGCGGCAGGGAGTTTCAGATTACGGGTGATGGACTTAAGCAAGAGGAGGCTTGGAACTATGGTATAAGTACCGCTTTCTACATCCCGATGTTTGGCAAGACACTGAAACTGAATGCCGAGTATTACTATACCGACTTCAGGAATCAAGCGGTGGTGGATTATGATGCCAACAAGGGGTTTATCTCCATCTATAATTTGATAGGCAAGTCTTATTCGCACACCTTCCAGATAGATGCCTCTTATCCATTGCTGAAGGGCTTGGAGATAACAGCGGCTTATCGTCTGAACGATGTGAAGTGTACCTACGATTATGGCAAAACCTTGAAAGAGAAGCCATTGACCAGCAAGTATAAGGCGCTCTTCACAGCTTCCTATAAGACTCCACTTGGACTTTGGCAATTTGATGCCACCGTGCAGTTGAATGGTGGAGGCAGAAATCCTGAGCCTTACCAGTTGGCAGATGGAAGCCAGTCATGGTCTCCTCGTTTCCATAGCTTCGAGCAAGTGAGTGCGCAGGTTACGAGATGGTTCCGCCATTGGAGTATCTATGTGGGAGGCGAGAACCTGACTGGTTTCAGGCAGAAAACTCCTATCTATGGTGCCAGCAATCCATGGGGAAGCGATTTCGAGCCAACCTTGGTTTGGGGACCTGTAGAGGGCAGGATGTTCTACGCAGGAGTGAGAGTACACTTTTAATTGAAAATGTTTAAAGTTGAATGATTAAAGCAAATAGAAAAGTTATGAAGAAGATTTTAGTAATGTTCACAATGATGATGGTGGCAATGGTAACCTTTGCCAAGGACATCAAGACCGTAGTGTTCACCACAACCCCACAGATGCACTGTGAGGCTTGTGAGAATAAAATCAAGAGCAACCTTCGCTTCGAGAAGGGAATCAAGAGCATTGAAACCTCTGTGCCAGACCAGACAGTCACAGTACAGTATAATGCCGACAAGACAACCCCAGAGAAGCTCCAGAAAGGTTTTGAGAAGTTTGGCTATAAGGCTCGCATCCTGAAAGATGGCGAGAAGGTTGAGAAGAACACCGGGGAGAAGTGTGACTTGATGTAATTCCTGCTGCTTTGGTTAGGAGAGGTTGTCTATCCATGGATAATCTCTCCTGAGCCAATTCTTTTATTTCGTTTTGTCTTCCAAAGAACATCATATTTCTATAACTGAGTCCACTTGAAAAAGAAAGACCTGTTTTAAATGTTTATATTTCACCACTAGTGTCCCGTTAAAACGAGACGATTATTAAATAAGTTATTAATACTCAAAA
>CAVHWE010000196.1:0-4882 GCA_963639495.1 bacterium | reverse complement strand
GCAGAAAGCCATTCAGAGAGAAATTATTGTGAATTAACCCAAAACTTCGATTGCCTTGCGAAGACGACGAAGAGTTTCCTCCTTGCCGAGGAAGGCTGAGATATCGAACATACCCGGGCCCTTACCCTCACCTACGAGAGTCAGACGGAATGCATTCATCACATCACCAAGTTTATAGCCCTTATCCTCTACCCATTTCATCACGATAGGCTCCTGACCTTCGATAGAGAAATCCTCAATACCTTCGAGCACATCAGCAAGTTCTGTCATCTGCTGTGCAGAATATTCCTTCCAGCGCTTCTTGGCTGTCTTGGCATCATACTCTGTAGGAGCAATGAAGAAGAAAGAACACAATGGCCACAGTTCATAGACGAAGTTCACACGGTCCTTCATCATGTGTACCACCTGCTTTACGCGGTCCAAAGTTTCCTCTACACCATTGTTGGCAACAATAGGGGCAAAGAGGTTAGCAATTTCATCATCGCTCTTCATCAGAATGTATTCGTGGTTAAACCAGATACCCTTCTTAAAGTCGAACTTAGCACCAGCCTTAGAGCAACGTGAAATATCGAAAGCCTTCACCAACTCGTCAAGAGAGAAGATTTCCTGTTCTGTACCAGGATTCCAACCGAGGAGCGCCAGGAAGTTGACTACAGCCTCTGGGAAGTAACCACTCTCACGATAACCGGAAGAAACCTCGCCAGTCTTAGGATCATGCCACTCCAGTGGGAATACAGGGAAACCGAGGCGGTCGCCATCACGCTTACTCAACTTACCCTTGCCTTCTGGCTTGAGAAGCAAAGGAAGATGTGCGAAACGAGGCATGGTGTCTTCCCAACCGAAAGCCTTATAAAGAAGTACGTGCAAAGGAGCACTTGGCAACCACTCCTCACCACGGATTACATGAGAGATTTCCATCAGGTGGTCGTCTACGATATTTGCCAGGTGATAAGTTGGCAATTCATCAGCACTCTTGTAAAGCACCTTATCATCCAAGATATCGCTCATTACCTTCACATCGCCACGAATCATATCGTTCACGTGAATTTCCTGTCCTGGTTCAATCTTGAAACGTACAGTATACTGCTTTCCGTCAGCAATCAGCTTATCAACCTCTTCCTTAGAAAGCGTCAGAGAGTTGCGCATCTGCATACGAGTATGAGCATCATACTGGAAATTCTGGATTTCGGCACGTTTCGCCTCCAACTCCTCAGGAGTATCAAAAGCAATATACGCCTTATCATTATCCAAGAGCTGCTGAACATATTGCTTATAAATATCACGACGTTCACTCTGGCGATAAGGTCCATGCTCTCCACCGAAACTTACACCCTCGTCAAACTGGATACCCAGCCACTTGAAAGATTCCAGGATATATTCTTCGGCTCCAGGCACGAAACGATGAGAATCTGTATCCTCAATACGGAACACCAGCTCACCTCCATGTTGGCGAGCAAACAAATAATTATACAGAGCGGTACGAACACCGCCAATGTGCAATGCACCCGTTGGACTAGGGGCAAAACGCACCCTTACTTTTCTATCTGCCATGTCTTTTTATAGCTATTTTCAAATTTTTCTGCAAATTTACATCTTTTTTTGCGATTTTAGCCGTTTTTTTTCGTATTTTCGCACTGTAAAACGAAATAAGTAAGAAAAAAGTAGGAAAATGAGCATATTTAACAACCCAGAAGAGAATTATTGGCGCAATTTCGCCACAAAAACGGTTTTGATATTAATCACCGTTGCTATCATTGTTTGGTTCCTTCCTCGCAACGAAGGAAGGATGTTCAGGTACGATGTTGGAAAGCCATGGATGTATGGTTCCGTCATCGCAAAATTTGACTTTCCGATCTATAAGACCGATGAAGCCATCAAGCGTGAACAGGATTCGCTGATGAAGCAATTCCAACCTTATTATACTGTCAATGAATCCATCGGCAGCGAACAGGTAAGCCGTTTCCTGCACGACTTCAGCCAAGGTGTACCAGGTTTGCCAAAAGAATATGTGGGACTCATAGCCCACCAGCTTCAGCGCCTTTATCAGACCGGTATCATCGCTACCACGGAATATAATCGTATCTACAAAGATTCTACCAGTATGATACGAATTATCAACGGAAAGAATGTGAAGAGCGTACCTATCGGTTCGTTCTACTCTACTATTGCCGCTTACGAACGCATCTTCTACGATGAGAAGCTGGCAACCCAGCGGCAGCTTTTGTCCCGTTGCAACCTTAACAATTATGTTGAAGCCAACGTCATATATGATAAGGAAAGAAGCGAGACTGAAAAAGCCGACATGATGAGCAGCATTCCACTGGCAAGCGGAATGGTGATGAGCGGTCAGAAGATTGTGGACCGTGGAGAAGTGATTACGAACAATACCTATCGGGTGCTCAATTCATTCGATAAGGAGATGAAGCGCCGCAGCTCTACCCAGGAAGAACTGACAACTACTATCATCGGACAGGTACTGTTTATCTTTATCCTTGTCATGCTGTTTACTTCTTATCTCACACTTTTCAGGAAAGACTATTTCGATAAGCCGCGCAGCATTACCATGCTTTATGCGATGATTACACTGTTCCCTATCTTTGTGTCACTCATGATGAAACACAATTTCTTCAGTGTCTATATCATCCCATTTGCCATGGCGCCTATCTTCGTACGTGTGTTTATGGACTCGCGTACAGCCTTTATCAGCCACGTTACGATGATTCTCATTTGTGCAGCAGCTGTAAAATACCAGTACGAGTTTATCATCGTACAGCTGGTAGCGGGTCTTGTTGCCATCTACAGTTTGCGTGAACTCAGCAAGCGCTCGCAGATATTCATCACAGCCCTGTTGGTGACTATCGCCAGCGGTATAGTATATCTTGCCCTTCAGCTGATGCAGGACAACCAGGTGTTCAACGTAGATGCCAGCATGTATACCTACTTTACCGTAAACGGCATCTTCCTGCTACTCTCTTATCCGCTCATGTACATTATAGAGAAGATGTTTGGATTTACATCTAACGTTACACTCTTCGAGTTGTCAAATACCAACAAGGGATTACTTCGCAACCTGAGTGAGATTGCTCCAGGCACCTTCCAGCATTCCATCACCGTAGGTAACCTGGCAGCAGAGATTGCCAACCGCATCAGAGCCAACAGTCTCCTGGTACGTACCGGAGCACTCTATCATGATATCGGTAAGATGACAAACCCTGTTTTCTTCACAGAGAATCAGGTGGGAGTTAATCCTCACGACCAGTTGAGCGACCTTGAGAGTGCACAGATTATCATAAGCCATGTTTCAGAAGGTCTGAAGATGGCAGAGAAGATTGGTCTGCCAGGCATCATAAAGGATTTCATCACTACTCATCACGGAACGGGCATCACCAAGTATTTCTATATTAATTACTGTAATGCCCACCCTACAGAGGTGATTGACAAGTCGCAGTTCCAATATCCAGGCCCGAACCCATTTACCCGCGAACAGGCTATCCTGATGATGGCAGATACGGTTGAAGCAGCTTCGCGCTCTCTTAACGAATATACTGAAGAAAGCATCAGCAACCTCGTCAATAAACTCATCGACGGACAGGTGGCAGATGGTTTCTTCAAGGAGTGCCCTATCACGTTCCGCGACATCGCGCTCGCGAAACAGGTACTCATCGAACGACTCAAGGCTATTTACCATACCCGTATTTCGTATCCTCACTTAAACGTAAGACAGAATGCCGGCAAAAAGGCGATCCAAGAGTCTAAAGAACAAGAGTAAAAGACACTTCGTGAAGTTCTTATGCCGTAAAGCGTAAAAACGGATATACAAAAAGGTAAAACATAACCAATAATAGCCCTTTTTCTTGCACAGTTTTCAGAATCTGTGCAAGAGAAAGGGCTTTTTGCGTTAATATGTTTTAAATATTTCAGAAAAGCAATAGCGAAATAGAACATTATAATTACCTTTGCGGACGTTTTTATTTAATATTATTAAGATGAAGAAACTAAAATTAGTTGGTTTTGCCATTGCGATGGCTTGTGCAACCCCATCTTTTGCAGGCGGTTTGCTCACCAACACCAATCAACATGTAGCATTCAATAGAATGATGAGCCGTGAGGCTTCAATTGGTATCGACGGTGTTTATTACAATCCAGCCGGAGTTGTATTCATGGGTGAAGGTCACCATCTCGCCATCAACTGGCAGTTGGCTTACCAGACACGTAGCATTGAAAATGATTATGCATTGTTCACCAACAATGTGAACAATCCTATTACTCCTCGTACTTTCAAGGGTGAGGCTTTTGCGCCTGTCATCCCTTCATTCCAGTATGCTTATAATAAAGGTAGATGGTCACTCCAGGCTAGCTTCGCCCTCACAGGTGGTGGCGGTAAGTGTACCTTCGATAATGGTCTTGGCTCTTTCGAGAAGATCGTAGCAGAGACAGCAATGGCTGCTTGCGGTTTGGCAAGAACGGTTGACAACGTATTGGGCAATACACTTGGACAGCCAGGAATGCAAATGTTTACAACCGACCAGGCTTTCGGACAGAAAGGCGAATATAGCTACAATAGCTATATGCATGGTCGTCAGTACTATTACGGTCTCTCTGTAGGTGCTGCATATAAATTCTGCGACAACTTCAGCGCATTTGCAGGTGTACGTGGCGTCTATGCTTCAACAAACTACTATGGATATGTTGAAAACATCAAGGTAGGCAACATGCCTCTTTACAAGGTGCTCGACCCTAACAAGGAAAATGCAGCAAACATTGAATTGAGCTGTGATCAGAGCGGCATCGGCTTTACTCCTATCATCGGTGTAGACTTCAAAACAGGCAAGTGGAACTTCTCTGCAAAATATGAGTTCAAGACTCGCATACGTTTGAAGAA
>CAVHWE010000195.1:0-4894 GCA_963639495.1 bacterium | reverse complement strand
TAAGCGGCATGCGCATCGGTGCCTTCGGATGGACCGGTTCTTATGCAAGAAAGGGTAACTGGACGGAAAAAGGAAAGAAGGGTAATCCTACCTACAGCACATTAGAGGAAATAGACGTTAAACATGAAAACGAGGTTCGCAAACTTGCCCAGAACCGCTACGCCTTCTCTTTCGAATACAAGAAGGAAGGCTGGACCGTTCGTTCAGAGTATATCCACTCTACCGGAAAGGCTTTTGCAAAGAGCATTACTAATTTCAACGATGCCAACGCCAAGGACTGCAAACTTAATGAGAAGATCGGCGACAAGGCACAGGGTGTATATGGATTGGTTATCGCTCCATTGGCTCAGCTGCCTAAGAACAGCCGAATCGATGTGAAGGCACGTTACGACATGTATCAGCCTAACGGCAAGAGCAACATGCAGAAAACCCAGTATGAGGCTGGTCTGAACTTCCACATCGGCAAGCGTATCTCCATCCTCACCGAGTATGCTCTTATCAACGACAAGACACTCGCGAAGCACAATTACTCCATGGCAGATGCCGAGGTTTGCTTCCGATTCTAACAGATACAATAAAGGCTCGCTCCTCAACAGGAACGAGCCTTTATTGTGTTTACAAAACTGCTTATCCTAGAACGAATAAGAGAAACCTATTGACATGAATTCCTTAAACTGCCAGTAGCTCTGGTCGTCCTTGCGCTTCACACCATCGTCGAAACGCGGATAGAGGAAGATATTGGTAGAAATATAGCGGTTAAACTGGAAAGTAATGGTGTTTTCCCACTCTATTTCAGCACGCTTGTAAGTGGTGTATCCCCAAAGACGGGTCTTCCACTTGATATTATCCGCTATCTGCCAAGCCAGGTCGAAGGTACACTCAGAACCGTAATCGGTCATGCCATGCTTACCCTCATCCAGTCCGTATCGCGTAGCCAGATCCGCTCTGCCCACATACTTCCAGTTGAAAGCCAGAGGAGCCAGATGGGCACTACCCTTCAGGCGGTGATTGAACCAGTCTACATTATAATCCATACCGACAGAGAGGTTCAGATTGAATGGCGAGAAGAAATCGGAATAAACCGTCTTATCGTTACTCTTGTAACCATGCGTAAACTGAGTCTGACCAATCAGCTGGATGGTATAATACCACTTCTTGGAAGCCTGCAGACCGAGTTTTCCGGTGTATCGAATCATATCATCGCTCGTCTTCAGCGTATGAACCGTATCACCCTTCGAAGTCTGATAACCTAAGCGCATCTCCACCTTATTATCCCATTTCACCTTCTGCTTGTTATTGTAGTTGGCAAACATCGTCACTCTTCCGAGCACCGAATAATTACTCTCACCACCCTTATACCAGTTGTCAGAAACATAGTTTTGCAGGAACTGGAGATAATAATCGCCACCTATGGTCCAGAAGTTAGGACGGGTGATGACGATATCCATCGGAGCCGCATCCACCTCAATCGCCTTCGGAGCCACCTGTTCTACGATGTCCGGATGATTCTTCTTCGGTTTGCTTTGGGTAGCCAGCGGTGCCCCCACCTCCTTGAGATGAGTCTCGGTATCGCGCACCAGGTCGGGACGCGTGAGATAAACCTCCATCAGAGTCTGGTCGAGCATCGTTCCGAGCGAATCCTTCACCCCACCCTGAGACTTGAGTCGCAACATGCGTGCTGCCGGACCATGATAGAACGTGAGCGGCGTGAAGAGCTGAGCATATCTGCTATCCTTCGAATCCATCTTCATGGAATCGATGCGCTGCCGGCACTTCAAGAGCGAATCGGCATAGATTTCAGCCAACCTGTTCTTCGATGCCTCTCCAGCCTCCACCTTCTTCAATTTGCGCTGGGCAGAAACAGGCGTCAGAGCCGAAAGGAACGCAAGAACGAGTAATCCAAATTTTATTTTCATACCTAAATTTTATATATTTGGGCACAAAGGTAATAAATAATTCATAAATCTCAGCCCTTTATTAGGAATATTTTTGCTCATTTCACAAAAATGTCGTAACTTTGCACCCAAATTATTCTAATTTAAATTATAAATATCGTGGCTGAAACAAAGTACATCTTCGTTACTGGTGGTGTGGTTTCTTCTTTGGGTAAAGGAATCATATCTTCATCCATCGGTAAACTTCTTCAAGCAAGAGGTTACAACATTACTATCCAAAAGTTTGACCCATACATCAACATCGACCCGGGTACGCTGAACCCGTATGAGCATGGTGAGTGCTACGTAACGGTAGATGGTATGGAGACCGACCTCGACCTCGGACACTACGAGCGATTCACCGGCATTCAGACTACAAAAGCGAATTCTCTCACCACAGGTCGCATCTATAAGGCAGTCATTGACAAGGAACGTCGTGGCGACTATCTCGGCAAGACCATCCAGGTGGTGCCTCACATCACCGACGAGATCAAGCGCAACGTGAAGCTGCTCGGAAAGAAGTATCACTATGACTTCGTGATTACCGAGATTGGCGGAACCATCGGCGACATCGAGAGCGCCCCTTACATGGAGGCTATCCGACAGTTGAAATGGGAACTGGGCAAGAACGCCATCAACGTTCATCTTACCTATGTGCCTTATCTGAAGGCAGCAGGCGAGTTGAAGACTAAGCCTACCCAGCACTCCGTGAAGGAACTGCAGAGCGTAGGTATTCAGCCAGATATTCTGATTCTCCGTACCGAGAAGCATCTCGAAGAGGGAATCATGAAGAAGGTGGCAAGCTTCTGTAACGTAGACCTGGACTGCGTAATTCAGAGCGAAGACCTTCCTAGCATCTACGAGGTGCCTGTAAACATGCAGAACCAGGGTCTCGATACAGCCATCCTCCGCAAGATGGGCGAGCCTATCGGCGAAAAGCCTGCGCTGGGTCCTTGGAGAACTTTCCTCGACCGCAGAAACAAGGCTACAGAGGTGGTAAACATCGGTCTCGTAGGCAAGTACGACCTGCAGGATGCCTACAAGAGTATCCGCGAAAGTCTCTCTCATGCCGGCACCTACAATGATCACAAGGTGAAGATTACCTTCATCAACTCTGAATATCTCACAGAGGAGAACGTGGCAGAGCAGCTGAAGGGTCAGGACGGTATCGTCATCTGCCCAGGCTTCGGCCAGCGAGGCATCGAGGGCAAGATTATCGCCGCCCACTATACCCGCATCCACGACATCCCTACCTTCGGCATCTGCCTGGGTATGCAGATGATGGTTATCGAGTTTGCCCGCAACGTGATGGGTTACAAGGATGCCAACTCACGCGAGATGGACGAGAAGACTCCACACAATGTCATCGACATCATGGAGGAGCAGAAGAACATATCAAACATGGGTGGAACCATGCGTCTCGGCGCTTACGAGTGCGTACTGAAACAGGGTTCACGCGTGTTCAACATCTATAAGAAGGAGCATATCCAGGAACGCCATCGCCACCGCTATGAGTTCAACAACGAGTTCCAGAAGGAATTTGAGAAGAACGGCATGATGTGCGTAGGCAGAAACCCTGAGAGCGACCTGGTAGAAATCGTAGAAATCCCAGGCTTGAAGTGGTACGTAGGTACACAGTATCATCCGGAATACCAGAGTACGGTGCTGAAACCACATCCACTGTTCATGGATTTCGTAAAGACAGCAATAGAAAACAAAAAGTAAATATTAGGAGTTAAAGGAGTGAACCCCTTTGCTCCTTTAATTTCAAATTTTAAAAATGAACAAGAACAACATTATCGGTTTCCTCCTGATTGCCGTAGTGCTGATTGGCTTTAGCTGGTACAACCAGCCATCTGCCGAAGAACAGAGAGCGGCATTCGTTCAGGACTCCATCGCCAAGGCTAAACATGCCGAGATGGAAAAGGCTAGCAAGGCTGCCGCTGTTAAGCGCCAGGCTAATGCCAAAGCAAAGGTTGAGGCAGACTCAACCGCCCTCTTCTATTCGGCACTCAAAGGCCAGGCTAAGAAGATTGTATTGAAAAACGAGAAGGTAGAATTAACACTCAACACTAAGGGGGCTACTGTAGAGAAGGCTGTCATCAAAGGCTATGTGGGACACAACCTGCAGGTGAAAGACGGTTCGGCTGATGCCAAGGACGTAACCCTCTTCGACGGTAACGACCAGAGCCTCAAATTCATGCTCGAGGCAAAGGAAGCCAACATCATCACCAGCGATCTCTACTTCACTCCATCCAACGTGACCGACAAGTCGGTAACCCTGACCGCTGTGGCTGGTGAAGGCAAGACGCTCACCATGACTTATACATTGGGCGATGACTACATGCTGCACATGAGCCTCCAGGCACAGGGCATGGCGGGTCTGTTCTCACCTAATTATAATAAGATGGATGTTGACTGGAGCGACAAGGCACGCCAGCAGGAACGTGGTTTCATGTTCGAAAACCGTTATACTACCCTCACCTACCATAATGTAGAAGGCGGTACAGACCACCTCAACGAAGGTAGCGAGAAGATTGACGAGAAAATAGAAGAAACCATCGACTGGGTATCTTTCAAGAACCAGTTCTTCTCTGCCATCATCGTAGCAAAGGATAACTTCGAGAAGGATGCTTTCATGACATCTATCCCTCAGGAGAAGGGTTCGGGCTATCTGAAGCAGTTCCAGGCTAAGATGAAGACAGCTTTCGACCCAACCGGTAAGAAGGCTTCTGAGTTTGAGTTCTACTTCGGTCCTAACGACTTCCAGGTTCTGAAGAATACCGAGAAGGAAAGTACCTTCGGCAAGGACTTGGAATTCCAGAAGCTCGTATACCTGGGATGGCCTATCATCCGCTGGATCAACCGTATCTTCACACTCTACGTATTCGACTGGTTGAGCAATGTATTCCCAATGGGTATCGTATTGATTCTCATCACCTTGCTCCTCAAGCTCATCA
>CAVHWE010000194.1:0-4913 GCA_963639495.1 bacterium | reverse complement strand
TTCAAAGTAATTACTGTTCCGGATATTGCTCATAAATTTTCAGACCGAATTCATTCGCCAAGGCATAGGCATGCTCCATGATATCGGCGAGAATGTGCTCATAATTCACCCATACCTTATCCTTAATGAAGAAATAGAACTCGATAGGGAGACCGCATTGCGTGGCTTCCATGTGGCGCACCATCAATGTGAGATCGGTATTGACCTCCGGACGCTGGCGCAGATACTTCTCCATGAATTTACGGTAAAGCTGGAGATTGGTAGGGGCAAGGGCTGCAGGATTCTTTAAATCCTCAATATCCTTCCCTTCTTGTATATCTTTATCTATCGCCTTCTGCAACGACTCCTTCAACTTAAACGAATCTTCGGTGGCGAAATGCTTGGCAAGCAGATTACGTTTTAATGTCTCATCCACCAGACGGACACTACGGAAATCGAAGTAAACCACGCGCTTCACTCTTCGTCCACCACTCTTCTGCATACCAATCCAGTTCTGGAACGAACCATTCACCAGGGTAATAGGCGAAATGGTAACGATGGTGTTATCAAAGTTGCGCACCTTCACGGTCGTGAGTGACATATCCTCAACGATACCATTGGCATCCACCGACTTCACCGTAATCCAGTCGCCCTTATGCAACATATCATTGCTGGTAAGACGCACACCAGCCGCCAATCCCGTGATGGTATCCTTAAAGACCAGCATCAGGACTGCCGAGGTAGCACCCAAACCGGCAAAGAGGGTCATCGGGTTCTTGCCCAACAGGATGGCAACCACCACCACGCCAGCCACAAAGAGCATCAATACCCTGAGAACACCGCAGAAAGTATGGAAATACTGCTGAGCCGACGAGCGTCGTTCCTGAGAATCCTCCAATCCTTTGAAAGACCCGATGAAGACCAGAGCCGTACGCACCGACATCACCACGATATAGATGCCCGTAGCCCGCTCCAATATCTCCTTGAATATCGGATACTCCAGATAAATCAGTGGCATGAGCGACCATATCACCACAGCCGGCACAATATGGCAAGCCGAGGTGAGCACCTTCTTGTTCAGCAGAATATCATCCCAAGTGATGTCCGTCTTATCAGTAATCTTACTGATGAGCGGAACCAGTATCTTGCGACACAGGAAATCGCTCAACATCGCCAAGAGGATGGCAGTAATGGTGAGCAAGATATGGCGCAGCATCGGCACGAAATCGCCGGTGACTCCTGCCCATGTTATCATTTCATCTACAAACTTACGAATTTCCTCCATAAAACTATTAACTATCAACTATAAACTATCAACTAACACTCACGGTTGGCAGAGCAAAGTACATACTTTATCTGCAAAGTGTCTGGCATTATTGCCATGCATGATACCATTGTTAATGATGGCGAAACAGAGTTCATGACCATTGGCTGCGGTACAGTAACCCGCCAATGAGATGATGCCCGTCAGCGTACCCGTCTTCGCTTTCACATTGCCATGCACAAAACTGTTCTTCATACGCTTCTTCAACGTACCGTCAACCCCACCGATAGGCAGCGAATGCTTCAGATGGTCCATGATATTACCGTTGAGATAAGCATAACGAAGCAGTTTCACCTCCAGTTCGGCACTGAGATAATTATAGAGCGAAAGTCCCGAGCCGTCAGCCAGTTTATATCTTGCCGGATCGAGTCCTATCTTGCGGATAAGCTGTTTTTCCACATTCCTGGCACTCTTGGCACTCGCCCATTTATTGCCCGTAGAAGCCGCAATCTGATAATACATGCTCTCGGCATAGAGATTATCACTCTCCTTCATCATCTTGTGCAGAATCTGATCCATCGTATGGAATCGGGTACAGACCGTAAAGGCACTCGCAGGGCAAGTCTTCTCTGAAGCCCCAAAGCAGGAATATTCGATGCCCTCCTCACGGAGCTTGGCAAGAAACTTATCCATAAAGATGTCCTTGCGCTGGAATACCAGTGGCGAAAGCACCGGATTGTCATCATCCCAGCACCAGCCTTCACCCAACAGGTCGGTATCCTTCAAAGAGCGGTCGGCATAGATGCTGCCACGGATGGTGTCAACACCCATATCCTTCAGACTATTGACAAATGCCGACATATCATCGCTGTTGAAACGGGGATCCATACCGCCTATACAATAGACATCACCCGTCAACACCCCATTCTCAATGGTACCGGTATATTTCAGAGTGGTTTTAAACTGGTAAGAACCGCCCAACTTATCGAGCGCCGTAATGGCAGTCAGGAGCTTCATCGTACTTGCCGGACGCATCAGCTGCCGTTCATTTCTCTGAAAGATACAAGAGTCAGCAGACAGGTCCCAGACCATCAGTCCTACCTGTGATGTTTCGAACATCTTGCTTTCAAGGAGTTTATCAATACCCACCTTCACCGATTCTGGCCAAGGCAAATTCTGCGCCAGCGTATCCGCAGCCAGTGAGTCAACGAGTGTAGAGTCGGAAATATCCTCCTCATCAACCGTTTCTATTCCCTCATCTTCAATCACATTCTGGGCCTGCACCGGTACAGAGATCCATACCATCATCAGACCCAACATCATATATATTATCTTTTTCATCACAATCAGTTCACCTGAACTTAAAAGAAATTATTTATTTTTGATTCTCTCCATAAATGCCTCTTCATTATCCGGCTGAACGGTCACAATATTATTATGTCCGTATTCGATGACCACACAATGGTCTAATCCGAAGAAAGTCTTGGCAATCTGTACATCAATGACATCACATAGCGGCACATTTCTGTTGGAAGAGAACCTGCCCTCATTGATGATGAGATATTCCATCTCCTCATCCAGGTCTATCGGTTTTACCATCTTGAAGGTATAGGTTGTATTCAGTATGCGCTCTATCATGCCCACGATGATGATAGCCACAAAGATGCCGATGATAGCCAGTTTGACCCAGAAGAAGTAGAGAGCCAGGATTGCGAACACCGCCACACCGATACGTGCCGTCAGCGTAAAACGCTTATGAAAAGTTCTATCTGCCATAACTTTGATTTATTACCTTATATTATTGTCGTTTTTACGACCTTTTGATAGTCTAAAAGACTATATAACCTTAAATTTCGCTGCAAAATTACAAAAAATCCCTCTCTTATTACTCATTTTAAAGATTAATTATTACTTTTGCAACGAATTAAGAATTAATTCTGAGAGAATGGGGCTGTTTTATAGATAAAAACACCTGTTCTTAAAATTGAAATTAGATAAGAATAAACTCAAATGGTTTATAAGTATGATTTTCTGATTATCGGCTCAGGAGTTGCCGGTATGAGTTACGCCCTGAAAGTAGCCAGAGCGCATAAAGGTAAAGTGTGTATGATCTGCAAAACCTCTCTTGATGAGGCAAACACTTCATTTGCACAAGGTGGTGTTGCGTCAGTTACCAACTTGGAAGTGGATAACTTCGACAAGCACATACAGGATACAATGATTGCTGGTGATTATATCAGCGATTATAAAGCTGTAAAGCAGGTTGTCACCATGGCACCGGAGCAGATCAAGGAGCTCGTGCAGTGGGGCGTCAACTTCGATAAGCAGCAGGACGGCAAGTTCGACCTACACCGTGAGGGCGGTCACAGCGAGTTCCGCATCCTTCATCATGCCGATGATACGGGTGCAGAAATCCAGCGCGGTCTGATGGAGGCTGTGCGCAACTGTCCGGATATCGATATCAAGGAAAATCATTTCGCAGTAGAGATTATCACTCAGCACCATCTCGGTGCCCGTGTTACCCGCCGCACTCCTTATATCAACTGTTACGGTGCATACGTATTGAATCCTGATACCCAGAAGGTGGATACCTATCTGAGTAAGGTTACCGTGATGTGTACCGGTGGATGCGGTGCTGTTTATCAGACTACCACCAACCCTGTAATTGCCACTGGCGATGGTGAGGCGATGGTATACCGTGCCAAGGGAACTGTAGCCGACATGGAGTTTGTACAGTTCCACCCAACCGCTCTTTATCATCCGGGCGAAACCCATCCTGCCTTCCTCATCACCGAGGCTATGCGTGGTTATGGCGGCATCTTGCGTCTGCCTAACGGCGAAAGTTTCATGGAGAAATATGATAAGCGATTGAGTCTGGCTCCTCGTGACATCGTGGCTCGTGCCATCGATAAGGAGATGAAGATTCACGGATTGGATCATGTCTGTCTCGATGTAACCCATAAGAATCCTGAGGAGACCAAGCGTCACTTCCCTAATATCTACGCCAAGTGTCTGAGCATCGGCATCGACATCACCAAGGATTATATCCCTGTTCGTCCTGCCGCTCACTATATGTGTGGCGGTATCAAGGTAGATTTGAACGGCTGTTCAAGCATCAACCGTCTCTATGCTCTCGGCGAGTGTTCATGCACCGGTCTGCATGGCGGTAACCGTCTTGCCAGCAACTCGCTCATCGAGGCTGTGGTTTATGCCGAGACTGCTGCCAAGCACAGTATTGAACATGTAGATGAGTACGACTTCAATGAGAAGGTACCAGCATGGAACGATGAAGGTACTTTGACCAACGAAGAGAAGGTGCTGATTACACAGAGCGTGAAAGAGGTGGGCGAATGCATGAGCAACTATGTAGGCATCGTGCGCAGCGATCTCCGTCTGAAGCGAGCATGGGACCGCCTCGATCTTCTCTACGAAGAGACAGAAAACCTCTTCAAGCGTGTAAAGGTAAGCAAGGAACTCTGCGAGCTCCGCAACATGATTAACGTGGGTTATCTCATCACCCGCATGGCGATAGAGCGCAAGGAGAGCCGTGGTCTCCACTATACCATCGACTACCCTGTTCATGCTTACGACAAGAAATAATCAAGAATTATCAGAAATCGAGTAGGAGGAAAACGAAGTAGTTTTTCTTCTACTTTTCGTTTTCCGACCT
>CAVHWE010000193.1:0-4914 GCA_963639495.1 bacterium | reverse complement strand
CAACTGGAGCAGCGCCATCTGGGCACTGCGCTTCTGAGAGAGCAGGTTGCCGAAGAGGTCAACCATCCAACTGGCAGTGACAGGCATGCTGTAAGTCTTGTTGGCAGCCTGACCATCCCAGGAAGAGATAGTTCCCTGAGGAGAGAAAGACAAGGAAGGCACGAATGCCAACTTGGCACACTTCAACTGCTCTTCAGCCATCTTCACGTTCAAAGCCGCATTGAGGAGGTTGACATTGTTTTCCAATCCCTTCTCGATGAGCGACTGAAGCTGAGGGTCGGTGAAGACACTGCGCCAAGGAATGTTGGCGAAGGTAGTAGTATCCTTCACAGCCAGAGTATCTGTAGCAGAGTTGACATCGCGGACGATACCGCTGGTCTTCACGTCAGGACGCTCATACTTTCCGTAGAGAGTCTTGCAGCTGCTCAGAGAGAGCGCTGCGAGACCCAATATGATGATATTTAAATTCTTTTTCATTGTTTCCTTTGAAGTTACATTGCGTTATTACTTCTTCTCGATACCCTTCTTCTCCTGAGCGGCATTGGCATACTGCTCCAACTCGGCAGCAACCTCCTCGTTCAGCTCATCCTCGAACTTCATTGGAGTCAGCTTCTCCTGCAACCACTGGAAGACTGCGAAGAGAGCAGGAACCACGAAGATCTGACAGAGAGTACCGATCAACATACCACCTACGGCGGCAGCACCCAGAGTCTGGTTACCATTCTTACCTACACCTGATGCGAACATCAGAGGCAACAGACCGATAACCATCGCCAGAGAGGTCATCAGGATAGGACGAAGACGGGCTCCAGCACCTAAGATGGCAGAATACTTGATAGCCATACCCGTACGACGACGCTCAAGGGCGAACTGTACAATCAGGATGGCGTTCTTAGCCAACAGACCGATCAACATAATCAACGAAATCTGCATGTAGATATCGTTAGAGTGACCGAAGAGGTTGGTGAAGATGAACGAACCTGCCAAACCGAATGGGATAGACAATACCACAGACAGAGGCAAGATGTAACTCTCGTACTGGGCACTCAAGATGAGGTAAACGAATACGATACAGAGTGCGAAGATCAAACCTGTAGAGTTGCTGGACTCAGCCTCAGAGCGGGTCAAACCAGAGTACTCATAACCGTAACCCTCTGGCAATGTCTCCTTGGCAACCTCAGCAATCGCCTTCATACCGTCACCGGTAGAGTAACCGCTGTTAGGAGTTACAGAAACATCCATAGAGGTAAACAGGTTGAATCGGGTGATGTTAGACGGACCATAAACCTTCTTCAAGTTCACGAACTCGCTTACAGGAGACATGGTGCCATCAGCACAACGTACGTAAATCTTGCTCAAATCATCTGGCTTCATACGATTCTCAGGACCAGCCTGAATCATCACACGGTAGAGCTTACCGTAGGCATTGAAGTTAGATGCGTAGAGACCACCGAGGTAACCCTGCATCACAGAGAGTACAGAAGATGGAGAGATACCAGCCTGCTTGGTCTTGGCAACATCCACATCTACCATATACTGAGGATAGTTAGGGTTATACTGAGTCTGAGCAGTCTGAATCTCAGGACGCTTGTTCAACTCAGCCAGGAACTTCTTCACATTGTCATAGAACTTGTTCAAGTCACCACCGGTCTTATCCTGCATGGTCATGGTGATACCACTCTGTGCAGAGAAACCGGAAATCATAGGTGGAGCAAAGGCAAGAACCTGTGCATCCTTGATGGCAGCAGTCTGCTTGTAGATCATACCCAACACAGAAGTGTATTCCATTGGGTTGACAAACAGCGCCTCAATACCACCACCGGTACAAGCCTCCTTGATACGGTGGAAGAATCCACCCGGACGCTCCTCGAATGGCTTCAGCTTCACGATGACGGTACCCTGGTTAGAACCGGCACCACCGATAAAGCTATAACCCATGATGGCATTACGGGTTGCGATGGCTGGGTTGTTAGCCAGCATCTTATCCACCTGCTTCACCACCTCGGCTGTGCGTTCCTGAGAAGTACCAGGAGCTGTAGAGATACAAGCGAAGATAGTACCAGTATCCTCATCTGGCACCAGTCCCGTCTTGGTAGTACCCATCAGGGCAACCAGACCCACGATACTGACAGCCACCAGGCTACCAGCGATGATGCCGTGGTTGATGACCCACTTGACACCACCTTTATATTTATTGGTAATCTTCTCAAACTGATAGTTGAATCCTGCGTGGAAACGGTCTACGAAAGACATCTTCTTGCCTTCGTGACCTTCCTCGTGTGGCTTCAGCAAAATCGCACAGAGTGCAGGTGACAGCGTCAACGCATTGATAGCCGAAATGACGATAGATACAGCCATGGTTACACCGAACTCACGGTAGAAGTAACCGGAAGTACCACCGATGAATGATACAGGAACGAACACGGCAGACATCACCAATGTAATAGAGATGATGGCGCTGGAAATTTCGTTCATCGCATCAATAGATGCAGTAAGGGCACTCTTGTAACCCTGGTCGAGCTTGGCGTGAACCGCCTCGACCACCACAATGGCATCATCGACCACAATCGCAATCGCCAGCAGCAGGGCTGACAGCGTAAGCAGGTTGATGGAGAATCCGAAGATCCAGAGGAAGAGGAACGTACCGACCAAAGCCACTGGTACGGCAATCATAGGAATCAGCGTAGAACGGAAGTCCTGCAAGAAGATATACACTACGATGAACACCAGTACCAGGGTGATGATCAAGGTGAAGATAACCTCCTCGATAGATGCGAACAAGAACTCGGTAACATCCATCAGGATGACATTCTTCAACCCTGGAGGATAGCTCTTCTCCAGTTCATCCAACGTTTTCTTTACGTCGCTGGCAATCTGGGTAGCGTTGGAACCGGCAATCTGCTGAACCATACCCATCACGGCAGGCTGACCATCATTGAGCAGGTTTACATTATACTGCAAACCACCCAACTCAACCTTGGCAATTTCGCCGAGGCGGAGAGTCTGACCGGAAGTATTGCTCTTGATGAGGATGTTCTCATACTCCAATGGAGTCTTCAAACGACCCTTGTAACGCAAGGTATATTCATACTGCATATCAGAGCTCTCACCAAAGCTACCAGGGGCAGCCTCGATATTCTGCTCTGCCAAAGCCTGAGAAACATCAGAAGGAACCAGTCCGAACTCCTTCATCTTCTCTGGCTTCAACCAGATACGCATAGAGTAGTTACGGGTAGAAGGGCTCTGCACATCACCCACACCATTGATACGCTTCAACTGAGGAATGACGTTGATCAGGGCGTAGTTGGTAACAAACTGGTCGTCGTAACGGCCATCGTCTGTGGTCAGAGCGAACATGATAACGTTGGAACTCTGACGCTTGGTTACGGTGACACCCACCTTGGTAACCTCGGCAGGCAGCAGAGACTGTGCCTGAGACACACGGTTCTGTACATTGACCGCAGCCATATCAGGATCGGAACCCTGCTTGAAGTAAACGGTGATGCTGGCATAACCAGAGTTTGACGCAGAAGAGGTCATGTAGGTCATGTTCTCCACACCGTTGATGCTCTCCTCAAGAGGAGCGATGACAGAGTTCAACACCGTCTGGGCATCGGCACCCTGATAGGTGGTAGATACCGAGATGGTAGGCGGCGCGATATTCGGATACTGCTCGATAGGCAGCGATACCAAGCCGATGATACCCAGCAAGACGAAGAAGATGGAAACCACCGTCGAAAGTACCGGGCGCTTTATAAAGTTTGTAAATGACATAATCTTATTTTAATTAAGAATTAATAATTAACAATTAATAATTGCCACAGGCCTATTAATTATTCATTATACATTATTAATTATATTACTTCTTTCCGCCCATAGCTGTAGCGAATGCATGAGCATTGTCCTGAGACTCACTCAACTTGGTTGCCTCAGCAATCTTCTGATTGTAACGCTCCAGAGTGATAGGCTTGATCTGCTGACCATCGGTCAACTTGGTGATACCCTTCAACACGATGCGGTCGCCTACATGAAGACCTGCAGTTACGATATAGTTCTTGCCATCATCCTGTGGATTTACCTTGATCTCAGAATACTTCACCTTGTTATCCTTGGTTACTACGTAAACGAAGATCTTATCCTGAACCTGAGAGCAAGCCTCCTGAGGGATGACGATAGCACTGTTATGATCGTTAGGAACAACGATAGAACCTGCACCACCACTCTTCAGCAACTTCTCTGGGTTAGCGAAGTGAGCGATAAGAGAGATAGAACCGGTAGTTGCATCGATGACACCACTCATCTTGACAACCTTACCTGGATGATTATAGATAGAACCGTCTGCCAACTGCAACTTAACAGCTGGGAAAGAAGCAATAGCAGCCTGAATGCTACCATTGGTCTTAGACATATTCAGAATCTGAGACTCAGAGAGTGAGAAGAATACCTCCATAGTGCTGATGTTGGAAACGGTTGTCAGAGCCTGACCAGAAGCGCTTACCAGAGCACCTACCTTGAAAGGAAGACTACCTACTACACCGGCAGAAGGACTGGTAACGGTACACCAAGCCAACTGCTCGCGGGCTGAAGCCAAAGCTGCCTCTGCCTGAGCTACCTGAGCCTGAGCTGTTGCATAGCTGTTAGCTGCTGTAGAGAGTTCGTATTCACCGATAATCTTGCTATCATACAACTTCTTATTGTTCTGATAAGTCAACTTAGCTGTATTAGCCTGTGCCTTAGCTGTGTTTACAGCGGCAGCAGCAGAACGGACAGCAGCCTGATAGGTCTCGCTATCAATAGAGAACAAAGCCTGACCTGCTGATACAGTCTGACCCTCGTGTACAAAAACCTTAGTGATAAAACCAGAAACCTTAGGACGTACCTCTACATCCTGGATACCTTTGATGGTAGCAGGAT
>CAVHWE010000192.1:0-4925 GCA_963639495.1 bacterium | reverse complement strand
AACTCATGGAAGAAGCATTCTTCAGAACACATACATACCTCGTAGAGCATACGAACGCACCAGTAAGACGCACCTTGATGGACGAAATAGACTGGAGCGACCGTATGATTGGCATTAAGGGAACACGCGGTGTAGGCAAGTCTACATTCCTTCTCCAATATGCCAAAGAGCACTTTGGCCCTACTGACCGCAAGTGCCTGTATGTGAATATGAACAATTTCTATTTCCAAAGCAGAGGAATCGCAGACTTTGCAGGCGACTTTGTCCGTCATGGCGGCAGAACCCTTCTCATCGACCAGGTCTTCAAGCAGTCAGATTGGAGCAAGGAGCTGCGCAAGTGCTACGACCTCTACCCAGAGCTGAAAATCGTGTTCACAGGTTCCAGCGTGATGCGACTGAAGGAAGAGAATCCAGAACTCAATGGAATCGTGAAAAGTTACAACCTGCGAGGTTTCTCTTTCAGAGAGTTTATCAATCAGCAGACTGGCAACAGTTTTCAGCCATATACACTCGATGAAATCCTGCGCAACCACGAGCACATCATCAAGCAGATTCTGCCAAAGGTGAGCCCGATGAAATACTTCCAGGACTACTTGCACCATGGATTCTATCCATTCTTCCTGGAGAACCGCAACTTCACAGAGAATCTACTAAAGACAATGAATATGATGACCGAGGTAGACATCCTCCTCATCAAGCAAATAGAACTGAAATATCTCACCAAGATTAAGCGGCTCTTCTATCAGCTCGCTGTAGAAGGAGCCAAGGCTCCAAACGTGAGCCAGCTCGCTGAAGAAATCAATACCAGCCGAGCTACGGTGATGAACTACATCAAGTATCTTGCTGATGCACGACTCATCAACATGATTTACCCTACCGGGCAGGAGTTTCCGAAGAAACCATCCAAGGTGATGATGCACAACTCCAACCTGATGTACGCCATCTATCCTATCCAGATAGACAAGCAGGAGGTGATGGAGACATTCTTCGTCAACTCGCTCTGGAAAGACCACAAGGTGAACCAGACCGGCAAGGACCACTACTTCATTGTAGATGGTGAAAAGAAGTTCAGAATCTGCGATGCGCAATCTCCAAACAAGGTGCGCAACAATCCCGACATCATCTACGCCCGATACAATACCGAGGTAGGCAAGGACAACAGGATTCCGTTGTGGCTTCTGGGGTTCCTTTATTAGGGAATGTTGAATGTGGAGTGTAGAATGTTGAATTGCCTAACGGCATCAGCATGAAGACACATAAGGGCGCAAGCCTAACTCAACACTCAACATTCAACACTCAACATTAGAATAAGTTAGAATAAGAATGAATTAAATACAAAACATTTTTAATATTTTATCTAAAAGTAAAATGGCTAAAGAGAAAAAATTTATCACTTGTGATGGTAACACAGCTGCCGCACACGTAAGCTACATGTTTACTGAGGTTGCTGCTATCTACCCTATTACTCCATCATCACCAATGGCGGAGCATGTAGATGAATGGGCTGCCAAAGGTCGTAAGAACCTTTTCGGTCAGCGAGTTTCTATCCAGGAAATGGAATCAGAGGCTGGTGCTGCCGGTGCAGTTCACGGTTCTCTCCAGGCTGGTGCCTTGACTTCAACTTACACTGCTTCTCAGGGTTTGTTGCTGATGATTCCTAACATGTACAAGATTGCTGGTGAGTTGCTCCCTTGCGTGTTCAACGTATCAGCTCGTACATTGGCTTCTCACTCACTTTGTATCTTCGGTGACCACCAGGACGTAATGGCTTGCCGCCAGACAGGTTTCGCTATGTTCTGCTCAGGTTCTGTTCAGGAGGTTATGGACCTCTCTGCAGTTCCTCACTTGGCAACATTGGAGACAAAGGTTCCTTTCATTAACTTCTTCGACGGTTTCCGTACTTCTCACGAGTACCACAAGATCGAGGAGATGGATATGGAAGACATCCGTCCATTGGTTAAGGAAGAGTTCATCGAGGACTTCCGTAACCGTGCATTGACTCCTGAGCGTCCTGTTACTCGCGGTACCGCTGAGAACCCAGAGACATTCTTTACTCACCGTGAGGCTTGCAACACTTACTACGATGCAATCCCTGAGGTAGTAGAGAAGTACTGCCAGGAGATGACTAAGATTACTGGCCGTGAGTACCACCTCTTCAACTACTATGGTGCTGAGGATGCTGAGAACATCATCATCCTGATGGGTTCTGCTACAGAGCCAGCTCGCGAGGCTATCGACTACTTGAACAAGCAGGGCAAGAAGGTTGGTATGGTTGCAGTTCACCTCTTCCGTCCATTCTCTGTTGACTTCCTGAAGAAGACTATCCCAGCTACAGTTAAGCGCATCGCTGTTCTCGACCGTACTAAGGAGCCAGGTGCAGAGGGTGAGCCATTGTACCTCGACGTTAAGTCTGCTCTCTACGATGACGAGCGCAAGCCATTGATCGTTGGCGGTCGCTACGGTCTCGGTTCTTCTGATACAACTCCAGCTAAGATTGTTGCTGTATTCAAGAACCTCGAGTTGCCACAGCCAAAGAACCACTTCACTGTAGGTATCGTTGATGACGTTACATTCACTTCTCTCCCAGAAGAGGAGGAGATCCCAATGGGTGGCGACGACTTGTTCGAGGCTAAGTTCTACGGTTTGGGTGCTGACGGTACTGTTGGTGCTAACAAGAACTCAGTTCAGATTATCGGTAACAATACTAACAAGTATTGCCAGGCATACTTCTCTTACGACTCTAAGAAGTCTGGTGGTTTCACCTGCTCTCACTTGCGTTTCGGCGACAGCCCTATCCACAGTGCTTATCAGGTAAATACTCCTAACTTCGTAGCTTGCCACGTACAGGCTTACCTCCACATGTACGATGTAACACGTGGTTTGCGTAAGAATGGTTTCTTCCTGTTGAACACTATCTTCGACGGCGAGGAGTTGGTTAACTTCATCCCTAACAAGGTAAAGCGTTACTTCGCTCAGAACAACATCACTGTTTACTATATCAACGCAACTAAGATTGCTCAGGAGATTGGTCTCGGTAACCGTACCAACACCATCCTCCAGTCTGCATTCTTCCGTATCACAGAGGTTATTCCTTTGGATCTCGCTGTAGAGCAGATGAAGGCATTCATCGTTAAGTCTTACTCTAAGAAGGGTCAGGACGTTGTTGACAAGAACTTCGGCGCTGTAGACCGTGGTGGTGAGTACAAGCAGTTGACAGTAGATCCAGCTTGGGCAAACCTCGCTGACGATGAGGCTAAGGAGGATAACGCTCCAGCATTCGTTAAGGAGCTCGTTCGTCCTATCAACGGCCAGGCAGGTGACCTCTTGAAGGTTTCTGACTTCGTTAAGCACGACACAGTTGACGGTACATGGCAGAATGGTACAGCAGCATTCGAGAAGCGTGGTGTTGAGGCATTCGTACCAGTATGGAACGTTGAGAACTGTATCCAGTGTAACAAGTGTTCATTCGTTTGTCCTCACGCAGCTATCCGTCCATTCGTATTGACCGACGAGGAGTTGGCTGGCATCGAGGGTCTTGAGACTCAGGATGTTAAGGCACCTAAGGCTTTGGCTGGCATGCACTTCCGCATCGAGACTTCAGTACTCGACTGTCTTGGTTGTGGTAACTGTGCTGACGTCTGCCCAGGTAAGAAGGGTGAGAAGGCGTTGACAATGGTTCCATTCAACGTAGACGCAGAGGATATGGTCAAGGAAGCAGCTAACTGGGAGTACCTCGTACACAAGGTAGCTTCTAAGCAGGATCTCGTTGACATCAAGCAGAGCCCTAAGAACTCTCAGTTCGCTCAGCCATTGTTCGAGTTCTCTGGTGCTTGCTCTGGTTGTGGTGAGACTCCATACGTTAAGTTGATTTCTCAGCTCTTCGGTGATCGTCAGATGATTGCTAACGCTACTGGTTGTTCTTCTATCTACTCAGCTTCTATCCCATCTACTCCATATACAAAGAACGCTAAGGGTCAGGGTCCTGCATTCGACAACTCATTGTTCGAGGACTTCTGCGAGTTCGGTCTCGGTATGGTAATGGGTAACAAGAAGATGAAGGAGCGCATCGCTCACTTGCTCGAGGAGGCTAAGGCTAGCGAGAAGGTTTCTGCTGAGTTCGTAGCTGCTGCTGACAAGTGGATGGCTAACATGAACGATTCTGAGGGTTCTAAGGAGGCTGCTGCAGAGTTGAAGCCTCTCATCGCTGCCTGCGCTGAGAAGGGTTGCCCTATCTGCAAGGAGCTCAAGACTTTGGATCACTATCTCGTTAAGCGTTCACAGTGGATCATCGGTGGTGACGGTGCTTCTTATGATATCGGTTACGGTGGTCTCGACCACGTATTGGCTTCTGGTGAGGATGTTAACATCTTGGTACTTGATACTGAGGTTTACTCTAACACTGGTGGTCAGTCTTCTAAGTCTACTCCACTCGGTGCTATCGCACAGTTCGCTGCTCAGGGTAAGCGTATCCGTAAGAAGGATCTCGGTTTGATGCAGACTACATACGGTTACATCTACGTAGCTCAGGTAGCTATGGGTGCTGACAATGCTCAGACATTGAAGGCTATCCGCGAGGCAGAGGCTTATCCAGGTCCATCACTCATCATCGCTTACGCACCATGTATCAACCACGGTTTGAAGCGTAAGGGCGGTATGGGTCGTTCACAGCACGAGGAAGAGTTGGCTGTTGAGTGCGGTTACTGGCACTTGTGGCGTTACAACCCACTGTTGGCTGATGAGGGTAAGAACCCATTCACACTCGACTCTAAGGCTCCAAACTGGGAGAACTTCCGCGACTTCCTGCTCGGTGAGGTTCGTTACCTCTCTGTACAGAAGGCATTCCCTAAGGAGGCTGATGAGCTCTTCTCTCAGGCAGAGAAGATGGCTAAGCTCCGTTACCAGACTTACGTTCGTAAGAGCCAGGA
>CAVHWE010000191.1:0-4946 GCA_963639495.1 bacterium | reverse complement strand
TCTTGCTGGTCAAACGTGCAAGAGTCTCCTTAACCTGGCGTGCTACAGCCTCGTCATCCACCTCGATCTGACGCTGGTTGCCGCGGTTGTTGTTATTGCCGCGATTGTTGTTATTGTTATTATTTCTGTTGCGGTTTTTGTTCTTCTTGTTATTACCGCCGTTGTTGCCATTACCTCCGCCATTATTCTTAGCTTCGGCATTGATGTCAACACGTTCTTTGTTGATACGAACACGCTTTTTGCGCTCATTGTGCTGTTGAGCCATTTTCTCCTCACGTTCCTTGCGGCGCTCCTCCTTGGTTTTCTTCTTAGGACGAGTGCTCTGGTTGAGAGAAGACAAATCTATCTTGCCCAACACCTTAGGCTCATTAGCAGTAAACTTCTTCTCACTCTTGAGAGTAAACACGCTGTTGTCTGCTGCGCCAGCAGAATGCTGTGCAGTTTCATTCTTAGCATGATGATGCTCTTTCTTTCCCTGAGGAGCATTCTGCTTATTCATCTGAGCGTTTGACTGCTGTGATTTCTGATGATTTTCCTGTTTCATTTGCTGTTTATGCTGAGAAGCCTGTTGTGGCTTCTGTTCCTTCTTTTGCTCAGCCTTAGGAGCGTCTTTCTTCTGCTCAGGACTGACGGCAGCAGTCTCAGGCTTTTCCGCAACAGACTCTGCAGCAGGCTTCTTACCGATATTGTCCAAGTCAATCTTTCCCAGCGGCTTATACTGCTGCTGTCCATTAGACTCCAACAAGCTTTCAGCGCGATTGTCCTTCTGCTCTGGCGCACGCTTCTTATCTTTTGCTTTTTTGGTAAAGAGTTTCTCAGCCTGATCACGAACCTCTCTGTCCTGACTGAAGGCATCATTCAATGCCTTATATTGCTGGTCGGTGAGTTTGAAGCTCGGTTCTGCCTTGACATCTCCCAGGTCTTTTCTTTTCTCTAGGAATTCAACTGCCGTCTGAAGTCCTATATTTAATTCACGTAGTGCTTTATTTAATCTGATGCTCATAAATTATTTATTCTCCTATTTTTAAAGTTAGATTCCCTGCAAGCACTCGCTGGCAAGGGAATTATTGTTCGAATTCGGCGCGCAACACGCTGAGTACATGATCAACGGTCTCCTCTTCGAGGTCGGCCTTCTCAATCAGCAAATTGCGAGGTGCATTGAGTACCTGCTTGGCAGTATCAAGACCGATGCCCTTGATAGCATCGATAACCCACTGGTCAATCTCATCAGAGAACTCATCCAAGTAGATATCCTCATCGGCCTCATTCTCGTCTACCTCACGGAATACGTCGATGGTATATTCTGTAAGCATAGAAGCCAGTTTGATGTTCATACCGCCACGGCCGATAGCCAAACTAACTTCCTCAGGCTGCAAGTAAACCTCTGCTTTCTTGTTCTCATCATCAACATTGATTGAAGAAACCTTGGCTGGAGCCAACGCACGCTGAATGAAGAGTTTGGTATTGCTTGAGTAGTTGATGACATCGAGATTCTCGTTGCAAAGTTCGCGAACGATACCGTGAACGCGGCTACCCTTAACACCTACACATGCGCCAACCGGGTCGATACGCTCATCGAATGTTTCAACAGCAATCTTAGCACGCTCTCCCGGAAGGCGGGCGATACGGCGGATTGCAATCAGACCGTCTGCAATCTCAGGAACCTCAGCCTCCAACAGGCGCTGCAGGAAGATTGGAGCAGTACGGCTCAAGATAATCTTTGGATTATTGTTCTCGTTGTCTACACGAAGGATGACCGCACGAACAGTCTCACCCTTGCGGTAAGTATCACCAGGAATCTGCTCAGTCTTAGGCAACATGAGCTCGTTGTTCTCATCATCTACAATCAGAACCTCGCGCTTCCAAACCTGATAAACCTCACCAGAGATAACCTGACCTACGCGATCCTTGTATTTGTTGTAGAGTGAATCATGCTCCAACTCAAGAATCTTGGAAGCCAAAGTCTGACGAAGAGTCAAGATGGCACGACGACCAAACTTATTGAAGTCAACCGTCTCACTTACATCCTCACCAACCTCGTAATCCGGCTCAATCTTACGAGCCTCAGAAAGTGTAATTTCCTTATTTTCATCTTCAACTTCGCCATCAGCAACAACTATACGGTTGCGATAAATTTCGAAGTCACCCTTGTCAGGGTTCACGATGACATCAAAGTTTTCGTCACTACCAAAAATCTTGGCAAGTACATTACGGAAGCTCTCCTCCAATACACTTACCAATGTAGTACGGTCGATATTCTTTGTTTCTTTAAACTCGCGGAATGTATCAATCATACTCGCTGTCAATTCTTGCTCTTTTTTAGCCATAACTTAATTGAAACTAATTATGTATTTTGTATATTTTACTTTATCCATCTGGTAAACGTGATCAACCTCCTGCTTAACCGGACGTTTTTTACCTTCAACCTTTACCTTTTCTTCAACGCCAACTGTGAAGTCATTTCCTTCAACAGCTTTCAAGATACCCTTCACCTTCTTGCCGTCGGCATCAAGCACCTCTACCTCCTTGCCAATGAAATTGATATACTGCTGCGGAACTTTGAACGGTTGACCCAAGCCTGCAGAGCCAACTTCGAGCTCATAGTCTTCCTCGTCACGGTTCAAATGATCCTCAATATACTTACTCAAGGCAACACAATCCTCAATCCATACTCCATCGGCATGGTCAATCTCAACAACGATTCTATCGTCGGGACTGATTTCAATGCTTACCAAGAAATATTCCTTATCTTGGAGCCATTCTTCAACTAATTTTTTTACGACGTTTTTATCAATCATATATACCTTATTAAAATAAAATGAGGAACTCTTGTGAGCCCCTCATTCCACTGAACGTTGCAAAATTACAAATATTTTTGTGATTAACCAAAAAAAATGCAACTTTTTATTCGCAACGTGCACATTTTTAATTGATTGTGCACGTTTTTGTACTTATTTCTTCACCGGATGCAGTATTTTTTCGTATTCTGATGGAGAATTCAGCAATTTTACTGCTTCCTTAATCTGCTTGTCATAGCGCATGGAATTCTGGATGGCACCGCGCTGGAAATAATAGGCAGAAACGATGTCATTTTCCAACAGATGCTTGATGTAATCCTTGTTATAATCCAGATCCTTTGCCACATTATGACTCAGTTTTTTCTTCAAAGCCTCAAACTCTGACTTGGCATCATCGTAGTAACCTTCAAACTTAGCGAGTTTCTCCAAGTCCTTGAGATACTTTTCGGTTTCACGGTCATACTGGAAATTAGCCTTCAGTACACGTGCCTTGAATTCGTCATAGTCAGCATCGGTCAGCGAGAATTCCTTCGCTGGAGCGATAGTAGGATGCTTGGCGATATAATCTACCTCATAATTGAGCATCACCTCATTACTGTCGCGGGCACCAGCCAGATAGAAGGCGATGTTTGGCAAAGAATCAGGCTTTACTTCTACATCCGGCTTCACGCCACCTCCATCTCTCACTTCTCTACCACCTGCGGTATAGAACACCTTGGTAAGAGAGTCGGGAACATGCTCCACATAACCGCCCTTATCGTGCTTATAGTTGAGTGCCTGAACGCATCGGCCGCTAGGAATGAAATATTTAGCAGTAGTGAGTTTCACCTGTCCGTTATAAGGCAAGTCCATGGTTGTCTGCACCAATCCCTTTCCATACGTGCGCGTACCTAATATTACAGCACGGTCATAATCCTGGAGACTGCCGCTCATGATTTCACTGGCACTGGCAGAGTTTTCGTTCACCAATACCACCATCGGCATGACGGAATCAATCGGTTCAACCGTAGTCTTATAAACATGATTAGAACGCTGCAGCTTTCCCTTCATCTCCAAGACGGTCTTACCCTTAGGCAAGAACATATTGATGATATTGACCGCTTCGGTTACCGAACCGCCACCATTATTACGCAAATCGAAGACAAGGCTCTTGGCTCCTTGCTTTCTCAAATCGATGAAAGCACGGCGCACTTCCTTGGCACACTGCTCGGTAAAGGAATTGAAGTTGATGTAACCGATAGCACCCTCCAGCATGCCATAATAAGGCAAGAACGGCAACTGGATGGTACGACGGGTTACCTTCACCTTCAAGGTTTTACCGGTACTTGGACGCTTTACCTTCAGCATAAAGGAAGAACCCGGGTCACCGCGAAGATGATCGCTGACATAGCTCACCTCCTTATTGGTCATATCCTCATCATCAATACTCAGGATGATATCACCCTTCTTCAGTCCGACTTCTGCAGCAGGCATATTCTCATAAGGTTCACTGATACAGACGCGCTGCAACTGGAAGTTGTAACGTATCACCGCACCTACACCCGCATACTTGCCGGTGAGCAGGTTCTTGAGTTCCTTCATCTTCTGCTCAGGATAATAGGTAGTATAAGGGTCGAGACTACGCAACATGGCATTGATACCATTTCCGACCACAACTTCTGCATCGAGCGTGTCTACATACATCAAATCGAGATTCTTGTAGATGGCATTGAATATTTCCATATTCTTTGCGGCTTTGAAGTCATGGTCTTTGTCAACCTGGGCAAAAGTTGGAGCTGCCAGGAGCACCATAAGCAAGGAGAACAGTATTTTTTTCATTGTTACCTTATTTAATTGTATATGATTCAACTTATTGATTATTTTCTCCCCCTCTTTCCGGCATTCGCCATCAAGAGAAGATTTCGACCACAAAAGTACTCATTTCTTTGCGAAAAACACCATAAAATAGGCAAAAAGTGGCACAAAGATAAGAAAAAATACACTTTTTTAGGGAAAAAGCGAAAAAAGTCAGCAAAAAATTTGGCAGAATGAAGAAAAGTTAGTACTTTTGCACACGCAAATAAGGAACGTCATGTTCTTTACAGAAAAAAAACGCTTCAATAGCTCAGTTGGTTAGAGCACCTGACTGTTAATCAGGGGGTCGTTGGT
>CAVHWE010000190.1:0-4953 GCA_963639495.1 bacterium | reverse complement strand
CAGCTCTGTCATCCGATATTGCTGGCGTGGATGTCTTGGGGTGTTTGGATATTTCATCTCCAAGGCTCCTTCGGCTAGGGCAGGGGTAATGTACTCCTTTCTAAATCTTGTCCTGTTCTTTAATCCAAACAGGTTCATTATATCACCGATGGATAGATAATCTTTATTTATACGTATAATGAGTTCTTCTACTTGGGACGAACTTGGGACGAACTTGGGACAAGCTTGGGACGAACTTGGGACATTTTCTTCTCCTTCTTTATTTATGAAGTTGTTTTTCTGTCCACTTCCTGTTTGAGAATTTAAGCTCGGCTGCTCTTTCCAATCATCAGTCGGCCGGATATGCAAATATCTGTTCTTGAGAACCCAACCATCTTTTAGGAGTAAGTTTCTGAAGAAACGAACCAGGTAGATAGGAGAGTAATCAATGCCTTTCTGAATGTTGCGATAGTTGGCACGAACTAGGGCATTGCGGAAATACCAGGAATGCTTGGCGAACATTTCGTTGTTCACTTCATATCCTAACGAACGGAGATATTGGATGGTGAAAATCGCCGTGGTTCGGGTGTTGCCCTCTCTGAAAGCATGGATCTGCCAGATGCCTGAAATGAATTTGGCAATATGCTCAATCTTTTCATCATCCGAAAGTCCTTTGTATTGGAAGTTCTTTTCCTGCTCAATATCCCAATCCAAGGCTCTTCGCAAGTCTTCCCAATTCAGGTAGTTTACGGAATCTCCTTCGAGCACCCATTCTTTCTTGGAAATATCGTATTGGCGGATTTCTCCTGCGTGCTTGAATACTCCCTCGAAAATTCTTCGGTGCAGGGAAACATATCCGTTGGTATTGAAGGCAAAGGTCTTGCTGGCGAGAATCTTTGCGATGTTGGCAGAAACCTTATCTGCCTCTTCCTCGTCTTCATCCTTAGGTGTACGGACCGTCTTGCTCTGATAGTAAGAGTCAATCAGTTTTCTGGTTTCATCCAGAGAGATTTCCCCTTCGATATTTCGCTTAGCCACATCTATGAGATACGCCGACGGTTGCAGCCCATCTACAGCCTGCAATCCGATAGCCGTCTTCCAGTTCTCGGCGCTTTCCTTCTGCGAAGGCTCTCCTTGTCGAAGATATTCATCGAAGGATGCGAACTCGTTGATATTATCTTTATTCATAGATGTAATGCTTGATATTTAACTTTGCAAAGTTACGACTATTTCCCGAATTTTCCAAGGCTTCGCTTGATTTTCTTCATAATTTGCCTTTTTGCTGATAATAATCCTGGGGATAGAACCTCCTGTTCCAGCATATCCAATGCCATTCTTAACTCTTCTAGGAGTTCGGGATAGTACTTCATCTGCTCGTAGGCGAGCTTCATGCAGTAGCAGCGGATGGCGTAGGGCTGGGAACAGGCGGTAATCTTGGCGATGCAGAAATCGATGAAATCGGAGCGGAGTGATTCTTCCTCGAAAGGCTGACGGAGAAGAAGATGGAGCATCAGGCGGCGCCTGGTCTCATTCTTCTCTACGAGAACCCTATCTATCAGTTCGTCATGCTTCAGAAAGAGCCACGGGTTGTTGGCTTCATCGAAATGGGTTAAAGCCCAAAGTGCATTGAACGATACACGGTCGTTTTCATCGAAGGTGAGTTGGTAAAGCTCTTCCTTCCGGTGGTCGTTCTCCTTGCCTTGTGTCATGATGCATATCTTGTTGATATCGTTCATATTGATCTTGTCTTGTAGTATCTTTCTCATGCTCTTTTTCTGTTTTTGATGTATAAAATGAAAGGAAAAGTCCAGTTGTACAATCAATGGGTCTCTAGTTGTACAACTAAAAGGGTTATAGTCGTACAACTAAAAGGGTTGTAGTCGTACAACTAAAGGGTATATAGTCGTACAACTAAAAGGTTTATAGTTGTACAACTAAAAGGTTTATAGTTGTACGATTAAAGGGTGTTGTCACTAGGCTCGGCAGGTCTGCTGACTGCAGTGAACAGACTTGCTGACTAGGCTCAGCAGCTCTGCTGAGCCTAGTGGAAATCCTTTAAAAACGGTCTCCTTGCACTTAATATTTAATTTCTTGGACCTGGTTAAACGAAAAGTCCGCGGACTTGCAGATTGTCCACGGACTTCTTGGAATATAGTCAATCAATGATTGGAATCTCTTACTTTCTAAAGTATTTTCCCACCACTGGCAGACTCTTCAATGGGAAATCCTTCTTCACGAGATAAGCGGCGAAGATGAGGATGAGCACCGTGTTGATGAGGCAGGCGATTCCACTGGAGAAGTATCTGTTAGCCTCGGTCATTCCTGCGAAGAGGATGAGGGCGAGAACCACATAAATCATAATCTCCTTCACCGGATAGTTGATAGGATATTTCTTCTGACCTACAAAGTAGGAGAGAAGCATGGCTGTTCCATATCCAGCGAAACCGGCCCAGGCACAGGCAATGTAACCATAAACTGGTACGAAGATAACGTTGATGGCTATCAATACCGCACAACCGATGCCTGAGAAGTAAGCACCCCAGATGGTCTTGTCGATGAGCTTGTACCAGAAACTGAGGTTGAAATATACTCCCATCATGATTTCGGCAGCCATTACGATAGGCACTACCTTCAAACCATCCCAGTAGTCGCGACCGATGATGTGGCGCAATACATCCAGATAGCCTACCACCACCAGGAAGGCCAAGAGGGTGAAGATGACGAAATATTTCATCGCCGAAGCGTAAGTCTGTCGGTTGTCCTTATCCTTCGCCTTGCCGAATACGAACGGCTCGTAAGCATAGCGGAACGCCTGGGTTATCATCGCCATGATCATCGCTATCTTGCTGGCGGCACCATAGATGCCGAGCTGTGCATGCGCATCGCCCTTCTCATAGATGTAAGGGAAGAGAATCTTGTCGGCTGTCTGGTTCAGAATACCGGCAATACCGAGCACGAGGATTGGCCAACTGTAGCCCATCATCTTCTTGATGAGCACCTTGCACTCGCTCCAGGAACATTTCTCGCCCATGAATCCTTCCTTCAGTTCCTTGTAGAAACAGAAGGTGATGGAGGCGGTGCAAACCAGGTTGATGTAGAAAGCATAACCCACATCGTGACCATCCATGATGACGTAGTAAACCAGGTTGAGCGCAATGTTCAGACCGATGAAGAGCAACTTGAAGGCAGCAAACTTCAATGGGCGCTTCTTGTATCTGAGGTAAGCGAACGGGATGCACTGGAAGGCATCAATAGCCACGGTTACGAACATGGTCCATACATAAGCCGGATGGTCGGCGTAGCCCATCGCATCGCTCAAAGGCGTGATGAAGAGGAATACCAGGGCGATGAAGAGTAGGGAAGTGAAGCCCACCATGCTCAATACCGTGTGATAAACCTTTTCTGAGTTTTCTCCCTCCTTGTTGACAAAACGGAAGAAGGTGGTCTCCATTCCGTAGGTCAGGATAACGAGGAGTAACGCCGTATAGGCGTACATGTTGGTGATGACACCATAACCACCACTTGCGGCGCTGATCTTAGCCGTATAGAGTGGTACAAGCAGATAGTTCAGGAATCTGCCGATGATACTGCTCAAACCATAGATGGCGGTATCCTTTGCGAGTGATTTTAAACTTGCCATTATCTTTCTTAATGTTGAATGTTAAGTGTTAAATGTTAAATTGGGCTTGCGCCGTCATTCAAAGATTATCTGTGTAAATCTGTGAAATCTGTGGGAGACTCTTATCCGAAGAATAAATATGCTATAGCGATTGCTGCGATGACTCCTGCCAAATCGGCGAGCAAGCCGCAAGCCACGGCGTGACGGGTATTCCTGATGCTTACGCTTCCGAAATATACTGCCAATATATAGAAGGTGGTATCGGTGGAACCCTGGAAGATGCAGCTCAGTCTGCCCACAAACGAATCAGGACCATAGTTCTTCATCGCCTCCAGCATCATGCCTCGTGCGCCACTTCCCGACAGCGGTTTCATGATGGCGGTAGGCAGGGCGCCTACGAAATCGGCGTTCAAGCCACATTGTTCTACCGACCATGAAATGCCTTGAATCACCATATCCATCGCTCCCGAAGCACGGAACACGCCGATGCCCACAAGGATAGCTACGAGATAAGGAATAATCTTCACCGCAGTAGTAAAACCTTCCTTCGCTCCCTCGATAAATGCATCATAAACATTCACTTTCTTCCAGAAACCAGCCAGGATGAAGCAGAGGATGATGCCCAGGAGAATCATATTAGAAGCCAAGGTGGTAACCGTGTTCATCGTATCCTTGTCCATCTGTCCGAATCCCCAGATGATGATGCCTACGAAGGCGCACATTCCCAACAGGGTAGCGAGCAATACCGGCTGCAGGATGTTGATGCGCTGCCAGAGCGAAGTGATGATGATTCCGGCAAGCGTAGCCACGAGCGTAGCCATCAGGATAGGGATGAAGACATCCGTAGGCTGGGCTGCTCCATAGGAGGCACGGAAGGCGAGGATGGTGGTAGGGATGATGGTGAGTCCTGAGGTGTTCAGAACCAGGAACATGATCATCGGGTTCGTCGCCGTATCCTTCTTCGTGTTGAGTTCCTGCATCTGCTGCATCGCTTTCAATCCTGTAGGCGTCGCCGCATTATCGAGTCCCAGCATATTCGAAGCGATATTCATGAAGATGCTTCCCATCACCGGATGGTTCTTCGGAATATCGGGGAAGAGACGGGTGAAAACCGGGCTGAGTGCTCTTGCCAACACATTCACAACTCCCGCCTTCTCTCCAATCTTCATGATGCCAAGCCAGAGGGCGAGCACGCCCGTCAGTCCGAGAGAAATCTCGAAGGCATTCTTGGATGAGTCGAAGGTGGAATCTACAATCTTCTGGAAGATAGTCGTATCTCCCATTGCCAATCCGATGAGTGCGAAGATGAACGCAATCACGAAAAATGCTATCCAAATGTAATTTAAAACCATAAT
>CAVHWE010000189.1:0-5046 GCA_963639495.1 bacterium | reverse complement strand
TGTGAAAATAGGAGGCAAATGCCTTTTGTGATTAGCATTTACCTCCTACCCGATTCCTTTTTCAAAACTATTTGCTCTTTTAGGGTTTTTCCTAATCATTATTAGGGATTTTTTTGCTTTTGTTCTTTTAGTTCTTTGTATCTTTGCAGCAGAAATTTAAAGCTTAATGAAGATGAAAAAGATTATGCTTTTTGTAGCTTGCTCTTCTTTGCTGTTGAGTAGCTGCGATACTTATACGGGAAGTGGTGCTTATGCTGGTGCCACATTTGGTTCTATTCTTGGTTCTGCTATCGGTGGCTTGTCTGGTGGTCCTAGAGGTTCTGATATGGGTACTATTATTGGCATGGCTGGTGGTGCTGCAGTTGGAGCGGCAATTGGTAGTCAGGCTGACCAAAAATCCCAGCAGCAAAGAGAATCTGTTTATCGAGATAGATCACACCGTGATCATCACTCTTATCAGGATGGAGTTTATCAGCAATCTTCACCTGTTTATTCCAATGATGAAATCTTTGATTCAACTAATTCTGGTGATGATAGGATTTATGATTTCAATGATAGGGATTATACCGGAAGTTATAGTGCTCAGCAGCCTGTAGCTACTATTCCTAGTTCTACTTTGGAAGAACTGGGACAGAATTATGCTTATTCATCCTCTTTGGAAATAATGAATGCTCGTTTTGTTGATTCAAATGAGGACAATACTTTGAATAGGAATGAAACAGCTAAGGTTATTTTTGAAATCCGAAATAACGGACCTCACACTTTATTTGATGTAGTTCCTACCGTTATTGAGACTACCGGCAATAAGCATATTTTCATATCTCCAAGTGTTCATGTAGAAAGTATTTCTCCTGGCCATGTGATTCGATATACGGCTATGGTCAAGGCTGATAACCGTTTGAAGAATGGTACAGCTTGTTTCTGTGTTTCAGTTATACAAGGCGGTAAGACGATTTCTAAGGTTAATCAGTTTGATATTCCGACAAAATCCAGATAACATTCCGGTATGAAAATGAAATGTGTGATAGTATCTCATTTTAGGATTCTGTTATATATAAAAAGGTAAAGGCGAGAATCAATGATGATTTTCGCCTTTGCCTTTTGCTTTATCTGTATTGTGCTTTTTAAATTCAGCCTTGGTTACCTCTTTGCTTTTATGGTGCTCTGTTTTATTTATTACCTTTGAAGTAATTTTATTTGTTTCTTTTTTACTGCTGTGATGATTTTCCTTATTCCTGTCAGTAGTTCCCCACTTGTTAGGAAATTCATATTCAGTTTCAGCCACTTCGAAATCAATCTTAGGCAATTTTGTGTCCTCTGGTTTGTAAGGAATCGGGTTTTCCACCATTTCAACTTTTACAGACGCTACGCCTTGTGAAATCATACCAATTTCTTTTGCAGCCTTCCATGATAGGTCAATGATTCTACCTCTTCCAAACGGACCTCTGTCGATGACTTTTACGATCGTACTCTTGCCATTGCTAAGGTTTGTAACCTTGAGGTGCGTTCCGAAGGGATAAAACCGATGTGCGCATGTTAAACTGTCATGATGTATTCTCTGTCCGCTTGCAGAGCGGGCACCTGTTGCTCTCTTAGAGTAATATGAAGCCTTGCCGTGCTGGTGCTTTTGTCCGTAGCATGGAACCAGACTGAATATAGCCAAGATGGCTGAGATGAAAGATTTTGTAACCATATCTTCATGTTTTATGGCGCAAATATAAAAAAAAATGCTGAAAGATGCAAGTAAATCTCAGAAAATCAGTATCTTTGCACAAACTTTAACTTCATTTATGGAAAATAATATACCTCAGGAGTGGAATAAATTCTACTTGAAAGACGTATCGTTTGTGAATCTGATGATGCGCCGTATCTACAATGTACTGATTGTAGCCAATCCTTACGATGCGTTCATGCTTGAAGATGATGGACGTATCGAAGAGAAGATATATAATGAATATATGGAGCTGGGTCTCCGCTATCCGCCAACCTTTACTCAGGTTTCTACTACCGAAGAGGCTGCTGCCGTGCTGCGTTCTACCGTCATAGATCTGGTGATTTGCATGCCTGGCAATGCTGATAATGATGCCTTCGACGTAGCGCGCGACATCAAGGGTAAGTTTCCCAATATCCATTGTGTTGTTCTTACGCCTTTCTCTCATGGTATTACCAAGCGTATGCAGAATGAAGACTTGAGTATCTTCGATTATGTCTTCTGCTGGCTTGGCAACACCAATCTTATTCTTTCTATCATCAAGCTGATAGAGGATAAGATGAATCTTGAACATGACATACAGGAAGCAGGCGTGCAGATGATTCTCCTGGTAGAAGATTCTATCCGTTTCTATAGTTCTATATTGCCTAATCTCTATAATTATATATTGGAGCAGAGCAAGAACTTTTCTCAGGAGGCTCTGAACCGGCATGCGGCTACCATGCGTATGCGTGGCCGTCCTAAGGTGGTCTTGGCTCGTACTTACGAGGAAGCCCAGAAACTGTATGATAAGTATTCTGATAACACGTTGGGTGTAATCAGCGATGCACGTTTCCCGTTAAAGAGTGCTGCCAAAGCTTTTGGTAATGAGGTGATGTCTGAAGAGAAGCCTAAGCATCGTACAGATACTTTCGGTCGCGAGAAGTGTCCGGATGCAGGTTTGCAACTCTTCCGTTATATCAGGAAGAACGATCCTTTCGTTCCGCTTATCATAGAAAGTTCTGAAAGTGAGAACCGTGCGAAGGCAGAGGCTGAAGGTTTCCGCTTTGTTGACAAGAACTCGAAGAAGATGAGCGTAGATCTTCGCCGTCTGATGGAAGAGCACATGGGCTTTGGCGATTTCATATTCCGTGATCCTAAGACTCATGAGGAGATTATGCGCATTCATAGTTTGAAGGAATTGCAGGATAACATCTTCAATATTCCTAACGATTCCATGCTTTATCATATCAGCCGCAACCATATGAGCCGTTGGCTTTGTGCTCGTGCCATCTTCCCTGTATCAGCTTTCCTGAAGCATGTTACCTGGGAGAAATTGCAGGATGTAGATGCTCACCGACAGATTATCTTTGATGCCATCGTGCAGTATCGTCACATGAAAAACATCGGTGTAGTGGCTGTCTTCGACCGCATGAAGTTTGACAAGTATGCCCACTTTGCCCGTATCGGAGAAGGATCCCTGGGCGGAAAGGGTAGAGGTCTTGCATTCCTCGACAACATCATCAAGCGCCATCCTGAGTTCAACCAGTATGAGAATGCCACCGTGCAGATTCCGAAGACCGTGGTGCTCTGTACCGATATCTTCGACGAGTTCATGATGAGCAACAATCTCTATCCGATAGCTTTGAGTGATGCTAGCGACGATGAGATTCTGAAGCACTTCCTGCATGCCCAGCTGCCCGATTCGCTGATAGCCGACTTCTTCACCTTCTTTGAGGCAACTAGGAGTCCTATCGCAATCCGTTCAAGTTCGCTGCTCGAAGATGCCCACTATCAGCCGTTTGCCGGTATTTATTCTACCTATATGATTCCGTATCTGGAAGATAAGTATCAGATGCTGCAGATGCTGGCCTGTGCCATCAAGGGCGTCTATGCTTCTGTGTTCTATCGCGACTCGAAGGCTTACATGACCGCAACGAGCAATGTCATCGATCAGGAAAAGATGGCTGTTATCTTGCAGCAGGTTGTGGGTAAAGACTATGGTACAAGGTTTTATCCTACCATGAGCGGTGTGCTCCGTTCGCTCAATTATTATCCGATAGGTGATGAAGAGGCTGAAGAGGGTATAGCCAGTCTGGCCTTGGGCTTGGGTAAATATATCGTAGATGGAGGTCAGACCCTTCGTGTTTGTCCTTACCATCCGAATCAGGTGCTCCAGACATCTGAAACTGAGCTGGCTCTGCGCGACACCCAGACCCAGTTCTATGCGCTGGATATGAAGCATGTGGGCAATGATTTCAAGGTAGACGATGGCTTTAATATTCTTAAACTTCGGGTGAAGGATGCCGTAGAAGACCAGAGTCTTACCTATATCGCATCTACTTTTGATCCATACGATCAGGTCATCAATGATGGAGTCTATGAGAATGGCCGCAAACTGATAACCTTCTCAAGTGTGCTCCAGCATGGAGTGGTGCCTTTGCCAGAGATACTGCAGATGTCGATGAAGTATGGAGCAGGGGCTATGCGCAGACCTGTGGAGATAGAGTTTGCCTGCAATATCAATAATGACAGGACTTGCGAATTCTATCTTCTTCAGATTCGTCCTATCGTTGATGCCAAGGAGATGCTTGATGAAGATGTGAAGGCTATCCCTGATTCTGACTGCCTGTTGCGTTCGCACAATTCGCTGGGGCATGGCATCAGCGAAGATGTGGTTGATGTGGTTTATGTGAAGTATGATGACCACTTCTCTGCGATGAATAATTTTTATGTAGCCGATGATATAGAACGAATCAACCGCAAGTTCCTTGCTGACGGCAAGAACTATGTGCTGATAGGTCCTGGCCGTTGGGGCTCCAGCGACCATTATCTGGGTGTACCTGTAAAATGGCCGCATATCAGCGCAGCCCGGGTTATCGTAGAGGTGGCTCTGAAGAATTATAATATCGATCCGAGCCAAGGTACTCACTTCTTCCAGAACCTCACCTCTTTTGGCGTGGGATACTTTACGGTAGATACAAATACCGGTGAAGGTGGCTTTGTAAATAAGGAAATCCTGGATGCAATGCCGGCTGTAGAGGAGACGCAATATGTCCGTCATGTGCGCTTTGAGCACCCGATGAGAATTCTGATGGATGGTAAGAAGCAGGAGGGAGCCGTCTTGATTCCGAAGGAATGACGGGAAGAGTTGTCTCTGAATAGACATCAGAAACGTTCTATTTCTAGTTAAAGATGTATTTACAGTAGAATAAAATCTTCGTTCATCGACGTTGAATGTCCGTTCAGCGACGTTGAACCGCCGTTCAAAGACGTTGAACCGCCGTTCAACGTCTATGAACGGAGATTTCATCTGATAGTAAAGACAATTTTATTTGATATAAACAACAAATAAT
>CAVHWE010000188.1:0-5107 GCA_963639495.1 bacterium | reverse complement strand
CTCTGACATCAAGAAGAAAGATGCCAGAAGCAGGAACATTGCCTTCGTGGATACCGAAGTGGGACTGAAAGACCATAAAATACACGACATCGGAGCATTGCGTTATGACGGAGCCACCTTTCACCAAGCATCGCAGACGGCACTGAACAAGTTCCTGCAGGAAAGAAAGGTTAACTATATCTGCGGTCATAACCTCATTCATCACGATGCCCGCTATCTCCAACTCAACGGCATACTGATAGATACCCTCTATCTCTCCCCACTCCTCTTCCCCAAGCGCCCTTACCATCATCTGGTAAAGGACGACAAACTGATGAGCGAGCAGATGAATAATCCTGTCAATGACTGCGAGAAAGCCAAGGAACTGTTGATGGATGAAATCGCTGCATGGAATCAATTATCAGAAAGGAAGAGGAAAATCTTCACCTTGCTGCTCCAGAATGAAGAGGAATTCAGAGGATTCCTGATGTATGTGGGAGCCATTGACACTGAAGATACTATATCAACTGATACCATATCGGATCATGCAATCATAGAAGTTTCAGAATTCATTCTTTCTGAATACAAGAATCATATTTGCGCCCATGCCGACATTCCGGCTCTTGCAGCCAAGTCGCCTTGCGGTTTGGCATACGCCTTGGCCCTCATAGGCACAGACGATTACCAATCTGTAACCCCAGGTTGGGTACTCTGCCATTATCCCGAAGTAGAACATATCATCTATATGCTCTGCCATACCCTATGCACCGATGGCTGCGAGTATTGCAACCGCATGCTCGACATTCATTACAACCTGAAACAGCTCTTTGGCTATGATGCCTTCCGTACCTATGACGGCGAACCGCTGCAGGAACAGGCATCGCAGGCAGCAGTGGATGGTAAGTCATTATTGGCTATATTTCCTACGGGTGGCGGCAAGTCGCTCACCTTCCAGTTGCCAGCCCTGATGGATGGCAGAACCGTGCATGGACTCACAGTGGTTATCTCGCCTTTGCAATCATTGATGAAAGACCAGGTAGATAACCTCGCAGACCGTGGTTTCACCGATGCCGTAACCATCAACGGTCTCCTCGACCCTATCTCCCGCTCCCTATCCATCGAACGAGTACAGAGCGGAGATGCCACCTTATTATATATTGCACCAGAGATGTTGCGCTCCAAAACCATCGAGCGCATCCTCATGGCACGGCATGTGGTGAGATTCGTCATTGACGAAGCTCACTGCTTCTCTGCATGGGGACAAGACTTCCGAGTGGATTACCTATACATCGGCAAGTTTATCAAGGAATACCAGGAACGTAAGTTTGGCAAGGATGCTATGGCCCACAATCATGGTCAAACCCTGATACCCGTATCTTGCTTCACCGCCACTGCAAAACAGAAGGTGGTGCAGGACATCTGCGACTATTTCAAGCATTGGCTGGGCACCGACCTCCAGCTCTTCGCCTCATCAGCCTCACGTACCAACCTGCACTATTCCGTTATCCACGTAGATAGTGACGGCAACAAATACAATCTACTGCGCTCGCTGGTAGAACAGGCAGATTGCCCTACCATCATCTACGTATCCCGCACCAAGCGAACCCGGGAACTCGCCCAGAAGCTGACACGTGACGGCATATCCGCCCTGCCCTATAATGGCAAGATGGATGCTGATGAGAAGATACACAATCAGGATGCCTTCATGAGCGATAAGGTTAGAATCATCGTTGCCACCTCCGCCTTCGGTATGGGAGTAGATAAGAGCGATGTGGGTCTGGTTATCCACTACGACATCTCCGACTCTCTGGAGAACTATGTACAGGAGGCAGGACGTGCAGGAAGAGATCCACACCTCAATGCCAAATGCTATGTACTTTATAGCGATGAGGACTTGGATAAGCACTTCATCCTGCTCAACCAAACCAAACTGAGCATCAGTGAGATACAACAGGTATGGAAAGCCATTAAGGATTTTACCAAGCAGCGTCCACACGTAAGTTGTTCGGCACTGGAGATAGCCCGCCAAGCCGGTTGGGATGACTCGGTATCCGACATAGAAACCCGTGTCCGCACCGCCCTTTCTGCTCTTGAACAGAGCGGATACATAGAGCGTGGCAACAACATTCCGCACGTCTATGCCACAGGTATCACCGTCAAGAACATGGACGAGGCAAGACTGCGCCTCACCGAATCACCCCTGTTCTCTGAAGATGAGATGAAGAATGCCATCCGCATCATCAAGTCGCTCATCACCCAGAAGCATATAGCCAAGGCGCAGGATAGCGAGGCAGAATCCCGCATCGATTACCTCGCCGACATTCTCGGACTCAGCAAGCGAGACGTCATCTCTTCCGTTGAACGAATGCGTCAGGAAGGCATCCTTGCCGATACCCGTGACATCTCAGCCTATCTGCAAGACATCAGCGACAAACAACGCAAGCCTCAGCAGATGCTGGAGAACTTCGCCAAACTGGAAAGATACATTCTGGAACATATCCCGGATGAATCGCTACATATCACATACAAACAACTCAATGACAATGCCGTACATGACGGTATCAACACTTCAACAGAAAAGCAAATCCGCACACTGCTATACTTCTTAGCAGTGAAGGGATATGCACACAAGAAGGAAGACGGTGTCCGCAATCTCATCGTAACAAGAGACAAGGATATAGAAACCATCATCAAGCGATTCGAAAGACGAATTGAGGTTTGCCGATTCATCATCGAAAGACTATACAGCCTGGCTGAGGAAATAAGTAAAACTGTAACAGAAGAGAGCAACAATAGCTCTTCTGTAGATTCAAGAGAGAAACCTCTTCAATTCTCGGTGGTTGAACTTCTGAACGATCTGAAATCCAGCAGCCAGTCACTCTTCTCCGACTTCTCTTCCCTGCAGTTGGAGGACGTGGAGGAAGCCTTGCTCTATCTCTCCAAGATAGGAGCCATGAAGCTGGAAGGAGGATTCCTGGTACTCTACAATGCGATGGCTATTAAACGCATCAAGGAACCTCGCCTCCACTATAAGCAGGAGGATTACCGCATGCTCAACGAATTCTACAAGCAGAAGATTCAGCAGATTCACATCGTGGGCGAATATGCCAACCTGATGGTAAGGGATTATGACGCCGCCCTGCAATATGTGCAGGATTACTTTCAGATGGACTACCATCGCTTCATTTTAAAGTACTTCAAGGGCAACCGGGAGACTGAGATAGAGCGCAACGTAACACCTTCGAAGTATAAGCAACTCTTCGGAATGCTCTCCAAGCGACAGAAGGAAATCATCGACGACCATGAGTCTCGCTGCATCGTAGTCGCTGCCGGTCCTGGCAGCGGCAAGACACGTGTGCTCGTACATAAGCTTGCCTCTCTCCTGCTGTTGGAAGATGTAAAGCACGAACAACTCCTGATGCTCACTTTCTCTCGTGCAGCCGCTACCGAGTTCAAGCAGCGACTGATGCAACTCATCGGCAATGTCGCCCATTTCGTGGAAATCAAGACCTTCCATTCCTACTGCTTCGACCTGCTGGGCAGAGTTGGCAATCTGGATGAGGCTGGAGATGTGGTTAAGCAAGCCGCCGAAATGATCAACAATGGAGAAGTGGAACCCAATCGCATCAGCAAGACCGTGCTCGTGATCGATGAGGCGCAAGACATGAGCAAGGATGACTATGCCCTTGTCACTGCTCTGATGAAAGCCAACGAAGAGATGAGGGTGATAGCCGTAGGCGATGATGACCAGAACATCTATGAGTTTAGGGGTTCCAACTCGCAGTATCTCTATGAGTTGACCCAGACAGAACACAGCCGTTTCGTCGAGATGACCGAGAATTACCGCAGCCTTCGCCACATCGTGGATGCAGCCAACGACTTTGCCCGCAACATCCGCCAGCGAATCAAATCTACCCCTATCATCTCCATGAGTCAAGAAGATGGAGAGGTAAGAATCGTGAAGCATCCATACGAGATTCAGGAGAAAAAGGTTTATATGTATCAGCCTATTCTTGAAGATGTTACGCAATTACTAAGAAATAACGCTTCAAAAGAAGCCGATGCATCGTCCCACAAGAAGAACGAAACCATCAGTATCCTCACGCAGACCAATGAGGAGGCAGTCATCATGCTGGCTCTTCTTCACAGTCATGGCATCAAGGCCAAGCTGGTACAATCAATGGACGGCTTGCGTTTCTGGAATCTGGCAGAGGTAAGATACTTCTTGAAGAAGATAGATCAAGGTATCAAGGCAACGAAATCCCCTATCATCCCTGATGATATTTGGGAAGCAGCCAAGCAGCTGACAGTCCAAAAGTATGCCACCAGCCAGGCATTGCCATATCTGCGCCGCAGTCTCCAGATATTTGAACAGACCAATCGTGCCAAGTACTACAGCGACCTGAGGGAGTTCGTGTTCGAATCATCAGTAGAAGACTTCTGTGACATCTCGAAATCAGACATCGTGGTAAGCACCATCCACAAGGCAAAAGGTCATGAGTTCGACCATGTACTGATGCTCATTACCCATCCCGAGCATCCTACTGATGACATACTGCGCCGATACTATGTGGGTATGACCCGTGCCAAGCGTACACTAACCATCCACACCAACGGCAATCTCTTCGACAGCCTGAAAAGTGCCCAGCATCTCTATGATGCCCAAGCTTATGATGAGCCCAACGAAATAGTGCTTCAGCTCTCACACAAGGATGTAAACCTGGGCTTCTCCAAGCCTCACAAGGATGCTATTCTTTCCTTGAGAAGCGGTATGCCGCTAACCTATCACGACCATTGTCTCTGTCTCCCATCAACAGGCAGAGACATAGCCCAGCTCTCCCTCAAGATGAAAGAGAAACTAGGCAAATGGGAGTTGAAAGGTTACAAGGTAACCGCTGCCCGAATCCGCTTCATCGTGGCATGGAAGTCAAAGGATGCACCGAGGGATGAGAAGGAATCCGCCATCGTGCTCGCAGATTTGGTAATGAAAAAATAAGGTAAATTCATCAAAAATCTATCAACAAACGCTATTTATCCTTTCTTTTTATACACAAAAGTGTAATTCTTAAGCCACACTCTTGAGAAATACACTTTTGTGTCAAAGGCTTTTTCCTATAAAGCTATACTT
>CAVHWE010000187.1:0-5108 GCA_963639495.1 bacterium | reverse complement strand
GTACCGAAGGACCAACCTGCGAGGGAATCATCAAGATGGATGTGAGCAAGATGAAAGATGGCGATGTGGCTGGCTTGTCAGCCTTCCAAGGTGATGCAGCCCTGCTTTCTATCGTAAAGGAAGGCAAGAAACTCTTTGTGGTAGGTACCAAGGAGAGTGTGGCCCTGACGGATAAGGAGAAGGCGGTGACCGGTGTGAAGCGTGAGGAGGTGTATCGCCAGCCTTTGAATCTGAAGCAGGATAAGGCAACGAAATCAAGCATCATCTATCTGAAGATGAGTTGCGATTTCCGTCTTCATCAGGATCTCGCCACCTTATTATATAGTATAGACGGCAAGACCTGGATTCCTGCCATCAAGGATTTCAAGATGCTGTATGATTATCGCCGCCTCTTTATGGGAACCCGTATCGCCATCTATAACTATGCAACAAAGGCTACCGGAGGATATATAGATGTAGATTGTTTTGAGTATTCTAAAAGAAAATAGGTTTAAAGTTTGAGATATTTTTAATTTTGACGGCACAAAGTGATGGAAAATCAAAAAGTTTCCTTATCTTTGTGCCGTTTTTAATTACTAATCAATGCTGATTTTATGAACAGAAATAAGATGATTTTGGGGGCTTGGGTCTTGGGACTATTGTTTCCGATAGAGATGATGGCTAAGACAAGTTGCACAGATAATAGTACTCTGCTTTGGTATAACGCCCCTGCCCAGCAGTGGCTGGAGGCTCTGCCTATCGGAAACTCACATCTGGGAGGTATGGTGTATGGCGGAACCACGGATGAGAATATCCAGTTGAATGAGGAGACTTTCTGGAGTGGTGGCCCTCATAACAACAATAGCAAGAAATCCCTGGAGAATCTGCCAAAGGTGAGGGAACTCATCTTCAATGGCAGGGAAGAGGAGGCGGCAGCTCTCATCAATCAGACCTTCATCCCAGGTCCTCATGGCATGCGCTTCCTGCCGATGGCAAATCTGCATATCAGCATGAAGAACCAGGGAAAGACTGAGCAGTTTGTGCGTAACCTCGATTTGAAGAGGGCGATTGCCACGACTTCTTTCGTGATGGATGGCGTAAGATATATCCGCACCACCTTTGCTTCGCTGGCTGATGGCGTTATCGTTTGCCACATCAAGGCGAGTAGAAAGGGTGCCTTGAATATCGATGTTACCCTGGATTCGCCTTTTGAACATCAGACTCAGAAAACGTCTTCAGGGGTTATGCTGAAGGTGAAGGGACAAGACCAGGAAGGCATCAAGGCGGCTCTCACTGCCGAGTGTGTGGCTGATTTAAGGACGGATGGCACCGAGGCAACCATCATCGTGAGCGCTGCCACCAATTTTGTGAACTATCACGATGTGTCGGGCAATGCTGCCCAACGCAATGCCGACTATATAAATAAGGTGAAACTGATGAGCTATGCACAGTTGGAGAAACGCCATGTGGAGGCTTACCAGAAGCAGTTCGCTACTTCTTCTCTGATTTTGCCAACCGATATCAATGCTTCGTTGCCTACCAACCAACGCCTGGAGAAATTTGCGGGCAGCAAGGATATGGCGATGGTAGCGCTGATGTATAACTATGGTCGCTATCTGCTCATCTCCTCTTCACAGCCTGGTGGACAGGCGGCAAACCTGCAGGGTGTTTGGAACGACAGCAAAAATGCCCCTTGGGACAGCAAATATACCATCAACATCAATACGGAGATGAACTACTGGCCTGCCGAGGTAACGAATCTCGGTAACACCACGGAGCCTCTGTATTCGCTGATTAAGGATTTGAGCGTAACGGGAGCACAGACGGCTAGGGAAATGTATGGTTGCCGTGGCTGGATGGCACATCATAACACCGATATCTGGCGCATAGCGGGTCCAGTGGATGGTGCGCAGTGGGGCATGTTCCCGAATGGTGGAGCCTGGCTCACCACTCATCTCTGGCAGCATTATCTCTATACAGGCGACAAGGCTTTCCTTGCACAGTGGTATCCGGTAATAAAAGGTGCCGCTGAGTTCTATCTCGACTATATGCAGAAGTTGCCGGGCACCGAATGGAAGGTAACCGTGCCGTCGGTGAGTCCGGAACAGGGACCTATGGGTAAGAGAACTGCCGTAACGGCGGGATGTACGATGGATAACCAGATAGCCTTCGATGCCTTGACCAGTGCCGTGAAGGCTTCTGAAATATTGGGAGTTGATGAGGCAGAGCGCAAGGAGATGCAGCAGCTGGTTTCGCAGATTCCGCCAATGCAGATAGGAAAGTACGGACAGTTGCAGGAGTGGCTTGTGGATGCGGATGATCCGAAGAATGAGCATCGCCATATCTCGCATCTCTATGGATTGTATCCATCCAATCAGATTTCTCCTTTCTCTCATCCGGAACTGTTCCATGCCGCTGCCACCACTCTGAAGCATCGTGGCGACCAGGCTACGGGCTGGAGTCTGGGTTGGAAGACGAACTTCTGGGCACGCATGCTCGATGGCAATCATGCTTTCAGAATCATCAGCAATATGCTTCGCCTGTTGCCATCTGATGCGCAGGCAAAGGAATATCCTGATGGCAGAACCTATCCGAATCTCTTCGATGCCCATCCGCCATTCCAGATTGACGGCAACTTCGGAGTAACAGCTGGTATCGCCGAAATGCTCCTGCAGAGTCATGATGGAGCCGTGCATCTCTTGCCAGCCTTGCCTGATGCCTGGAAAGAAGGAAGCGTAAAGGGACTTCGTGCCCGTGGCGGCTTTGTGGTGGATATGGACTGGAAGAATGGCAGACTGATGAAGGCGAAGATTCGCTCCACCATCGGAGGCGTGCTGCGTCTCCGCTCCTACGTTCCGCTGAAGGCGAAGAATCTGAAGAAGGCTGAAGGAATATGTCCTAATATCCTTTTTGCATCTGCAGAAGTGAAGCCTGTAATGGAACAGCATCGGATAGCAGAAGGAGTGAAGGTTCCTATTCCTGACGTATATGAATATGACTTGGAAACAGAACCAGGAAAGACTTATCTGATTAAATAATGTCCTAAAATTACATTTGTTGCCATAAAAGTATCATTTTATCCACCTCTGTTTGGATAATTATTCGTACTTTTGTGGCAATATTTTTTATAATAATCTTTTAGACCTATCAATGAGAATGAAGAAATTATTATTTGCAACCTGTTGCATCGCTTTTTTGAGCGGTTCTTTGGGAGCTGCGGCGCAGAAAAAATCTGCAGCCAAGAATGTTCTGACACAGACTTTGAAAGGGAAGTCTTGGTCGGCTGATAACGGTAATGGTACCTTTACAAACCCTTTGTTTTATGATGAGTTTTCTGACCCTGATATTATCAGAGTAGGGGAGGATTACTATCTGGCGGGTACCACGATGCACAGTGTGCCGGGACTGGTGGTTCTCCATTCCAAGGATCTCGTAAATTGGGAGTTCTCTTCCTATTGCTTCGACCGCTTTGATGATTCTGATGATTTCAATCTCCGCAATGGCAAGGAGGCTTACGGACAGGGTATCTGGGCACCTGCAATCCGATATCATAACGGCAAGTTCTATATCTTCTCTAATATCAACGGGCATGGATTGCAGGTGTATATCTCGGACAGTGCCAAGGGTCCTTGGACGCATCATAAAGTTAATGGCGATATCTACGACCTCTCTGTGCTCTTCGATGAGGATGGCAAGATTTATGCCGTGCACAAGTATGGAAACGTGACCGTTACGGAGTTGAAGCCCGATTTGAGTGGTCCGGTAGAGGGCAGCAGCAAGGTGGTGATTCCGGAAGGCAATGCGATGGGTGAGGGACATCATGTTTATAAAATCAATGGTATGTACTATATCCTCTCTGCAGATTATTCACCGATGGGCCGCATGCAGTGTGCCCGAAGCAAGAGTATTTGGGGACCTTATGAAACTTGCGTAATTAGCGAGCGCGAATCTTATGGTTATGCTACTGGATGGAGCGTAGGTAACATGGGAATCGGTCGGCCTTTGCCGGAAGATGGTTTCAATTTCCAGAACAACAAGCCTAATGGTCTGAACCTGGGATGTGCTACCATTCATCAGGGCGGCATCGTGCAGGCTCCTGACGGGAAATGGTGGGGTGTTTCGATGCAGGACTTCAATGCCGTGGGAAGAACGGTGTGCCTGTCGCCTATCACTTGGGTTGACGGCTGGCCTTACTTCGGATTGGAGAAGAACCTGGGACGTTCGCCTCGTACCTGGTTCAAACCGAATGATATGGTAAAGACACCACAGGCTCCATACGACAGATGTGATGATTTCTCGGGTAAAACTTTTAAACCGGTTTGGCAATGGAATCATAATCCGAATGACAAGATGTGGTCGCTGAATAAGGAACGAAAAGGATGGCTGCGTTTGCATTCCATGCCTGCCAAGCAACTGCTTTGGGCAAAGAATACATTGACGCAGCGTGCCATCGGACCGGTATCTTATACATCTGTAAAGTTGGATGCATCCCGCTTGAAGGTAGGTGATGAGGCTGGTTTGGGTGCCATCAATACGCCATACGCTTCATTGGGCGTTGTCAAGACAGATAAGGGGTTGAACTTGAGATGTTATGACCAGAATACCAACAAGGAAGTGTTGAAGCCGTTGGCAAAAAGTAAGGTAGTTTGGTTGCGACTTTGGGGTGATTATGACAAGAGCCAGTTGCAATATTCCTACTCTCTGGATGGTAAGAACTGGGAGAATATCGGCAATCAGATGCTTTCACCTTATCAGTTGAAGACCTTCCAGGGTGTACGTGTGGCACTTTATGCTTTCAACAAGAAGGAATTGAATGGCGGTGTGGCTGATTTTGATGATTTCAAGGTGGAGGAGCCGTTGGCAGACAGAACTGCCAATCTGCCTATAGGCAAGACCATAAGATTCTCTAATCTCGCTGATGGAAGTTTAATGGATGCTACCGGACATGGTTTGATGCATAGTTCCGGTAACCGAAACGACATGAGAAATCAGGTGAAGTTTGTTGTGGAGGATAGAGGTAAGGGAAAGATTGCTTTGAAGACAGCTGACGGACGATATGTTTATATTGCAGGTGCTGGTTTATCTGGTGATGTTCGTCTGACTTCCGACTCTTCCAAGGCAGAGGAGTT
>CAVHWE010000186.1:0-5108 GCA_963639495.1 bacterium | reverse complement strand
ACACTTCAAACATGTTGCTTTATGTACCAGTACCTCTGTTGACAGGTTACAGCACTTCTCTCCAGAATCTGGGTAAGGTAAACAACCGTGGTTGGGAATTGGCTTTGACATCACAGCATACATTTGCTAATGGTTTCGGCTATTCATTTAATGCCAACTATGCCAAGAACACCAATGAGGTGAAAGAGTTAGGTCCTGGTAATGCGCCTATCATTTCTTCGGGTAGTGTAGGACACGCATATTATATTACAGAGGTAGGAAAGCCTATCGGTAACTATTACCTCTTGGTACAGGACGGCATCTTTGCTACAGAAGAAGACTTGAAAAAGTATCCTCACTTCGACAATACAGAAGTAGGTGACTTCCGCTTCGTTGATGTTGACGGAGACGGCAAGTTGGATTTGGATAAAGACCGCACTATCTGCGGCAACTACATGCCTAAGTTCACATACGGCTTCGGCGGTAAGCTCTGGTATGCAGGTTTCGATATGGACTTCAACTTCCAGGGTGTATATGGCAACAAGATTCTGAACTTGAACAAGCGCTACCTCGATAATATGGAGGGTAACACCAATGGTACCAAGATTGCTCTCGACCGTTGGAAGAGTCCTGAGAATCCAGGCAGCGGTTCGGTAAATAAGGCTAACCGTAAGCAGACAGGTTACAACAGCCGTACTTCTACCTGGCATTTGGAAAGCGGTTCATACCTCCGTCTCCAGAACCTGTCATTAGGTTATACTTTGCCACGTGCACTTACTCAGAAGTTCAAGGTTGAGAAGATGAGAGTTTATGTTTCAGGACAGAACCTCTTCACAATTACCAACTACAGCGGTTACAACCCAGAGGTAAATGCCCGTCCTTCCAAGAACCTGACTCCAGGTGAGGACTATGGTACTTATCCTTTGGCAAGAACATATATGTTTGGTTTGAATCTCACATTATAAAGAATATAGCAACATGAAAAAGATATTAGTATTAGCATCATTGGCAACTCTGCTCATGACCTCTTGCGGAGACAGTTTCTTCGATTTGGAGCCAGCAAGCAGCGTAACCATTGACAAAGTATATAAGACTGCGAGCGATTATAATGTAGCAGTTATCGGCTGCTACGCAAAATTGCAGTCACAGGTGAATTTCTATACAGAATGCTGCGAGTATCGTAGTGACAACCTTTCTTTGGGCGCCCCTACAGCAGGTACCCAGGACCGTTACGATATCGACCATTTCACAGAGAAACCATCTAATGGAATCCTCAGTTCTTACTGGGCGAACTTCAACAACAACGTTTATCGTTGCAATCTCTTGCTCGACCAGATTGATGGTGCAAACTTTGCAGAAAACCTGAAGAAGCAGTACAAGGGCGAAGCGATGTTTATCAGAGCTTTGAACTACTTCAACATGTATCGTATTTGGGGTGGCGTTCCTGCTACCAAGCATGTAGTAAGTGCTGCGGAGGCTCTGAAAGTTGCGAGATATTCTGATGAGCAGATGTTCGATTTGATTGCCGGAGATTTGAAGGAGATTGTTGACAACAACTATCTTCCAGAAACTTACTCTTCTGCAGATATGGGTAGAGCAACCTCTGGTGCTGCCAAGGCTTTGCTCGGTAAGGTATATCTTACTTTCCACAAATGGACTGAGGCTAAAGACATTCTTTCTCAGTTAATCGGAAAATATCAGCTGGTAAGCCCTATCGCCCAAGTCTTCAATGTGGATAACAAGAATAATAATGAGATTATCTTCGCCGTACATTTCAACAAGGAAATAGAGGGAGAGGGACATAGTTACTGGTACAATCTCACCAATGCATCTGATGATACCAACCAGACAAGTTCTCTGCTCAACACATTCCCTACAGGTGATACTCGCAAAGACCTCATTACATACGTACAGGTTGAGAAAAACGTTCGTTTGATGAACAAATTCTATGATACAAAGAGCCCTACCTTCAAGACTGTAGGTAATGATCAGATTCTTCTTCGCTACGCAGATGTTCTTCTGATGTATGCAGAAGCACTCAACGAGATTCAGTATGATGCATCTGAGGGTTCACTTGCCCTGAAGTATCTCAACGCCGTAAGACAGAGAGCTGGCATTTCTAATCTGACTGCAAAACAGTTGCCTACACAGGAGAAGTTCCGCAAGGGCATCTTGGTTGAACGTCAGAGAGAATTCCCTTATGAGGGTCAGCGCTGGTTCGACTTGGTAAGAATGGGATTTGCAAAGAGCGTGATGGCTGAGAATGGTGTTGAAATCAAGGATTATCAATTACTCTTCCCTATTCCTCAGCAGGAGATTGAAAAGGTAGGCAACAAGTCTATCCTCTGGCAGAACCCTGGATATGACAACAATTAATAAACGGTTAAGACATGAAAAAGATTATATATTTACTGTCTTTAGTGACAGTTTTTATTCTCGGTTCTTGTAGCGATGATCTTCCAAAAGCAAGTTGGGACATTTGCCAGGTAGGTAGTTTAAACGCTACAGCACAAGATGAGAAGGTATTGTTGGAATGGGCTCCTATGCAGGGAGCCAACCCAACAGGTTATTTGGTCAATTGGACACCGGAAGTTGCTACATACGAAGGTGGTTCTGTAGAGTTGGATGCAAAGACTACTTCATATACTATAACAGGTTTGGTTAACAAGGTTACTTATACCATCACCATCCAGGCCATCTATGGCAACCAGCGTTCTATGATTTCTACAACAAAGGCAAGACCTGTTTCTGATACAGAGCCTTTCAAGGTTTGGTCTACAGATATGCCTAACGGTGGTATGGTGAAGACTGCAAATGCAGTATTTTCTTCAGACGGAAATACATTCTACTTGCCTTCTGCAGGTGCTACGGGTGATGTTACTGCTTTTGATGCGATGACAGGTACTGTGAAATGGACCGCTGCCATTCCTAAGACTACTTATGGTGGTGGTGTAGCAGTAGGCAAAGACGGTACTTTGTATCAGGGTGCTCGCAACGCAACCTTGTATGCTATCAATAGCGATGGAACACAGAAGTGGACATACGCTACAGGAGCTGCCAACAAGAATCTGGACTGTTTCCCTGCTGTAACTGCTGACGGACAGACAGTTTATATCCTTGATGGCGACAACGTTCTCCATTCTATCAATACAGCTACTGGTGTTAAGAACTGGTCTGTTAAACTGGCTGGTACAAAGAACAAGGCTGGAGCTGTAGCTATAGACAAGACAGGCAATATCTATGTAGGTACACGTACTACTATTTATGGTTTCAAGGCCGATGGCACTCAGCTTTGGAAGGTAGCCGGTAAGGTAACAGAAATCGGTTCTTTCGCTTTGGATGGCGAAACTCTTTATGCTGCCCAAATTGGTGGTGCAGGTTTGCTGGCTTTGAACACAGCAGATGGTTCTACCAAGTGGAACGTTGAAGCTGCGGGTGATATCTATGCTCCTATTGTTGACAAGAGCGGCAATATCTACTTCACAGACAAGGGTGGCAAGGCTCTTTGCTCAGTTGATAAGGCTGGACAGTTGAAGTGGAAGTTCACTATTGATGCAGCTCCTACTTATTGCTTCCCTGTTCTCGACGATAAGGGAACTGTTTATTTCGGTAGCGGCGCCGGTCGCATCTACGCAGTAAACAGCACAAATGGCGAGGAACTTTGGCACATGGACTCAGAAGGTACAGATAATAATGCCAAGATTATGTCTGGAATGACTATCGGCGAGAACCAGATGCTCTATGTTTCTTATATCGGCGGTAATGTTGCTGCTATTAAGATCTTTGCCGGTCCAGAGAAATCTACATGGAGCTGCAGAGGTGGTAATATTCATGGTACAAACCAATATTAATATTTGAATCAGTATGAAAAAGATATATTTATTCATCGCATTATTCGCTTGCGCCCTCTGCTCTTGTGGAAGTGACGAAGACGGAATGACTTATGCGCAGCCTGTCGAAATAGGTGAAACTACCGACATGAAGACTGCAAAAGAGGTGGCTGAAGCTTTGTGGGCTACTACTCCATTACAGCAGCAACCTCTCAATGCGGAAAGATCTGAAGTTCTAAAGAAGATACAGAAGATGGCAGACGACTGCACTTCTGATTTCTTTGAAAGCTATATTGCTTCTTTGGACCAGTCTGCTGAAATGAGAGAAAAGTACGACCCTATGCTGGCGTTCTACCGTTTGTCTCTGGATCATGTAATCAATGCCATCAAGACGACTACCGTTGAGAATGGTACTACATGCATCTGGCAGCTCTACAATATGGGTTACATCGTAAAGACTCCTACCACTTGCTTTGGTATTGACATCAACCATCGCTGGGCAGAGAAACTGGAGCCTTATCTGGATTTCCTCTGTGTTACTCACAAACACCAGGATCACTACAACACAGCTCTCATCAACGCGATGCTGAATGCAGGAAAGCCTGTTTATTCTAACTGGATAAAGGGTGGCTATACTTCTAAGGAAAATACCGATTATCAGTTTAATAACATCAAGATTCATGTGTCTATTACAGACCATAACAACTCTGGCTTATCAAACTTCGTTTCTGTATTTACTTTTGAATGTGGCGATGATAGTGGCAACTTCACAATGCTCCATACTGGCGACTCTAACTTCAAGGCTGCTCAGTATACCAACATTCTGCCACACGTTAATGTTTTGATTCCTCGCTACGCACCTAATGCGCTTACCGAGAACAACATTATCGGTACTGGTGCCGGTCAGACAAAGCCTGACTATGTATTACTCTCACACATTCTGGAACTTTCTCACGAAAGCGAGGAAGAGTCTAGATGGAGTTTGAATTCAGCCTTAGAAAGAGCCAGCAAGCTTAACTGCGAGAACTCTGTTGTTCCTTTCTGGGGAGAAAAGTTAGTTTGGAAAGACGGTAAATTGAATTAAAATGAAGAAGATTTATATTTTATCTTTGTTGTGCATGCTCACTTCGGTGAGCTTTGCACAAAGCAATCTGAAAGAGATTCTTAAGAATTTCAACAAGCCTGCAAAAGAAAATGTTATGGTAGTTTCTCATCGTGGAGACTGGCGTAATGCTCCTGAAAACTCTATTCAGGCATTCCAGAACTGTATCGACATGGGTGTTGATATGGTTGAGTTGG
>CAVHWE010000185.1:0-5154 GCA_963639495.1 bacterium | reverse complement strand
AAGAAGGCAGGAAAGAAGGCAGAGAAGAAGGTATTGCCAAAGAAAAGTTGGCCACCGCAAAGCGGCTTCTCGGCATGGGGCTCACACAAGAGCAAGTTGCCCAAGGAGCAGGACTTTCTATTGAAGAAATCGAAAAACTGATTTAGTTTTAAAAGAATACAAAAGCCCCCGATAGCATTGTTACTATCGGGGGCTTTTTATATATATCCCCTTGCCTTATCTCTAAAGACCTCAAGGGAGATTGAAATTCAAGATGGGCGAATATAATTCAGTAAAACGAGACTATCTCACTACTTCTGAGTTCCTTCATAAGGAGCACCATCCAAGTTTGGACATTTGTTCAACTCATAACGAGGTACCGGCATCCAATACATAGCATCCCTGAAACTACGCTGCTGAAGAACAGTTTTATCATGTGTATAAAGCATGGTACCATCCTTCATCTTGTAAATCTTCATGGCAGTAGGAAGATTATCCCCAGAATATGTTTCTGGCATTTTCTTCCAACGACGGAGATCGAAGAAACGCTGTCCCTCGAACATCAACTCTACACGACGCTCATATTCGTATTCAGCACGCAAGTCCTTACCAGTTGCTGCAGGAAGTCCAACACGCTGACGAACAAGATTGATATACTTCAAAGCCTCAGCCTTATTGCCAAGCTCCATCTGGCATTCAGCATAGTTCAGATAGATTTCAGCCAAGCGGAAGAAAATCCAAGGAGTAGTATCCACCTCATCCTCCTGATCTGTATTGTAAGCAGGATTCAGGAACTTCTTCATATAGTATCCGGTCTTGGTTGCATTCCAGTACTCATCATCTGTATTGAGAGCAGAAGAATTACCACCTTTTACACCTTCTTCACCAGGTTCAAACACGCCAATTTCACGATTGTCATCACCATATCCCCATTTCGAACCATCATAGATAAAGTTAGCATAGAAACGCAACTCACGACCTACGTATGGCGACTGGGTAGTTGCTTGAATGGTTGCATTATTATAAACAACGCCCGCATCAGTAACCTCAGCTTTCTTGATAGAATACTCTTTGACGTCCTTCATTTCAAACTTACTACCATCCGCATTCTCGTAAACATCAGCAGCCTGATAAGTTGGCAACCATACACCCCAACCATGACCACCAGCAAAGGCACCCATAGGAGCTTGGAAAAGATAGTTTAATGCACCACCCTCTGGATCTTTGGTATTATATAACTTCTCAAAGATGATCTCCGGATTCTCTGCATCATAGAATAAAGCCGCATACTCATCAGCATTGCTGACAGAAGGCAAACTATAAGCATTTAAATCAATGACAGCCTTATTGGCATCAGCAGCTGCCTGCCAACGCTCCTTAGAAGGAGTACCAAAGAGAGGACTTGCCTTATAAAGCAAAGTACGAGCCTTCACCGCAAGAGCAGCACCCTTGGTAGCACGACCGAAGTCATCACTCGATGCATATTGTACAGGTAAGATTTCGGCTGCACGATCACAATCCTTGCAGATAGAGTCAGCTACCTCATCCATCGGAGCACGGGTCTGTTCCCACTGAGAATCAATATCGAATGTATGATATACCAAAGGTACACGACCATAAAGCGAATACAACTGATGATAGAAGAATGCACGAAGGAAATAAGCTTGTCCCTCAATCTGCTTTTTCATCGTTGTCTCTGTATTACCAAAAACAGGCACATTGCCGATATTCTCCAACAATTCATTTACCTGCTTAATTGCCTTGTAGTAAAAATACCAGGTATTACCACGAGCCTCAGAGTATCCCACATTATAGTTATCACAAGATACAGTACCCATAGTATAAACCTCTGTGGCATAACCTGTACGATGATATACATCATCTGTATAGCTTGAGAATGGCACACCATTTTCATTTTCACCCTCTACATAAGTGTAGCAATCATTAAGGGCGGCATTAGCCAAATCTACATTACTCCAGACTGCAGCATCAGAAATCTTATTACGAGGATCTACATCCAGAAAGTCGGAGCAGGATGCCATCATCAAACCCACACAGAAAATGGCACCACCTTTTAATATATTGTATTTCATGTTATCTACTATTTAAATATTAGAATGCTAAATTAAGACCAAAAGTCCATGAACGCTGAATAGGATAACCCTTGATACCATCAGTCATTTCTGGATCGAAAATCTTCATACTATCAATAGTGAAGAGATTGTTACCATTAACGTAGATGCGAGCATTGGTCAAGCCTACATGCTGAATCAGAGTCTTAGGGAATGTATAACCTATTTCCATAGACTTCAGTCTAACAAAAGAAGCATCACGCAACCACCAGTCGGAATCCAGCACATTACGGGTATCAACTTGAGATACAGACATGAATGCACGTGGATATTTTGCATTGAGTCTTTCTGATTCAGAAGCATCTTCTCTCCAACGTCCATCATAGAACTCTTTTGCCATATTCATGGTTGGCTTTACGAGAATCTGTGCATCAGCCTGTCCCTGGAAAAATGCTGTGAAATCAATACCTTTCCAAGAACCGCCGAGGGTCAGACCGAACATCCAGCGTGGTGTAGCACTCTTATCCGTACGAACAGCATCATCCCAAGTTATCTGCTTGTCGCCATTGGTATCCTCAAAAATCAAGTCACCAGGTTTTGCTCCAGGCAAATGAATAGAATTGTCCACTTCCTCTTGAGTCTGATAAATGCCCTTAGCATGGTAAAGTGTATAACCATCCATAGAATGACCTGTTACACGCTGCCAAGCCACAATCTTCACAGCCTCATCCATATAGACTACCTTATTCTTTGCATAAGTAACATTGGCAGATACATTCCAAGAGAAATCACCCTTGTGATCCTTATAGAAGGCTACAGCTTCGAAACCTGTATTATCTACCTTACCGAGATTCTCTGAAGGCAAAGTCAAACCGGAATAGGTTGGAACAGAGGCATTGCGAGTAATTAAAATGTCACGACGGGCTGACTTAAACCAGTCGAAGTCCAAGCCAAACATTCCATTCAAGAACTGAGAAGAGAAACCGACATTCCAAGAATGAGCCTTTTCCCATGTTACCAATGGATTAGCAGAAGTTGTAGCATACACACTCTGCACCAAAGATGGAGTTGTTCCGAATGCATAAAGGTTACCTTCCCGATATGAGAAAGTTGACAAATACTGATACGCAGCAATATTGTCATTACCCATCATACCATAAGATGCCTTCAGCTTCAAGAAGTTTACAGTTTTACTCAAAGGCTTAAACCAACTTTCCTCAGACATTACCCAACCAGCAGACAAAGAAGGGAACAAGCCCCATCGATGACCTTTGGCAAAGTTCATGGAACCATCATAACGCAAAGTTGCCTCTGCGAGATACTTATCCCTATAGTTATAGTTTACACGACCGAACCAGTTCTGGCGAGCGAACTCATCAGAATAGCCACTATTATCCTTGTCAGAATCCTTTGTTCCACCAAAGTTCAAATCAGGAAGAGCTGTTGACAGGAAGTTCTTACGATAGCCGCTCACAGTATTATATTTGTACTTCATCTGCTCGTATGATACGAAAGCATCTACCTTATGATCTCCAAAACTACGAGCATAACCTATACGCGCATTCAATGTAATTCTGTCAGAGTTGGATGACCATGAATTTACAGAAATACTTCCTGTTGAACTTCTCAAGTTTTCATAACTGTCAGTATCAGAATTATACTGATAGATATCAAATGGATTATTCATCGTCTTTCCATTATTAAACGAGAAGTCAAGTGCTGCATAACCTTCTGCATACAATCCCTTGGTCAGTACATCCAAGTCAATACGAACCTTTGGCTTCAGATTCAAAGTATTATTGGTTGTGGTACTCTTACCTGGAATATCAGAAATCATCAAGACTGCATTATTGGTTACACCATCGAATCCCTTGCGGAGCAATCCGTTAGGATAGTAAGGAGCCGACATAGGATTGGTGGTCAAGAAATAACCAAACATATCCTCTGTAGAACGCACACCACGGTCGCGGGTTTCACGACGACCCAAAATATCCATGCTCAACTTGATGCTCTTGTTGATTTGCGCATCAAGATTCGTGGTAAACTGATATTGCTTATATTTCTGCGGACTATTCTTGTAAATAGGATCCTGCTGCATATATTGAGCAGAAGTATAGAAAGACATTTTCTCTGTACCACCGCTAATAGAAAGACTATGCTGGGTATTGGTAGCCCAATCCTGTGCTACTGCATCCCACCAGTTGGTATCAGGGAAACTAATCAGATCAGAACCATCCTTGATTTTCTGCAAAGCCTCTTCCGGATAGGTAAGTGCTGCACCTCGGTTCTTATCAAACTCATTGGTATAGGTAGCATACTCATAAGCATTCAGCATCTTAGGAATACGGGTAGGCTGAGAGAAAGATACTGTACCATCATACTTAACCTGTACCTTACCTGCCTTACCACGCTTGGTAGTAACGAGGATAACACCATTGGCAGCACGCGCACCATAAATGGCAGCAGAAGCATCCTTCAATACGGAAATACTCTCGATGTCATCTGGATTCAAGCGACCGAAAGAACGATCGGCAACACCATCTACTACTATCAATGGGGATGTATCACCCATTGTACCCTTACCACGAATAAGGATTTTGGCATCATCAGCACCAGGCTCTCCTGTACGGGTATTGGCGATGACACCCGCTGTCTTACCAGCCAGGATATTGGTAATGTTGGTAGCAGCCATCTTACTCAATTCGTCACTACCGATAGAAGATACAGAACCTGTAAGGGTAGCCTTCTTCTGGGTACCATAACCTACAACAACCAACTCATCCAAAAGTTTGTTGTCTGGCTGCAGAGTAACCTTGCCACTCTTGACTACAGTTACCGTTTTATATCCGATATAGGAAACAACTACAGGTGCATTGCTTTTCGTAAGATGCAAGGTATAGTTACCATCAAGATTAGTAACTGTACCATTCTTGGCGTTGCCCTTTTCGATTACACTCGCACCAATAATTGGTTCTCCCTGTTCATCAACAACCACACCTTTTATGGTGGTACCATTCTGCTGAACAATTTGCACAGAAGGGTTTGACAAGGTCTCACTTGCAGCTAGAGTAGGTAATGCCCCCCCACATGCAAGGACCAAACA
>CAVHWE010000184.1:0-5187 GCA_963639495.1 bacterium | reverse complement strand
GCCAATGGCAATCTGAAGAATGATGCCTTTAAGACGATGCGTGATAAGACCTGCAACCGTGCAGAGCCTAGTCTGCGACATGGTGGCGACCTGGAGGGAATCCGTCAGCACTTGGATTATTTCAACCAGTTGGGTGTAACCGCCCTGTGGTTTACCCCTGTCCTGGAGAACGACAGTCCAAGTAACGGCAAGAACAGCAGCTATCATGGCTATGCTACCACCAATTACTATCGTGTAGACCCACGTTTCGGAACCAATGCCGATTATAAGCAGCTGATAGATGAGGCTCACAAGAAAGGTTTGAAGATTGTGATGGATATGATTTTCAACCATTGCGGCTTCGAGCATCCTTGGGTTGCCGATATGCCTTCAAAGGACTGGTTTAATAAACCAGAATGGCTGGCTCCTGAAAATCAGACTGCCGAGCATCAGAAGAACATCGGTACGGTGGATGGCGCTGCTAAGGTGAACGATAAGTATCTGCAGACCAGTTATAAGCTAACTCCTGTACTTGATCCATACGCCAGCAAGGTTGATCTCACAGAAACCGTAGATGGCTGGTTTGTTCCAACTATGCCTGACCTCAACCAGCGTAACCCACACGTTATCAAGTATCTGATTCAGAACAGCGAGTGGTGGATAGAGAGTGCAGGTATCGACGGCATCCGTATGGATACCTATCCTTATGCCGACCGCGATGCAATGGCACACTGGATGAAGGTGCTGGGCGAGGAGTATCCTCACTTCAATACCGTAGGCGAGACTTGGGTAACCGAGCCTGCCTATACTGCAGCCTGGCAGAAGGACAGCAAACTTTCTGAGAAGAACAGCTATCTGCCAACCGTTATGGATTTCGCCTTCTTCGACCGCATCAATAGTGCAAAGAAAGAAGAGACCGATGACTGGTGGAACGGCATGAACCGTCTCTACAACGTGTTCTGCTACGACTATCTCTATCCTAATCCAAAGAGCGTAATGGCATTCATCGAGAATCATGATACCGACCGCTTCCTGGGTGAAGGCAAGGATACCCTGGCTTTGAAGCAGGCGTTGTCATTGCTTCTTACCATCAACCGCACTCCTCAGCTCTATTATGGTACAGAGGTGCTGATGAACGGTACCAAGAGTGTAACCGATGGCAATGTACGCAAGGACTTCCCTGGCGGTTGGGCTGGTGATAAGCACAATGCCTTTACTGCCGAAGGTAGAACACAGGCAGAAAACCAGATGTTCAACTGGCTCAGCAACCTGTTGCACTGGCGTCAGGGCAATGAAGTGATTACTAAGGGCAAGCAGACCCAGTTCTGTCCTCAGAAGGGTGTTTACGTGATTGCCCGCCAGTATAAGGGTAAGAATGTGATGACGGTTATTAACGGCAAGAACGAGGCAAACGAGCTGAATGTTTCCCGTTATGCAGAGATTATCGGTTCTCATGATAAGGCTACGGATGTTACAAACGGTCGCACCGTTCTTATCAACAAGAACGTGAAGCTCCGTCCTCGCCAGAGCATGATTCTTGAGTTCTAAAACGCAAGTAGCTTCGTTGGCCGATGAAAGTAGCTTCGTTGGCCGATGAAAGTACTTTCAATAGCCAACGTAAGTATATTCCTATATGAACGTTCCTAGAGTTGTAAATTTACACTTCTAGGAACGTTTTTTTCTTGATAAAAATTCTTTCGTTTCATTTTTTCTTCGTACTTTTGCAAGCAGAAGTATAAATACTTAATAAAATGATAGAAGAACTAGGAAAATGGATGTTAGATATATCTAAGTATATAATAACAGCATATGTTTTAGTTAGGATGTTTGGCAAAGAGGATGATTCTGTTTGGACATTGGTGTCGGCTATCTTGTTAGCAGCACTCTTGTTTGGAATGGGGTTATATTTTGTCAAACGAGGAAAAGAGAATTTAAAAAAGAAAGGAAAATAATTATGGATTACGGATTATTAGGAATGTATATATTTCTGGCTTTGATTGCTGTTGGTTCTTTCATTTACGTTAAGATAGAAGACAGAAAAGAGCAAAAGAATAGTTAATGATTAGATACATTCTTTCTATAATAAGCATTCTCTTCATAACCTTGAGCAGTTGGGCGCAAGGTGGGCTGCCTAGTCGCTATAATGTAAGCTATCTCAATATGGCTGCAGGTATGCCGAATAACTTTGCTGATGATATCTTTCAGGATTCCTACGGCTTCGTATGGATCAGTACGCATGGTGGTGGACTGGTGCGCTACGATGGTTTCAATTTCATGAACTTCGGTTTGGGGTCTGTAGGAATCAGTCTGCGAAGCAACAGTTGCCGTAATGTCTGCGAAGATCCGTTCAAGCGCCTTTGGGTGGCTTTCGAGGAAGGTCCGCAGGTGCTCGACCTCAAAACGATGCAGCCTGTTGTTCCACCTTGTGAGAACAGCCAGGTAGAGGCACAACTCAACAAAGTATTCAAGAACCTTTGCACCCGAATATATTGTGATGCAAAGGGCAATATATGGATGCTGTCTGTCAATCAGCTTACCCGTTTCGGCTTTAACGAAAAGGGCGAGGTGAGCAGCGTCTTGTCCACATCCTATCCTTATAATGCTCCCGACCTCGGAATCTGTGATGTCTATCGCAGAGGAACGGTTGTATTATGCAACAATGGAGTGGTGAGCGAGTTTTCTGTGAAGAACAATCAGCTTGTAGCAAAGAATATCTCATCCCTGTTCCCTCCGCTCGAAGGTCGGTATGGGGGGGCGCTTATTTATTATCATGGCAAGATATGGATGGGTACGAATCGCGGATTGTTTAATAGTGCAAAGCAGGAATTCCATTGCTCTGCTACTGACCATTCGCTCCAGCACGAAGTAGTGACGAGCCTTGCTGTTTCTCCAGATGACAAACTTCTGGTAGGAACGCTCTGTGGCGTAGATATCTTCAATGATAAGACCGGAGAGATAGAACATTGGAATACTGCTACGGCTGTGAATCCGCTGAGCAGCAACTTTATCAACAGTCTTTTCTCAAAGAACGGACAGATATGGGTAGGCTCTGAGACGGGTGGTGTTACCAAGCTGGCTCCACGTCAGCTGAATTTGGAATTCTACCGTCACGACCCCGCCACCCCGGGCAGTATCTCTCCTAATGCTGTCAATGCCATGTATGCGGCAGCCGACGGAACCCTGTGGGTAGGAACAGTAGAGGGAGGTCTCAATGCCTTGACTCCAGGCAGCATGAACTTTGTTCATTATACGGTGGCAAATTCCGGTTTGCCGCATAATACCGTCTCGGTTCTTGCAGCCGATAACCGCAATCAGCTCTGGATTGGTACCTGGGGAAGGGGCTTTGCTGTGATGAATCTCAGTCAGCCGGGCAAGATTATTCCTCTGGTGATAGATGCAAAGCATCAGCATTTACTTAACTTTGCCGGTGCCTTGGCTTACGATCCTATCAATGATGGTATGTGGCTCGGAACCAATGACGGTCTCTTCTTCTATGATATGAAGCGCCGCCAACTCATTGAACCTTTCAGGGGATGCCAGAATGTGCGCGGCTGCATCGGTTCTCTGATAACCCGAAAGGGCAAACTCCTGATGGGGTGCGTGCGTGGAATGGTAGAGGTCGACCTCAAGTCGCGTCCTCATGGCAAGGGCGATTTCGCTGTAACGTATCATCAGTATAAACTCGACAATCCGAAGAGTGGAGTCTTCGATAAGATATTGTCTTTCTGCCAGGCTAAGGATGGAAAGATATGGATGGGCAGTAACGGCTACGGTCTGTATTGCTATACCAGCGATAAAAACGGAAAGACTCAAGTGAAGTCGTATACCACCAATAACGGACTTGCCAACAATAACGTAAAAGGTATTGTAGAAGATAACCAGGGTATGTTGTGGATAGCTACCGATAACGGACTCTCTATCTTCAATCCGAAGACCGAGGCATTCTGCAGTTTCTCCCGTGAAGACGGTCTGATCAGTTCGCAGTTCTATTTCAATGGAGCCATCCGCAATGCCAAGGGCGAGATATTCCTGGGCACCGATGCGGGTATGATGGCTGTAAAGGGCATAAACCGTTCTGTTCATCAGGCAGGGAAGTTGTGCTTTACCGAACTTCTGGTAGATAACCAGCCTGTCTTTGCTGGCAGCGATTATCTGGAAGAAGACATCTCCATCGCCAGAAAGTTACGTATCCATGAGAGTGATAAGTCGTTTACCCTCTTTTTCTCAGCGCTCAATTATGGCAGCGAGACACAGGGCGTGTACCTTTATCGCATGAAGGGATACGAGAATGAGTGGGTTCAACTCAAGGCTGGTCAGCATAGTGTGCGTTATTCCACTCTGCCAGCTGGAGACTATAAGTTTGAGGTGAAATATATCCCATCTATCAATTCCGACAAGGAGCAGGTGATCTCTGTAGAAGTTCAGATTACTCCTTATTTCTGGAAGAGCTGGTGGTTTGTTACCCTTATTATAATAGGTATCATCGCCTTGCTCCAATATGCTTATGTGCGCCGTCTCAACAAGATGCGCGAAGAGGAAGTTGAGGCTTTGTACCGTCCTATCGAGGCAGCGATGAAGGAAAGTGATGAACCAGAAAAGCTGCAGAGTCGCATCCAGATGATTCTGCAGAACCAGAAGCGTTATCAGGACAGTCAGAAAAAGAGCATTGAGGCTGACAGGAAGATGGTAGAGGAGAATACGCGTCCATTCATGGAAGAAGTGATGGATGTGATGGAGAAGAATTACGATAATTCTGAGTTCGGAGTTCAGGAACTGGCAGATGCCTTGGGTATATCACGCAGTGTACTGAGCAAGAATCTCTCCAAGGAGACAGGCTTGCCAACAGCCCAGTTTATCCGCAACTACCGTCTCGACATCTCGCGCAAGATGATGGCTGATAAAACTTCCAACCGAAATATAACGGAGATAGCCTACCGTGTAGGCTTCAACGATCCGAAGTATTTCACCCGTTGCTTTACCAAGCAGTTTGGCATCTCGCCGACTGCATATAAGGATCAGTTGGATTCTCAGGGTTCAGATATGGCATAGTTCTCCTTGGATTCTTCGGAGAAATAATGTTCCTGGATGTGATAATTTGTTAAGCAAATAAAATAAAACCGAGGGGTTACTTGATATAGGTCAAGTAACCCCTTGTTTTGTATGTGTGGGTACACAACTGGTGGATAAGCACGTAATATCCTTAAAAAT